>NZ_JAXBLV010000209.1:0-46805 GCF_034097035.1 Gemmata algarum
CGTATGAAGACACTACCGCCGCCGGGACGACCGTTCGCCCGGCGGCGGGACGCACGTCCGCTCATCCGGGAGAAGCACGAATGGCAACCGACCGCATCGCGACCGTGGCGCCCGTCCCCGAGGCGGCCGCGACCGGCAAAGTGGCCGCGGTGTACGCCGACATCAAGGCGACGAAGAACATCACCTTCGTGCCGAACATGTGGCGCGTGCTGGCCACCAACCCCGACCACCTCGAACTGGTCTGGACCCGCCTGAAGGCGATCATGCACCCCGAGGCGAGCGGCCGAACGTCGCCGCTCGATCCCCTCACCCGGGAGCTCATCGCGCTGGCCGTGAGCGCCACGAACGGGTGCTCGTACTGCGTCAACTCGCACACCGCGGCGGCCCGCAAGCTGGGGCTGGGCGTGGAGGCGCTGGGCGAAGTTATGGCCGTGATCGCACTTTTCAACAGCACCAACGCAATCGCCGACGGTTACCAAATTGAGCCCGACATTCTGCCCCCGCAGGAGTGAAACCGCGCTCTAGGGTTCACGCATGAAGCGCTTCATTCTCATCACCGCGGCCCTGGTGAGCGGTTGCGGCGAACCGCCGGCCCCCGACGCCGAGCAGGTCCTGGGCGAGTGGGTCGTGGTCGATTTCGAGTCGCCCACCGCGACCGAGGACCGCAGCCAGCGCCGCAAGCACGCGCTGGTCTCCGAGGGCACGTGGTCGGAGCAGTTCCAGGGCGACACGTTCGAGGACTTCGAGTACGCGCTCGACGAGACGAAGTCCCCGAAGCACCTGGACCTGACGTACACCAACAGCGACGGCATGCGGCTCACCGTGCGGGCCATTTACGAACTCAGCGGCGCGAACCGGATGCGGGTGTGCATCGGCTCCCCCCCGCTGGTCCTGCGGGGCGGGCAGGTGCAGCGCGTCGAGAGCGTGCGCCCGACCGCGTTCGTGCCAAAGGACGGGCCGCTCATCGTCTACCACCGCCGGGCGCCGGAGTGAGTCACCCGCCGCTCGTGAGCGCCTTCGGCTCCCCCAGCGCGCCGAACTTTTGCAGGAACACCAGAAACTGCTCCAGCAGGCTCGACGGGTTCCCCGCCTGCCCCTGGATCACCACCGCGTCGCGGTTCACGCTGATCTTGCCCCCGAAGCCGGCCAGCCCGATCACCGCGGCGCCGGAGTCGCTCGCGACCGTCACCTTCACGCCCTCCGGCGGCGCGTCCTCGATCCGGTCCACGAAGTCCGCCACATCGACCGCGCTGGCGAACTCGAACACGAGCCGGTCGAACATCGTCCCGAACACGTTACGGAACCCCTCGCCGCGGACGAACTCCGGGCCCGAGAGCCGGCTCACCTCCCGCCGCCACAGCACCTCCGACGGGTCCTCCTCGCTCACGCTCACGGTCACGGTGTACTCGAAGTCCGGCGTGCGGATGTACCCCAGCCCGTCGCGCTCCGCCGACACGTCCAGGTCCTTCCGCTTGTAGCCGAACATCTCGCGGACCATTTCAAACGTGTTGTCGAGGTCGAGCTTGATGTCCGCCGCCGCGACGCGGTTCACGTACTTCCGCGCCCACTCGTTCGCGCGGTCGGGAACGGGCTGCCCCTTCCGGTAGCCGGCGAGGTTCTTCACCTCGCTCAGGCTCTCCGAGCGGAACACCACCCGCTTCATCCGCGCCGGGTCGAGCAGGTCGCCGCCCGGGCCGAGCACCTTTTCCAACTCGGCCACGGTCACCGAGGCGTTGGCCTCGCCGTACAGCGCCGGGGTCTGCTCCTGAGGCGTCTCATAGGTCCGCCGCAGGGTCCGGGGCACCGCATCCGCCAGGAACTCGTGCAGCGCCGCGGCCGTGAGCGTGCCGTCCTTGCCGACCCCGGTGCGCGTCTTCCCTGTGAGCGCCTCGATGAGGTGGTGCCGCCAGATGCCGTGCCGCAGTTGGGCCGATTCGAACGAGCGTTCGCCCTCGGCGCACGCCGTCAGCCCGGCGCACTTGGGCGACTTCTCAAACAGCGCGGCCAGTTCCGCATCGTCCAACCCGGGATGGAGCAGCTTGCTCTCGCCCAGGTGGAGCGGATCGATGTCGAAGCACACCGTCACCTCTTTGGCCTTCACCTTGCTCACCGCGGCCAGGAACTCTGCCACGGGAATGGCGGTTTCGAGCGGATCGGGGGCGATGGTGTCGGCGCAGGCGACGTACCCGCGACCCTTCACGTTAAACCCACGTGACACCACCAACACGAACAGCGACTCGGCGTCGCCGGCGACCTTGGGTAGTCGCTTCAAGGTGGCCTCGATCACGGCCTTGGTGGTCCGGTGGGCGGCCAGCAGCGTGCACCGCTCCGGCGCGTACCCGGCGGCCGGGAGCGCGCGGTGCAGTTCGGCGCAGTCGGCCGCGGCGTACTGGACCAGCGGCCCGGCCTCAAAGAACGTTTCGACGGCGATCAGCAGTGCGGCGCGGTCTGGCACAGTTGGTCCTTCTGTAAACGGCGGTGGGATTGTACCCGGAACCGCGGCCCGGCGCGAAGGTGCGTGGCGCAGGTGTTGAGCATTCCGCCCCGGCGGCTAAGACAGACAGCGAAGACCGACAGACGAAAGGCGAACCCCTCATGCGCATTCTGGTCACCGGCGGGGCCGGGTACATCGGCTCGCACACCGTTCGGCAGTTGCTCGCCGGCGGGCACGAGGTGACCGTGTTCGACAGCCTCGAATACGGGCACCGCCAGGCCGTCCCCGACGCCAACCTTGTGGTCGGCAACCTCCGCGACATCGACCACGTCGACAACCTGCTCGTGGTGAACCGGATCGAAGCGGTGATCCACTTCGCGGCCTACGCCTACGTCGGCGAGTCCGTCACCAGCCCCGCCAAGTACTACACGAACAACCTCATCTACTCGTTGCAACTGCTCGACCGGTGCCGCCGCAACGGGGTGCAGAAGTTCGTCTTCTCCAGCACCTGTGCCACCTACGGCGTGCCCGACGCGGTGCCGATCGCCGAGACCGCCCCGCAGCGGCCGGTGAACCCTTACGGGAACAGCAAACTGGCGTTCGAGCACGCGCTGGCGGACTTCGCCGGGGCGTACCCGTTCGGGTACTGCGCGCTGCGGTACTTCAACGCCGCCGGCGCGGCCGAAGACGGCACGATCGGGGAGGACCACGACCCGGAAACGCACCTGATCCCGCTGGTGTTCCGGGCCGCGACCGGAAAGATCCCGCACGTCTCCGTGTTCGGCACCGACTACCCCACGCCCGACGGTACTTGCGTCCGCGACTACATCCACGTGGGCGACCTCGCCCGCGCCCACATCCTCGCGCTCGACAAGATCGGGCCGGGGTCGAAACTGGCGTACAACGTGGGACTCGGGCGCGGGTACAGCGTGCGCGAGGTGATCGCCGCGGTGGAGCAGATCACCGGTCTGAAGGTGCCGGTCAAGGAGGAGCCGCGCCGCGCCGGCGACCCGCCGGCGCTCGTCGCGGACGCCGGCAAGATCGCCCGCGAACTCGGCTGGTCGGCCAAGTACGACACGCTGACCGCGATCCTCGAAACCGCGTGGCGGTGGCACAAGGCCCACCCGAATGGCTTCGGGGAGTGACGGCACGCCCGGTTCAGGAACAGCCACCGGATGCGCCGACGCGCGGCTTCGTCGGCGCATCTTGCATTTTCCGCACCTCTTTTCTCTGTTTGGTCGTTCTGGAACGGTCCGACCGCATCGGGCGCGGCGACCGGAGACGGATTGGTGCCCCCGAATCGGCGTTGTTTGCTCGCATTTCGCAGTCCGTAAGTTATTGAAAAGTAAAGTTTTGCAAGATAACATCCGCTCACAACTGCGGCCGAGCGGTGTTGCTCCATCTGCCGAATCTGACGATTGGGCCGTGCGATTTTGTGGGTAGCGATCACCCAGCGAATCGCCAGTCGGTTGGTAGCGATCGGCCAGTCGGCGCCCCATCCGATGACGACCGGGCCGCGCTGTAACGGGGGTTACAGCGCCCCGCCGACCAGCCCACTTTAGTCGCACGAAATCAGTCCGCATTACAGCGCCTCACAAAGGCCCAGGCGAGTCCCACGCCCCGCGACCTACATCCTCGACCCGCGACACTTTCGCGCGCTCGGGGCGTTTAATGCGTTGCGTCGGTCCGCCGGGTGCGGGTACGATTGCTCTTGCCCGTCGGCCCCGAACTCCTCCGCCGCTCCCCTCAACCTCGATCCCTGTGAACATGAGCGCCAACAGTGCGGAAAACGACGTCGAAATGATCGAGAGGCTCCGCGCCGCGCACCAGAAGCTCAAGCGTGAGATCGCCAAGGTCGTGGTCGGTCAGGAAAAGGTGCTCGATGAACTACTGATGGCAATCTTCTGCCGCAGCCACGCGCTCCTGATGGGCGTGCCCGGGCTCGCAAAGACGCTGATGGTGTCAACGCTGGCGCAGGCGCTCGACCTCGGCTTCAAGCGCATCCAGTTCACCCCCGACCTGATGCCGTCCGACATCACCGGTTCCGAAGTGATTCAGGACGATCCGGTGACCCGGGAGCGAATGTTTAAGTTCATGGCCGGGCCGATCTTTGCGAACATCGTGCTGGCGGACGAGATCAACCGGACCCCGCCCAAGACGCAGGCGGCGCTGCTCGAAGCGATGCAGGAGCGCAAGGTCAGTATCGGCGGCTCCGACCACCCGATGCGCGCCCCGTTCTTCGTGCTCGCCACCCAAAACCCCATCGAGCAAGAAGGCACCTACCCCCTTCCCGAGGCCCAGCTCGACCGGTTTCTCTTCCTCATCAAGGTCGATTACCCGACCGCCGACGAGGAAGAGCAGATCATGCGGATGGGCACCGCGGACACGAAGGTGAAGGTCGAGCCGGTGCTCAACGCGGAAGACATCATCGGCCTCCAACAGATCGTCCGGCGGGTGCCGGTGTCGGACAAGGTGTTCGACTTCGCGAAGCGGATCACCCGGCTGTCGCGCCCCGGAACGCCGGAGGCGGCCGAGTTCGTCCACAAGTGGCTCACCTGGGGCGCCGGCCCCCGCGCCAGCATGAACCTGATCTTGGCGGCCAAGGCGCACGCCCTGCTCCGCGGGTCGAACCACGTCGCCGGCGACGACGTGGTCGCGGTGGCGACGCCGATCCTGCGGCACCGGCTCATCCTGAACTTCGCGGCCCAGAGCGAGGGCGTCACCGTGGACGAGGTGATCCGTCGGTTGGTCAAAACCGCCGCCAAAGCGGTGGCCGCCTGACGAACCCGGAATGCGGAACGCGGAATTCGGAACGAACGCTGGCAATCCGAACCGTGTTCGCTTCCGCGCCGGTGGGCTTCTGATTCCGAGTTCCGCGCTCCGCATTCGGCGACCCCACAATGCCGACCTACCTCGATCCCCGTGTCCTGGCCCGCGCCGAAGCCCTGGGTTTGAAAGCCCGGCAGGTGGTGGAGGGGCTGCGCGTGGGCGACCACAAGAGCCCGTTCAAGGGGTTCTCGGTCGAGTTCGTGCAGCACCGCGAGTACGTGCCCGGCGACGACATCCGGCACATCGACTGGAAGGGCTACGGGCGCAGCGAGCGGTACACCATCAAGCAGTACGAGCAGGAAACCAACTTCCTGTGCCACCTGCTGCTCGACGGCAGCAACTCGATGCGGTACGGCGGCGGGGACGCGAACAAGCTGGCGTTCGCGAAGCTGCTCGCGGCGTCGCTGGCGTATCTCACGGTCCGCCAGCGCGACACCGTGAGCCTCCGCATTTTCAACACCGGCTGGGTGGCGGAACTGCCGGCGAGTTCGTCCCTCGCCCACATCAACGCGATCACCCACACGCTGGAAGGCACGGAGCCGGGGGACCGCACCCGCATCGGCCCGCTGCTCGGCGAGGTCGCGGACCGGCTCGGCCGCCGCGGGATTGTGTGCCTGATCTCCGACTGCCTCGAAGACCTCGAACCCATTCTGGACGGGCTCCGCCACCTCCGGTTCCGCGGGCACGAGGTGATCCTGTTCCACGTGCTCCACCCGGACGAGGTGAATTTCCCGTTGGACGGGAACATCCGGTTCGTCGGGTTGGAGGGGGCAGAAGAGCTGAGGACGCGCCCGCAACTGTTGCGCCCGGCGTACCTGCGGGTGGTGAAGCGGTACCTCGCGGACATCCAGGCCGGTTGCGACCGGGCCGGCGTAGACTACGTCAAGATGCTCACGAACCGGCCGCTCGAGGTGGCGCTGTCGGAATACCTCGTGCGCCGGCTGCAAATGGGACGCAAATGAGCGTGGCTGAAGAACCGACACCCACGGCCCCCCCAACCGAAGCGAAGGGGGAGGAACGGCTTTCGCAAGCCGATACCGGTCCCGCACGCCCGCCGGTTGGATCTTCCCGACCGTCCTCCGGAAAGCGGTTCTGGGGTATCGGTCTCGTGGTGCTGGGACTCGCCGCAGGCGCCGCAGGGTACTTCGCTCTCCGCTCTCTTGAACCCCGAGACGACGCCGAACGGCTCCAGGGCGTGTGGCGCCTCGCCCCGAACGGGCGCGAGACCCGGCTTCCCGTGACGGCGCGAATCACCGGCGACCGGTGGGTGTACCTCGTCGGCGAGCAGGAGCAGAAGCGGTACCGGCTCACGCTCCGCCCCGAAGCGAACCCGAAGGAACTCGACCTCACGCTCCTCGGCCCCGACGATCAGCCGTCGGCGTTCGTGTTGCGCGGGATTTATGCGTTCTCGGACGGAACCGCACGGGTGGTCGTCGCGCCCAACCCGAGCCCGCGCCCGACGGCGTTCGACGCGCCCGACGGCCCGCCCGTGTGGGTGCTGGAACGCCCCTGATGCCTAAACTCGTACACAATTCGGTTGCTGGTGTCTGCTTTAATTGTGTCTTTGTGGCACAGACATTCCTGTCTGTGCGGCGCGAGAAAGTCGACAGACAGGAATGTCTGTGCCACAAGAAATAGACATAACTACCAGGGCCGTGCATCAGGATGTAAATGGGCTTGTTTCCCGCAGCCTGTGGCTGGACAGTGAGGGAACCGAAGACGGTGGCAGACCGGATTAACGGGAGAGAGATGAGCGAGAGCGGCCCGCCTCCGGCCCCTCGCATCTCACTCATCGCGTCGGTCCTGTTCAATTTTCCCCAGCGGTCGTGTGGTGCGGTCGCTTGCTAACAGTGCCACCGGCAACGGGCCTCCAGACCAGGAAACGCCCCATGAAGTTCCTCGCGCTGTTCGCGGTTCCCTTCGCACTTGTCTGTGCCCTCGGCGACCCGGTACTGAGCGCCCCGGTGCCCAAACACCTGATGAAGGGCGAAGACCCGGAGCTTCAAAAACTCCAGGGCGAGTGGAACCTCACGGCGGTGTCGCTCGGCGGAGCCGAAATCGACATGAGCCGACACAACGCCGGCAGCGGGCTGGAGGTGCGCGGCGACACGCTGATCGTGACCGCCGGGCAACAAAACCAGCGGACGACCGCCACCTTCCGGCTCGACACGAAAGCGCAGCCGGCCCGAATCACCTGGCAGCAGGCGCGGGTCACCGACCTGAACGGCGGGCCGGTGAAGGACGACGATGCGGAGAAGCCGTGCGTGATGCTTTACAAGTTCGAAGCTGGTAAACTCGTACTCGCCGCCCGCAGCGGCAACCAGGAGCAGGCGCCCCGCGGGTTCGACAACAAGGACGAACCGGAGGTCGTGCTCCTGACCTTCACCCGCGTCCAGAAGTGAAGCGAGGAACCGGCCATGCGCAAGTTCGTCCCGCTCGTGCTCGTTGGCGGCTGCGCGCGTCCGGCCCAGCCCAACTCCCGGTCGGACGAACTTAAGGGGGACGCCAAGGCGCTCCAGGGCGTGTGGGCCGTCACCTCCGCCGAGGACGGGCACATCGGAACGCTCATCGACGCGGAACGGAAGGACATGGACTTGTTTCCCGCGGCCTGTGGCTGGGCAGTGGCGGAACCGAAGACGGTGGCAGACCGGACCGGATTAACGGGAGAGAGATGAGCGAGAGCGGACCTGCGCCCGGCCGCTCTTACTGTCGCAACTGCGTCGGTCCTGTTCAATTTTCCCCAACGGTCGTGTGGTACGATCGCTTCGCAAGCCGTGCCACCGGCAACGGGCCTACGGGCCAGGAAACGCCCCATGAAGTTCCCCGCGCTCGCACTGTTCGCCGTTCCGTTCGCCCTTTTCTGTGCCCCCGGCGACCCGGTGCTGGGCGCCCCGGTGCCCAAGCACCTGATGAAGGGGGAGGAGCCGGATCTCCAAAAGCTCCAGGGCGACTGGAAGCTCACAGAGATGGAATTCAACGGGAAAAACGTACCACCCGACACCCGTATTGAAATCGTCCTGGAGTTCCGTGGCAACAAGATGACCGTCGTTGACAAACAACAGAACCAACGGCGCATCGCCGTGATTCGACTCGACACGACGGCGAACCCGCCCCGGCTGGCGTGGCCCGAAGCGCGGGTGACCACTCTGAAGGGCGTGCCGGTTCGAGACGAGGCAGCGGAGCTACCGTGCGTGATGATTTACAAGTTCAAAGCTGATACACTCGTACTCGCTACTTCGGGCGGCAACCAGGCGCCCCGCGGGTTCGACAACAAGGACACACCGGGCGGCATCCAGCTCATGACCTTCACCCGTGTCCCGAAGTGAAGCGAGGAAACGTCCATGCGCAAGTTCGTCCCGCTCGTACTGATTGCCGCAGCCGCCGTTGGCGGCTGCGCGCGGCCGACCCAGCCCAACTCCCGGTCGGACGAACTCAGAGGAGACGCCAAGGCGCTTCAGGGCGTGTGGGCCGTCACGTCCGCCGAGGACGGGCACATCGAGACGCTGACCGGCGCCGAACGGAAAGACGCCGAGGAGATGATCAAGCAGGTCCGGCTCGTGTTCGACGGGTACCGGATGATCATCGTCGAGCAGGGCGAGAACGAGCCGGTGTCGTTCACCCTGGATGAATCCAAGAACCCGAAGGTGCTGGCGCTCCGGCTCGGCGGCCCGGACGTTCCCGTGGCGGTGTCCACCGCGCGCGGCGGCACCGCGGTCG
This sequence comes from Gemmata algarum, assembly GCF_034097035.1. Lineage (NCBI taxonomy): Bacteria > Pseudomonadati > Planctomycetota > Planctomycetia > Gemmatales > Gemmataceae > Gemmata > Gemmata algarum. Next base: position 8,981 of record NZ_JAXBLV010000209.1, read on the forward strand.
CCCCGCGCGCGACGGCGGCGTTCAGCACCGCGCGGGCGGGGGCCTATCGGGCCGGCACCTCCCGAGGAGCGGCCTACGGAACGGGTGCCGGCAGCGCCAATCCCCCGCGCCCGTCGGAAACGTGGCGCTGGATCTACAAACTGGACGGCGACACCCTCACGGTCGCGTTCATCAAGAAGAACAAAACGTTGGTGCCGACGGAGTTCAAGCCTCGGGCGGAATCGAGCCAGGCGGGGCAGCCGGCGGTCCCCGCGGTGATGGTCATCACGCTGAAGAGAACGACCGAACCGCCGCCGTTCCGGACGCGAGCCAGCGCCAGCACCCAGCCCGTGAGCACACTCCCGATCCGAGCAACGGCCAAGTAGCTAGAGACTCGGACAAAACCCGATGCACTCCGGCCCGCTCAGCCGCACACCGACGTTTTGGTCCTGGCTTTCAGTGTGGTCCGCTCGCTCCGCGAGCGGTTGCGACCTTGGGCAGGGTGCATTGGGAACGATTAATTTGATACCTAAAGTACCGCTCGCGGAGCGAGCGGACCACACTGAAAGCCAAGTACCAAAACGTCTGTTAAAGCCAGTAAGGAGCAACGAACCGATGCGCACGTCCGCTTTCACCGCGCTGCTCGTGGGCACGGTTCTCGCCGCCGGGTGTGGCAAAACGCCCGCACCCGCCCCTGCTCCCGAGGGCGCTCCTCCGGGACCGACCGGCCCCGGGGCGACCGCGTCGGACCAGGACCGGTGCCAGGGGTACTGGAAAATGGTCGGCGGGGACAAGGGGGACGGGATGAAGCCGCCGTCCGCCAACCGCGCGCTGTGGCTGAACTTTTCGAGCACCAAGCTGACCTACGGCGAATCGTCCGCCGACCCGGGCGAAACGCACGCCGTCGTTTGGGACACCGCCGCGAACCCGAAGACGCTGACCCTGACCCCGAGCGGACCGGACGGCAAGCCGCTGCCGCCGGAAAAGTGGATCTACCAGTTCGACGGGGACCACCTCCTCGTCGCGTTCTCGGGCGGCGGCGCACTGCCGACCGAGTTCAAGGCCCGCACGCCCCAGCCGTCCGCGCCGGGCGTCCTCGTGCTGAAGTTCGAGAAGTCCGCCGAGAAGCCGCCCGCCCCGGCCGCGCGCCCCCTGACGAGCAACCGGTAACGACGCCGCTCACCGACAGGGTTCCCCGCGATGCCGTTCCAGGCCCCCCTGATGCTGTTCGGCGCGGCGGCCGTTACCGTGCCGCTCGCGCTGCACTTCTTCTACCGCGCGCGGTACAAGCCGCTGCCGTGGGGGCCGATGAAGCTGCTCAAGGAGGCCGTCGAGCAGACCAGCCGCCGCCTCAAGTTCCAGGAGCGGCTGCTCCTGCTGCTCCGGTGCCTCGCGCTGATCCTGCTCGCCCTCGCGCTGGCCCGACCGGCGCTCGATTCCGTGTCCGGGGCCGCATCGGACGGCCCCGTCGACGCGGTCCTGGTGTTCGACACGTCGTACAGCATGGCCGCCCGCGACGGCGAGAAAACGCGGCTCGAGCGCGCCAAGGACGCGGCCGTCGCGGTGCTCGACGCCCTGCCCGACCAGTCGTCCGTGCAGATCTACGCCTGCGCCGACCGCGCGCAAGCGCTCGGCCCGGTGTCGCGGTACAACCGCGACCAAGCGAAGCAGCTCATCCGCTCCATCGAGGTGACGAGCCTCTCGACGGACTTCCTACCCGGGCTGACCGACGCGCTCGCGGCGGCCGAGACCGGCACCGCCCCGGCGAAGGAGATTTACGTCTTCAGCGACATGCAGAAGAGCGGGTTCGAGCGCCAGCAGCCGGGGGTGCGGGCGAAGTGCGAGGAGGCCCGCGAGAAGAAGACGGGGCTCGTGTTCGTCCGGTGCGGGAACCCGGAGCGCAAGATCCCGAACGTCTCGGTCGTGGACGTGAAGCTACTGGCCGCGATCCCGCACACCCGCACCCGCGTGCCCTTCGTCGTGACGGTCAAGAACACCGGCCCGGAACCGGTGCGCGGGATCAAGGTGTCGCTCGAACTCGACGGCAAGGCGGTGGAGCGCGACGCGACCCAGATCGACCAAATCGACCCCGGCGCCACCGCCGAGGTCACGCTCACCGGCGGCCTCGACGAAGCCGGGGCGCGGCGGCTGGCGGTGTACGCCGACGGCGACGGGCTCGACGGGGACAACGTCCTTTACAAGATCGTCGGCGTGCGCGACAAGGTGAACGCGCTGCTGGTGGCCCACCCGTTCGCGGGCCTGCCGGCGACCGACGCCGGCGACTGGTTTGTGCGCAAAGCCCTGGTCCCGTTCGACACCGAGCGCGAGCGGGACAAGATCGAAAAGTACTTCATCTCCACGGAGTCCGTGCAGCCGGCCGAGGTCGGGCCGGACAAACTGGCCGGCAAGGACATCGTTTACCTGCTGAACGCGCCGGTGCGCACCGACGACCCGTTCGTCGGGATGCCGCCCGCGTTCGTCTCGCAGCTCGCCGAGTTCGTGAAGGGCGGCGGCGGGCTCGTCATCGGCGCCGGCCCGCTGGTGAACCCGGGCGACTACAACCGCGTGCTGGGCCGCGCGGGCGCCGGGCTGTTACCCGTGCCGCTCGGGCCGGACCTCCCGGCCGCGACCGCCGAGGCGCCGTTCCGGCCGGCGGCCGAAAGCATCGACGACCGGGACGACGTGTTCGGGAAGGTGAAGCCCTACGCCGACTGGATCGACCGCGCCACGTTCACCCGGATGCTGCACCTGGACGACACCGCCCCCGACGCCGCCGGCGGGCGGGTGCGGGTCCGCACCACCGACAACCGGCCGCTGGTGGCGTCGCGGGTGGTCGGCGACGGCGAGGTGCTCTTCTTCGCCGCCCCGCTCGACGAATCCTGGGGTAGCAGGCTGATGGCAGACGGCCAGTTCGCGGTCCCGCTGACCACGTACATCGTCTCCCACCTCACGGGGCGGAAGGTTCCGGGCGGCGCACGGACGGCCGGCGACACGCTCACCTGGGCGCCGCCGGTTGTGGCGCCCGGGTACGAACTGATCAAGCCGCGCCCGCGAACCGGGAAAGGCGACGACGGGCGGAACCGTCAGCGGGTGAAGCTCGGCGAAGCGAAGGCCGGTGCCGGGGCGCGGCCGGTCGTCAGCGCCGACTCGCTGGTGGCCGGCGAGTACGCGATCGTGCCGGTCGGTGGGACGGAAGCCGAGGGTGCCACGTTCGCGGTCAATCCGGATTTGCGCGAAACCGACAACCTCGAACCGGTGTCTGATTCAGAGCTGGAGAAAATGCTCGGGTACCGCCCGACGGTCATCCAGGCAGGGGCCGGCACCGAGACCGCGATCCGCGAGCGCCGGACCCACGGCGAATGGACCGAGTGGGTCCTGCTGGCGCTGTTGTTGCTCCTGATGGGTGAAGCGACGTGGGCGTGGTTCTGCGGCCGGGCGTGGTGACCTGCGAACGGCGCGGCGCCATCTGGCTTATAACTCGCCGCGTTCCACTGGCGCAGTGTTTGGTTGTTGCCTTTGTGGCACAGACATTCCTGTCTGTGCGGCCTTCTCGCGCCGCACAGACAGGAATGTCTGTGCCACAAGATACAAAGGCAATCCGCCGGGCGGTGAATGAGAACTCGCCTTCAACCGGACGTGGTGTCAGACGCCGGGTCTTTGTTCGACAACGGGTGCCGCGCGCCTATGAACGCTCTGTTCGCGTCCGCCGAACTGTTCGCCGAGTTGCAGCGCCGCGGCTGGTTCCCCGCGTGGCTGGCGCTGCTGCTGGCGGTGGCCGCGGTGGTCGCTGTCGGGGCGCTCTACGTGTTCGAGGCCGGTGGGCTCGGCGTCGTGCGCCGGCTGCTGCTCGCGGGCGTGCGCGTGGCGGTGGTGCTGGTGGTCGCGTTCCTGCTGCTCCGCCCCACGTGGGTCCGGGAGGACAGCGCCCAGCGGCGGCGCCCCGTCGCGGTGCTCATCGACGTGTCCCAGAGCATGGACCAGAAGGACCCCCGACCCGCGCCGGAAGACCACTGGCGGGCGGCCCTGGCGTTCGACCTCATCGAGCCGAACAAGCCGCTCCCGACGGCCCCGCCGGAAAAGGAGGAGCGCCCGTCGCGGTTCGCGGTCGCCCGCGCCGCGCTCACGAACCCGCGCCTCGACCTGCTGAACCGGCTCAAGGCGATCGGACCGCTCGAGGTCTCGACGTTCGGCACGACCCGCTCCGGCGGCAAGGACGGCAACGACCTCGGGTGGCTCAAGACACAGACCCCCGACCAGCCGCGCACGGCCCTCATCGCGTCCGCGCTGGAGCTACTCAACCGCGACGACAACGACCTGCCCGCGGCGGTGGTGGTGGTCACCGACGGGCGCGAGAACGGTGGCAGCAAGACCTTCGCGGAACTCGCCGAGCGGTTCCGCGACCGCAAGGTGCCGCTGCACGTCTACGGCGTCGGCAGCTCGTCCTTCGGACAGCTCCGGCTGCGCGACGCCAGCGTGCCCGAGTCCGTGTTCCAGGACGACATCGTGACGGTGCCGGTGCGGTACGCCGTGAAGGGCGTGGCCGCGGGCAACGTGGACATCGTGGTGAAGTTCGGCGACCGCGAGGTGGCCGCGAAGCGGGACATCCCGGTGCGCGAGGGCGACGACATCCGCGAGCAACTCAGCTTCGTGCCGACGCAAGAAGACGCCGCAGCGAGGCGGCAGGAGGTGACCGTCACGGTCACGGTGCGGCCCGACGGCCCCGGCGCGCGCGACCCGCTCACCGACACCGTGACCAAGCCGGCCCAGATCATCACCAAGAAGCTGCAGGTGCTCGTGGTCGAAGGGCTCCCGCGGAAGGACTTCCAGTTCCTGATGCGGGCGTTGCAGCGGGACCGGCGGGTGGACGCGCGATTCTTCCTCACCGAAGGCGACCGCGACGCGATGAGGCTCGGCGAGCCGTGGCTGGCCGAGTTCACGCAGCAGGTCAACGGCACCCTCGCGCTCGAGCGCGAGCCGTTCCGCAAGCTGATCAACGCCTACGACCTCCTTATCATTGGCGACATCCCGGGCGCGTTCTTCACGCCCGACCAGCAGCAGGTGATTAAGGAGTTCGTGACCGAGGGGGGCGGGCTGATCCACATCGCCGGGAAGGTCCACGCGCCGCACGAGTGGCTCAGCGCCGAGACGGGCCGGCACACCATCGCGGACGTGCTCCCGGTCGAGGCGGTCCCGGTGAAGTTCCCGCCCCGGCCGCCGGGGGGCCGGTACTACCAGCCGTTCGTTCCGGCGCTGGCCCCCAGCGCGATCCGCAGCCCGCTGGTGGCGCTGGAGGACATCCCGACCGACAACGCGATGCTGTGGGACCGCACCGCCCGCACCGAAGCAGCCGAGCCCCCGGCGGCGGCCCCGGAGCGGGCGTCGCAGACGAAGCAGTTGCAGCCGATGGAGTGGTACTACCCCGTGACGCGGCTGAAGCCCGGCGCCGAGGCGTTCCTGGTCCACCCGACCCAGCGCACCCCCGAGCCGGACGACCGGCCGCTGCCGCTGCTGGCGGGCCACTACTACGGTAAGGGGTACGTGCTGTTCAGCGCGTTCGACGACACCTGGAAGTGGCGGTTCAACGAGGCCGACCGGTACTTCGGCCGGTTCTGGAGCCAGTGCGTGTACCAGGCCGGCGTCCCGCGCGCGGCGGGAACGAAGCTGACCCAGGTGTCGCTCGACACGCTCGAACCGGTGCAGGGCCGGACCGGGCAGGTCTACGCCCGGGTGCTCGACGAGAACTTCAAGGCGCTTACCGCGGACGAGGTCAGCGCCACGCTGGAACGAGTCGGGGGGGGCGAGGACGACAAAGACGCCCGCATCCCGGTGAAGCTCCAGAAGCTGTCGGGCCAGGACGGCGAGTACGTCGCGCCGCTGACGTTCAGCCGCGCGGGGCGGTACAAACTCCACGTGTCGCCGGGCAACCGTTCGCCCGCGACGCTGGAGTACCGGGTCACGCTGCCGCCCGATCACGAACAGGCGCCGGGGAGCTTGGCCGAAGCCGAGATGGCGAAGCTCGCGGCCGAGAGCGGGCCGGCCGAACGGCCGGGCCGGTTCTACCGTGAGGAAGATCTGCACCGGCTACCCGACGACGTGAAGGCGCAGTTCGCAACGTTCACCAAGCGCGAGGAAGTCGTCCTGTGGAACCGGTGGCCCCTGTTCCTGCTCATCGGGCTGCTGTCGGTCGAGTGGTTCCTGCGAAAGTTCAGCGGGTTGAGCTGAGTGACCCGCCTCACCGGCCGGCGCCTCCGCGCCGGCGTTCGATTTTTGCCCCTTCCCGCAAGGGAGCAGGGGTCACAAATAGCCAACGTGCTGGCGCGTTTGGGCACCGACGAATGAACCTGCTACTCGAGCAACTCCGGCACTGGCGGCGCACCGAGCGACTCATCCGGGCCGTGTGGGGCGGGGCGCGACTGGTCGCGATCCTCGGCACCGTCCTCGCGCTCGCGTGCTTCGCCGACTGGACCGCCGACCGGTACCTCGGGTCCGAGACGTGGCGCCGGGTGCTCAACGCCACCTGGGTGTTCGCCCCCACCGCCCCCACCGCCGAGGAGCGCTGGTTCAGCGACCACATGCGGCTCGCCCACGGGTTCCGCCCCCCGCCCGCCGCGGTCATCGATGATACCCCCGGCTGGATGCACGCCGGAATGACCGTCGGGCAGCTCGCCCTCGCCCTGGGGCTGACCTACTGGCTGCTCGTTCGCCCGTGGCTGCGCACCCCGCCGATCGACGACCTCGCACAGCACGCGGAAAAGGCGATCCCGGCGTTCGGGCACCGGCTCGTCACGGCCATCCAGTTGAACCGCCCGGCGGCGCGCACCCAGGGTATGTCGCCCGCCCTCATCGCCGCGGTGACGCGCGAGGCGGGCCAGTTGGCCGCCGCACACAACCTCCTGCGACTCGTGGACTACCGCCGGCTGGGCTTCGCGCTGCTCGTGGCGTCGCCGGTCCTGATCGGCTGGACCGTGTTCGGGCTCGCGAAACCCGCGCTGGCCGGGGTGCTGCTGCGCCGCCAGCTTTTGGTGAGCGCCGAGATCCCGCGCGGCATCCAGTTGAAGAACGTGTCCGAAGAGGTGTGGCCGATCGGGGCGGAGGTCGAGGTGCGGTACGAGGTGACCGGCGCGTACCCGCGGCCGTGGTTCACGGACCGGCTTCGTGCGGAACACGGGTTCGCGCTCCCGCCGCCGACGGCCGGGTTCAGCGGTCGGCTACGGGTCGAGCCCGACGGCCAGCCCGCGGAGGCCTACGACCTCGTGTACGAGAAGGAGGTGCCCGACAAGCCCGGGGCCGCGTACTTCGTCACGAAGCTGCCGCCCTCGTCCATCAACTTCGGGTTCTCGGCGCGCCTGGACAGCGGTCGCACGCGCGAAACCGGCCGGGTGCGGTTCGAGGGGCGGCCGCAGCTCAGCCCCGACGGCGACGCGCTCACCGCGGAACTGTGGCTCCCGAAGTTCCTCGGCACGCAACCCGACGGCTGGCCGTTCGTGCGCCGGACCGACGGCTGGGTCCGCGGCGACGTGAGCGACGCCCTGCCCCTCGCCCAGATCCGCGTGGACGCCAAGTTCAACAAGCCGGTCCGGTCCGCTCGGCTCGTGCCGATCCTGCGCGAGGGTGCGCGCGAACGGGACTTCGTTCCGTCGGCGGGGGACAACTTCCAGTTGCCCCGCGACATCGACACCGACCGCCGCTCGGCGGTCTGGCTGTTCCCCACGAACGAGAAGCTGATCGGCTACCGCATCGAACTGACCGACGACCGCGGTTTCACGAACGAGGTGCCGATCCGGCGCACCGTTCGCATGCTGGAGGACCGCCCGCCGGCGGTCGCGCTCCTGCCCGAGTCCACCCGGCACCCGGACCCGGAGAACTACCACGGCACGTCCACCGCCAAGCTGGCGCACGAGTGGGGCGACCGGTTCCCCCTCGCCGAAGGGGGGCGCGTGATGGTTGTCTACAGCGCCCGCTCGGAACAGGGCGTCGGTCGGGCCGCCGTCGCTTATCGGGTGATCCCGAAGGGCGTCGCCCCCGACGCGATGCCGCCCGAGTGGCAGCAGGTCCAGCACCCGCGCCAGGACTGGAACTGGCCCGAAAACAAGAAGGTCTTCAGGCGGCTCCCGCTGAAACCGGTCACCGCGAACCTGGCGGCCGTGGGCAACTACGTGCCCGACCTGGGGCTGTTCGAGAAGTCCTGGCAGGGGCTGAGCAAGTTCGACCAGTTCAAGGTGAACGTCGAGTTCTACTCGCAGCCGTCGCCGAATCCGGAAGCGGAACCCGCGGGTCTGGAGGCCGGCGGGCGGTACATGTTCGAGATCGACGGGCTGCAAAAAACCGTCCCGGACGGTAGCGGCGGGTTCACCACCGCGAAACTCGAGGTCGGGGACACGGTTGAATTGTACGTCGAGGCGTTCGACAAGAACCCTACACCCGGGCGCGCCCCGGGCTACTCGCAAGAGGCCCGGCGCAAAATTGTGGTGACCGGCGAGGAAGCGGGCGTCGCGATCAAGATGCGCGACGAGCAGAATCGCCAGCTCCAACTCCAGGACAAGCTCCGCGAGTTGGCCGCCGACCAGGCCGACCTGTTCCGGCAAACCACGAACGCGCCGAAAGAGCCGGAGAAGAAGTAGCGCCGGCCCGTCCGGCGCCGCAGCGAACCGGTAACGGGCGGACCGATTCCCGGTTGCATTCGGTGCGGAACGGTTGGATACTTAACGGATTCTCGTCGGGTCGCCGCTCTCCCACGACCCCAACGCCTCAAGGAGGCCCGCCGATGACGACCCGTCGTAGCTGGTTCGCGGCCGCGCTGCTCCTGGTCGGGCTCCTCGTTCCGCTCGCCACCTCGCAGGACAAAAGCGCCGACCCGGCCAAGCAGCGGGACGACCAGCAGAAGATCAAAGCCCGCATCGACGAGGCCGCGCGCCGCACGTCCTCGACGCTCGACGCGCTCATGTTCCAGCGGCTCGCGCCGGGCGCCGAGCAGAAGATGCTCCGCGGCGTGGCCGACGACCTCCGCGGGCTGAGCGAGACCGAGATCCGGGCCGTACTCGCCCACCTTGAAGCGGCCGTCGCGGCGCCCGCCAATGCGACCAAGGAGCAAAGAGAGGCCGCCGAGGCGAGCAAGACGATCATCACCCAGCTCAAGGTGATGCTGGGCCAGCTCGATGTCATCAAGAACCTCGACGAGGCGGCCGACCGGCTCGAACGGGCCGCCGAAAAGCAGATCGCGCTGATCGGCGACACGCACACGAACACCACCCTGCCCTCCCGCGGATCGGTACGCATCGACGACCGCGGGCCGCTCGCCGCCGAACAGGGCGAACTGCGGGTCGAGGTGCTCGCGGTGTTCAAACAGGTCAACCGGCTGGTGACCGAGAAGCTGCTCACCCCGGACCAACTGACCCGGCTCGAACGGGCCGAGGCGTTGTCCCGCGGCGCCAAGCTGGCCGAGGACATGAAGGACACCGCCGGCCTCCTGAAAGCGGGTGCGTTCACCAGTGCCAGCGTGCCGCAGCGGCGCCACACGAAGGAGCTGAAGGATCTGGCAGCGGCCCTGCGGACCCCGCCCGCCAGCCGGCTCGACGCGCTCAAGAAGGCGCAGGCCGAGGTCAACAAGGCGATCGACGCCCAGACGAAAGTGAACCGTGACACCGCCGAGCGGCTCGACGCCGCCGAGGTGCGCCGCATCCAGCGCCAGGGGAGCGACCCGAACACAGTCCGCGCGAACGAGTTAGCCAACCAGCAGACCAAGGCCGAGTTCGCCGCCCGCGACGCCCACAAGGCGACGTTCGAGGCGGCCCCGGACGTGGCCGAGAAGCTCCGCTCCGCCGAGCGCAAAGAGTGGGACGCCGAAGAGAAGCTCCGCAACCGCGACATCGCCAGCGCCAAAGAGCCCCAGCAAAAGGCGTTAGAAGAACTGAACGAGGCGAAGGACGAGCTCGACCGTCAGATCGCCGCGGCGGAACTCGCAAAGGTGGACTCGCTGGCGGCCACCAAGCAGGCCGCCGAGCGGCTCGACGCCATCATCAAGGAACAGAAGGACGCAAACGCCAAAACCGACAAGGCCGCGGCCAAGCCGGAACGGGCCCCCGAGGCCGCAACCGCACAGAAGGATGTCGCCAAGAAGACCGAGGAGCTACGCAGCGCCCCGCTCCCGCCCAACACCGACGCAAAAGCAGCGCTCGACAAGGCCCTGGACGCCCAGAAGCAGGCGGCCGCGCAACTCGATAACCAGCAGCCGGACGCGGCGAAGCCGAAGCAGCAGGACGCACTTCAGGCCCTCGAACGGGCCAAAGACGAGTTGGAAAAACAAGCGAAGGCGATCGAAGAGCGCCGCGCCGAGATTGCCAAACTGGAAGACCTCAAGGGTAAACTGGACGAACTCGCCAAAGGCGAGAAGGACGTAGCGAAGGCCGCGGGTAAGGCCGCCGGCGACCCGAAGAAGCCCGAAACCGAAGACCTCGCGAAGAAACAAGCGGACCTGAATCAGTCAACGAAGGATGTCGGCGCGGAGCTGAAGGAACTCGCCCCCGATGCCGCCGGCAAGGTCGGCGATGCGAACATGAAGCAAGAGGGCGCACAGAGCGACCTCGCGATGAACATGCCGATGGCGGCCGGGCCAAAGGCCAAAGAGGCCGCGGACAAGCTCGCCGACGCCGCAAAGGACGTGCAGAAGAAGATCGACGAAAAGAAGGGCCAGGAGGCCGCGGACCAGGCCGCGCTTCAGCCCAACAAGGTCGACCCGCAGCAGGCCGCTCAGCAACTCGCGAAGGCCATCGAGCAGGCGAAGGAGGCCGCCGATAAGGCGAAGAACGCTCAGCCGCTGAACGTCCCGGACGGCATGCCCGCCGACGCCAAGCAGAAGGACGGGCCGCAGATCCTGGCGCTCCAGAAGTACATCGCGGCCAAAGCGGCCGAGCAGAACATGCCCGACGCCGCAAAGGCCGCCGATCTCGCCGCGAAAGCGTTCGCGAAAGGTGACGGGCCGCAGTGCATCGAGTACCAGGAGCGTGCGCTCGGCGCGTTGAAGAAAGCGAAGCTTGAACAGGAGCAGAAGGCCGAGTTGGACAAGAAGGGCGACAAGGGGCCGCCTGCCAACCCGTGCGCCCCGCTGGACGATAAGGATGCGGACGACAAGGACATCAAGGAGCTGATCGAGAAATACAACCTGCCCGAGAGCCCGACGACCGATCAGCTCATCGACCTCCAGCAGAAGGTGCTCGACGCCACGAAGGCGCTGCGCAAGTCGCAGCAGGCGAACGCCGAAGCCCAAGCCGCGCTCCAGCAGGCCCAGGCGAACGCGCCGATGGCCGTACAGAACCAGTTGCAGCAGGCCGGTGACCAGCTCCAGAAGGCCGGCGATCAATTGCAGAAGGGGCAACCGGATCAGGCCGGCATGAGCCAGCAGCAGGCCGCGCAGGGACTCCAACAGGCGCTCGACGCGCTGAACCGGGCTGCTATGGCCCAGGGCACGCCCGGTGCGCAACCCGGAATGGGACAAATGGCTCAGGCCGGAATGGGAATGGGGATGCAGCCCGGGATGGGGACGGAACCCGGAATGGGTATGGGAATGGCTCAGGCCGGTATGGGGATGCAGCCCGGGACGACGGGCATGGGAATGGGCACATCCCAGCAGAGCACGAACATGGGGACGAGCGAAGGCGACCGCGCCGACGGCGAGAAGCTCAAGAACGCCGGCTCGTCCGGAACCGGCACGACCGGGGACGGCGCCTTCATCAAGCTCCGCAGCAAGGACCGCGACAAGGTGCAGCAGACCACCGACGCCCAGTTCCCGGCCGAGTTCCGGGAGTTGATCAAGCAGTACAACGTCACCATCAAGAACGGGAAGCCGATGGGCACCGCCCCGCGCGGCAAGTGACCCGGAAGGCCGCTCCGCTCGGCATTCCTACGGGCCGGTGAACCGCACGCGCGAGCGCGGCGCGGCCCACCGGCCCGCTTGGGGTTTAGGGTCAAAAGTCCGATCGTCGCAAGTCGCACAGTCACAAATCCAGTGACATTAATAGCTTGTGACTTTGCGACTTGCGACGATCGGACTTTTGATCCGAAGTCCTTGTTCTCGCCCCGCCCGCACGGTCCCGAGGCGCCCGCCGGAGTTCCCACATGCGCCGCTTCTTCTTCTCGTTCGTCCTGACGGGCTCGCTCGCGGGCGCGTTCGCCCCCCCCGCGGGCACGCAACCGCCGCGGGACGACAGCGCGCCCGGCGTCGCCCCCAAGGACAACGTGAAGATGGACGACGCGACCAAGAAGGCCGTCGATAAGGCGCTCAAGTACCTCGCCGACCGCCAGGAGGCCGACGGGGCCTGGGCGAGCGGCAACACCGCGATCACCGGGTTCGTGCTGCTAGCATTCATGGCGAACGGCCACATGCCGAACCAAGGGGATTACGGCCGGCACGTCGCGAAGGGCGTCCGCCACCTGTGCTCCGCCGCCCGCGCCGACGGCTACCTCGTCGGTGCCCGCGGCGGCAACATGTACTGCCACGGGATGGCGACGCTGGCCCTCACCCAGGCCTACGGGATGACCGGCGACGAGGACGTGAAGAAGGTCACCAAGCGGGCCATCGACCTGATCGTCAAGACGCAGAACAACGAGGGCGGCTGGCGGTACGACCCGTCACCGACCGGCGCGGATATCTCGGTCACCATCATGCAGGTGATGGCGCTACGCGGCGCGAAGGACGCCGGCGTCCACGTGCCGGACAAGGTGATGCGAGACGCCCTGAAGTACGTGAACCGGTGCTACGACAAGAAATCCGGCGGGTACAAGTACCAGCCGTTCTCCGCCGGCGCCGGTTACGCGCGAACCGCGGCCGGGGTGTGCGTGCTCCAGCTCTGCGGCGAGTACGACGCGGACGAGATCAAGAAAGCGGTCGAATTCCTGACCAAGACGGGCGACGACCAGGGGCACTTCTGGTACGGGCACTACTACGCGTGCCACGCGATGAACCAAGTCGGCGGGGAGCTGTGGGAGAAGTATTACAAGCGGATGCGGGACCAGTTGCTCGCCCCAGGCTTTCAGAAGGGCACCGGCGAGTGGCACGACATCTACCGCGAGGCGGCCTACGGCCCGACCTACCAGACCGCTATTGCGGTGCTGATCCTCAGCGTCCCGACGCACTACCTGCCGATCTACCAGAAGTAACCGGCGCCCTCACCTGCCTGCGGAGCGTGTACGGTGCTCTACCACTACGTCGGGCCGCGATCGATCGCCGAGCGGAGCGAATCCGCCGTATGTGGTGTGCCCGTCAGCAGTCCGACCGACCTGCTACCGCGGCTCAGTTCGGGCGACCTCACCGTCACGTTCGTCGTCAGCGCCGAGGGCACGCTCTTGGTCGCCGACCGGCGCTCGGAGCATGTCGCGTGTGCGGGCAACCGTCCGGTGCGCGCGGCGGGCGAAATGTGCTTCGCGCTCGAGCGCGGGCGTGTGCTCGTTACACGGGTCAGCAATCAGTCGACGGGTTACTGCCCCGAGCCGAAGTCGTGGGGTGCGGTGGCCGACGCGCTGCGCGCCGCGGGTCTCGAACCGACAGACGGATTCGATCCGCGGTGCGAGTTCCGGCGCTGCTTGGGGTGCGGCTGGCTCAACTTGGTAAAAGACCGTGTGTTCGAATGCGTCGGGTGTCAGGCCGAGCTGCCGAACCGATACAACGCACAAGAAGTGCCATAGGCGCCCCGCTCTCTCGGCCCGGTTCCGTTCCGAGTCAAGCGCGCGGCACGCCCGGCCCGCTCACCCGCCTTCGGCGGCGTCGAGCCACACCCGGACCGCGGCGTCGCTCGGCATCCGCCAGTCGCCCCGCGGCGACAAGCTCACCGACCCCACCTTCGGACCGTCCGGCAGGCAGCTCCGCTTGTACTGGCTCGCGAAGAACCGCCGCAGGAACTCCTTCAGCCAGTGGCGCACCTCGTCCGGCTCGTACGTCCTGCTGAACTTCGCGTGCCCCGCCAGGAACAGGATCTTCCGCGGCTCCGCCCCGAACCGCAGGAAGTGGTACAGGAAGAAGTCGATCAGCTCGTACGGCCCGACCGTCGCTTCGGTCAGTTGCGTGGCGGCCCCGCCCTCGTCCAGCGGCAGCAGCTCCGGGCGAATGGCCGTGTTCACGATCGCCAGCAGCGTGTCCCGCGCCGGGCCGTCGAACTCGTTCTCCGCCGCCCACTGCACCAGGAACTTCACGAGCGTCTTGGGGATGCTCACGTTCGGGTTGTACATGCTCATGTGGTCCGCGTTGTACGTGCACCACCCGAGCGCCAGCTCCGACAGGTCGCCGGTGCCGATCACGAACCCGGCGTTCATCAGCAGCGACGTGCGGACGCGGGCCTGCACGTTCTCGAACGTCAGGTCGCTCCGGTTGTGCGGCGGGAGCCGGCGCAGCTTGTCCGACAGCGACTCGACCGTTTCGCCCGCCAGCTTGATGCCGAACGGCGCGTGGCCCAGCGCCCGCATCTGCTCGAGGCACATCGCGCGGATGTCGATCTCGTGCAGGGCGATGTTGAGCGCCCCGGCGAGCCCGTCGGCGTTGGCCCGGGTCTCGCGCGTGGTCCCGAACCCGGGCATCGTGAGCGCGTGGACCCGGTCCCGGGGCACCCCGAGCTCGTCCATCGTCTTGCACACGACCAGCAGCGCCAGCGTCGAGTCCAGCCCGCCCGACACGCCGATGGACACCGGCGGGAAGTTGACGTGCGACAGCCGCCGGCCCAGCGCCGCCACCTGCGTCTGGAAGATCTCCCGGCACCGGTCGTCCCGGGTGGCCGGGTCGGACGGCACGAACGGGTGCGGGTCCACGGCGCGCACGAACTTCGGCTCGCGGGCGCTCAGCTCCAGGTCGAACGACAGCGTGCGGTACTTCCCGAGGCTCAGGTCCGCGGACCGGTTGGCGTCGTGGAAGCTGTTGGTCTGGATGCGGTCGTGCAGCAGCCGCTCGACGTCGATGTCGGCGACCAGCAGCCGCTGCGCGTGGCGGAACCGCTCGGACTCCGCGACGATCGCCCCGTTCTCCGCGATCAGGCAGTGCCCGCCGAACACGGTGTCGGTGGTCGACTCCCCTTCCCCGCACGACGCGTACACGTACCCGCCGATGCACCGCGCGGACTGCGCGCTGACGAGCTGCCGCCGGTACCCCGCCTTGCCGATCACCTCGTTGCTGGCGGACAGGTTGGCGAACACGGTGGCGCCCATGACCGCCTGGAGCGAGCTGGGCGCCACCGGCATCCACAGGTCCTCGCAGATCTCGACCCCGAGCGTGAACCCGTTCATCGTGCGGCAGTCGAACAGCAGGTTCGTGCCGAACGGGACGCTCTGGCCGGCGCACGACGCCGCGGAGAAGTTCGCGTTGTCGGCCGGGCAGAAGTACCGGGCGTCGTAGAACTCCTTGTAGTTGGGCAGGTACGTCTTGGGGACGATGCCCAGCACCTTGCCCGCGTGGATCACCGCGGCGCAGTTGAAGAGCTGCCCCTCGATGGCGAGCGGCAGCCCGACGAGCGCGACCCCGCGGAACACGGTGCCGCTCTTCTCCACCACCTTCGCCAGCGCCTCTTCCGCGGCCCGCTGGAGCGACTGGAGGTGGAACAGGTCGTGGCAGGTGTAGCCGGTGAGCCCGCACTCGGGGAACACCAGGAGGTTCACCCCCTGCGTTTCGGCCCGGGCCATGAGCGCGAGCGTGCGGTCGGCGTTGAAGTGGCAGTCGGCAACCCGCAATTCCGGACACGCCGCCGCGACGCGAAGGAAGCCGTGTGTGTTCATAGCGACTTTATATCACCTCGACCGCGGGACCGGGGAACTGCCCCGCTCACGCGACCGGCCGCGTTACCCCGCGAACGCCCGCAACGAGTTCGGGCGATCGGCCCGAATGTCGTGCAGCCGTTGGCACAGGGCTCCCGCCCTGTGCTACGCGAGCCGGCCCCTCCGGGCGGAGAACAAGTTAAAAGGCAAAAGTGCAAAGCCAAAAGGATTGCACCTCTTTTGCCTTTGCTCTTTTGCCTTGTATCGCACCCCGGCGGGGTCGCCGGACGTAGCACAGGGCTCCCGCCCTGTGCCGCCAACCTGACGCCAGTTACCCAGGGAGCACTGCGACCACTTCGATCTCGACCAGCCAGTCGGCCACGGCCAGCGCCGCCACCCCCACCAGCGTGCTCGCCGGCGGGGTCTTCTGGTTCAGGTACTTGGCGCGGATCTCGCGGATGTGCGGCAGGTGTTCCGGCTTCAGCCCCACGACGTAGTAGGTCACCTTCACCACGTCGTCGAACGTCGCGCCGGCCGCCCCGAGCGCCGCCTTGAGGTTCTGGAACACGTGCTCGACCTGCGCCCGCACGTCCCCCTTGCCGACCACCTCGGCCTTCTCGTTCAGGCTCACCTGCCCGGACACGTAAATCGTTTTCCCGGCGGGCGCCACGACCACGTGGGAGTACCCGTTCGCGGGGTTCAGTTCGGGCGGGTTGATGTACTGCTTCTGCACGGCTCGGTTCCTTCGGAGAGATTAACGCCGCGGCTGATTCTACGGATGCGTTACGCGAGCGCCTCCTTGATGACCTTGCCGAACACGTCGGTGAGCCGGAAATCGCGGCCCGCGTGCCGGTACGTCAGGCGCTCGTGGTCGAACCCGAGCGCGTGTAGAATCGTGGCCTGCACATCGTGGACGTGAACGGCCCCCTCGACCGGGTGGAACCCCAGGTCGTCGGTCCGGCCGAGCGTGACCCCGGGCTTGATCCCGCCGCCGGCCATCCAGATCGTGAAGGCCTGCGGGTGGTGGTCGCGGCCCTGGCTGCGGCCCAGCACCGGGTTCGATTCCACCATCGGGGTGCGGCCGAACTCGCCGCCCCACACCACCAGCGTGTTGTCCAGCATCCCGCGCCGCTTCAGGTCGGCGACCAGCGCCGCGGACGCCTGATCGGTGGTTTTGCAGTTGTTGCGCGAGTTGCCGGCCACGTCCGAGTGCGCGTCCCAGCCCTCGTGGTAGATGTTGACGTACCGCACGCCGCGCTCGACCATCCGCCGCGCGAGAAGGCACGCACGGGCGAAGCTCGGCTTATCCGGATCGACGCCGTAGAGCGCGAGCGTTTCCTTGTCTTCCTTCTTGAGGTCGGTCAGTTCCGGCGCAGCAGTCTGCAAGCGCCCGGCGGTCTCATAGGCCGCCATCCGCGTCGCGATCTCCGGGTCGCCGACCGCACCGAGCCGCTTCCGGTTCAGATCGGCGACCAGATCGAGTGTGTCCTTCTGAAGGGCCGAGTCGAAGCCGGCCGGCGGGTTCACGTTGAGGATCGGCTCGGCCCCGTTGCGGAACCGGGTGCCGGCGTACAGGCTCGGGAGAAACCCGCTGCCCCAGTTGGCGGCCCCGCCGCTGATCCCGGCGCCGGTCGAGAGCACCACGAATGCGGGCAGCTCCTTCGTCTCGCACCCGAGCGCGTACAGCGCCCACGAGCCGATCGACGGCCGGCCCGGCTGACTGAACCCGGTGTTGAAAAAGATCTGCGCCGGGGCGTGGTTGAACTGGTCGGTGTGTACCGCCTTCAGGAGGCACACGTCGTCCACCACCTTCGCGAAGTGCGGCAGCACCTCCGACACCTCCGCGCCGCACGTCCCGTGCTTGGCGAACTTGAACCGCGGCCCTAGCACCGCGGCGTCGGGCCGGATGAACGCGTACCGCTGCCCCTTGATGACCTCCGCCGGCAGCGGCTTGCCTTCGAGCTTCGCCAGTTCCGGCTTGTAGTCGAACAGGTCGAGCTGGCTCGGCGCGCCGGCCATGAACAGGTGGATCACCGCCTTCGCCTTGCCCGCGAAGTGCGGCTTCTTGGGCGCGAGCGGGTCGTTCGCCGCGGGCCGCTCGGCCGCACCCGCGCGGCCGCACAGCAGCGACGCCAGCGCCACCTTCCCCACCCCGTAACCGCAATCGCGGAAGAAGTGCCGGCGGGAGGTGTGGGCATTTCGGAGTACGGAATCCGGACCGCTGGATTGAAGCGCTGCGCTCATAGCATAGCCTCCGCTTGTTCTTTCTTTGGCCTCGGTTTTTATTCCGGATTCCGGATTCCGTATTCCGAAATGCCCAAATCACTCTCGCGTGATGAACTCGTCGAGGTTCAGAACGGCGCGGGCCGTTGCGGTCCACGCCGCCCGCTCGGCGGCGTTGTCCCCGGCCCCGGCCACGGCGCTGGCCCGCCTGGCGTCGGCCGCGAACCGCTCGCGCTGGGCCTCGTAGAACTTGCCGATCGAAGCCACCTCGTCAACGGTCGGCTCGCGCACCAGGCACAGCCGGAACAGGTGCGCGACGCGGTCGGCCGTCGTGCCCTCGCGGGCGGCGACGCGCTTCGCAAGGGCCTGGGACGCTTCGATCAGCACGGCGTCGTTCAGCATGGTGAGGGCCTGCAACGCGGTGTTCGACACCTCGCGCCGCGCGGTACACGCCTCGCCGCTGGGGGCGTCGAAGGTGCCGAACATGGCGTAGGGCGCGGTCCGCTTGGCGAACGTGTACAGCCCGCGGCGGTAACGGTCCTCGCCCGGGCTCACCAGCCAGTTCAGCCCGCCGTAGGTGCCCTCGGTGGTGATGCCCGGCGGTTGCGGCGGGAACACGCTCGGCCCGTACATCTTGGCGGACAGCAGCCCCGCCGCCTTCAGCGCCGAATCGCGGACCTGCTCCGCTTCGAGCCGCACCCGCGGCCCGCGCGCCAGGAGGCGGTTCTCCGCGTCGCGGGCGAGCAGGTCCGGTGCCACCTTCGAGGACTGCTTGTACGTCGCGGACGTTACGATCAGCCGGTGCAGGTGTTTGACGCTCCACGGCTTCTCGCCCGAACGGAACTCGACCGCGAGCCAGTCGAGCAGTTCGGGGTGGGTCGGCGCTTCGCCCTGGTAGCCGAAGTCGTCGAGCGTTCGCACCAGCCCGCGGCCGAACAGCGCGTGCCAGTGCCGGTTCACGGTCACCCGCGCGGTGAGCGGGTTCTGCGGGCTGCTGAGCCACCGCGCCAGCGTGAGGCGGTCGGGTGCAGCCTCCTTCGGGAGCGGCGGGAGCGGCGGCAGCACCGCCGGAACACCCGGCTTGACCTCTTCTTTCGGCGCAAGGAACTCGCCGCGGTGGTGCCGGAACGTCGGGCGCGGGTGGTCCGCTGGCCGCTCCCGCATCACGAGCGTGGTCGGGTCTTGCGGGAACTGCTTGCGTAGCGTCTCGATCTCGTCGCGCGCCGACTTGAGTTCCGGGGCGACGGCCGACCAGTACCGGAGCAGCGCGGCCCGACCGGCGCCGGTCAGTTCGTCCGCGGGTAACGCGAGGAGCGCCTCTACTTCCGCGGAAAGCTCCCGCGCCTTCGCGTCGCCGGCGGTGGTGACTGACACCCGGAACCGCCCGAGGCTGGCGGCGTAGTGCCGCTCGAACAGGAGTTCCAGTTTTGCGGAATCTGCGGCGAGCGGTTCCGCCAAATTGAACACAGCCACCGATCGACCGCCGGCCACGCCGCTCCCGCCCCACCCGGTGAACGGGTGACCGTCAAGTGCCGCTTTCGCGTTCAGGTTGCCCCGCGCGTGCGACTCCGAGGCGCCCCCAACGCGAACCGGTTTACCCTCAACGGACAGCGTGAACTCGCTGAGGAGGAAATCGCCCTTCGGGCCTTCGTAGTACGCACGCCCCGGCCCGCCAGCCGGCAAGCGCTCGTCCGGGAGCGCCTCAATGCGAACCGCCGTCACCCCCGCGGGCAATCCTTCGAGGGCCAGCGTGTAGAGGTCGCGTTTCTGTGCGTCCCCGCTCGCGAAGACGGAGCCGTCGGGCTGCGAAGTCAGCTTCGTGGGACCGGCGTCCATCTTGGTGGGCGTCACGATGGTCCACTTCACAGCCCGCTTGCGCTCGGCGCCGAGCCACGCCGCGAACGCCGCATCCCGCTTCTCCGCGGGCAACTTATCGGGCAGCGCGGCTTCGAGCCGCTGGATCGCGGCTTCGAGTTCACGCCGGCGCTTCGCCGATTCGGCCGACGGCACCGTAAAGTCCGGCTCGTCCGTGTTGTTGAGCAGCGCGAAGAAGCGGAAGTATTCGGTGTGCGTGACGGGGTCGAACTTGTGCGTGTGGCACTGGGCGCACCCGATCGTTAACCCGAGCCAGACGGTTCCGGTGACGGCGGTGCGGTCCGCGATCGCGTGGTAGCGGAACTCCAGCGGGTCGATGCCGCCCTCCTCGTTCAGCATCGTGTTCCGGTGGAACCCGGTGGCAATCTTCTGCTCCGGGGTCGCGTTCGGCAGCATGTCCCCGGCGAGCTGGTCCACCGTGAACTGGTCGAACGGTAAGTCGGCGTTGAGCGCCCGGATGAGCCAGTCCCGGTACGGCCAGATGGAGCGGCGGCGGTCCTTCTCGTAGCCGTTCGTGTCGGCGTACCGAGCCAGGTCGAGCCACTTCCGCGCCCACCGCTCGCCGTACAGCGGCGACGCGAGCAGCCGGTCTACTACTTTCTCGTAGGCGTCGGGGCTCTTGTCCGCCGCGAACGTATCGGCCTCGTCCGGCGCGGGCGGGACGCCGATCAGGTCCAGGTAGACCCGCCGAATCAGCGCGTGGCGGTCAGCCTCCGGGGCCGGGGCCAAGCCCTCGCGTTGAAGTCGCGCACGAACGAACGCGTCGATGGGGTTCGCGGGCTGGTCCTTGAGCTTCGCCACCGCGGGCCGGGTGGGGTTCACGAACGCCCAGTGCGGCGCATACGTGGCGCCGGACGTGATCCACGCCTTCAGGGTGTCCCGCTCCTTCGGGGTGAGCGGGATCTTCGCCGACGGCGGGGGCATGATCGCATCGGCGTCGGTCGTCTCGATGCGGCGCAGGAACTCGCTGTCCTGCGCGGTTCCGATGGCCTCCTTCGCGCCGTCCGCCGTGTCGAGCCGCAGGCCGGCCTTACGGGAGGCGTCGTCGGGGCCGTGGCACTTGAAGCACCGGGCCGCCAGAATGGGGCGCACGTCGCGGTTGAAGTCCGGGGCGTCCGCGGCGCGAACAGGGGCGGCGCCCGGGGCGAGCAGGAGGGCGAAAACGTACCCGCGAAGCGAACGCGGCATAGCGGACCTCGGACGGAGCGGAAGGGCAGTCAGGCGGGAGTGCCATTGTAGCAAAGAAGCCCTCATGCCCCTACATCAGCGGTTGAACCCCTCGCCCTTCGGCCCGATACTGCACGCACTCGCCTTTGCGACGAATGAGGACCGGTCATGGCGCGGATCGTGTACTACTCGGGCGACGTTCAAGGGGTGGGGTTCCGGGCCACAGCCGCGCGGCTCGCCCGGTCGCACCCGTCGGTCCGCGGGTGGGTCCGGAACCTGAGCGACGGGCGCGTCGAGTTGCTCGCCGACGGCCCCGCGCACGCGGTCGAAGCGTTCCTGGCCGAGGTCCGCGCCCGCATGGCCGACAACATCACCTCCGAAGAGGCCACCGACCGCGAGCCGGGCGAACCGCTCCACGGGTTCCGGATCGTTTACTGATTGTGCCGGTCGTGCGGCGGGCCGAAGGAAATCTACCGCACCAGCGCCTTGCGGTCCTGCCGGCGGTGACGTACCCTCTGGGTCTCGCCTCGCAGTACCCCCCGCCACGCAGGAGCCATTTCGGATGAGTCCGATCACCCGCCGCGCCGCGCTCAAAACCGCCGCCGCGACCTTCGCCGCGCCGTTCGTGTGGAGGGCGCACGCCCACGCCGCCCCGAGCGAAACCGTGCTGCACGCCAGCTTCGGCGCCGACGGCATGGCCGGCGCCGACATCAACTCGCTGACCGCCAGCAAGCACCTGAAGCTGGTCGCGGTGTGCGAGGTGGACGACGCCCGCGTCGGCAACATCAAGAAGCGGTTCCCCGACTGCGTGATCTACAAGGACTACCGCAAGCTGCTCGACGCCGAGAAGAAGCTCGACTCGGTGAACGTGTCCACCCCGGACCACATGCACGCCCCCATCGGGATGATGGCGGTCAACCGCGGGCTCAACATCTACGGGCAGAAGCCGCTCACGCAGACCATCTACGAGGCCCGCAAGCTCACCGAGGCGGCGGCGGCCAAGAAGGTCGTCACCCAGATGGGCATCCAGATCCACTCGGCCCGCAAGCACAAGCTGGTCGTCAAGCTGGTGCAGGACGGCGTCATCGGGAAGGTGAAGGAGGTCCACTCGTGGAGCGGGAAGTCGTGGGGCGACACCGCGCCGAAGCCGGACAAAACGGACCCGGTGCCCGCGGGCCTCGACTGGAACCTGTGGCTGGGCGTGGCGGCCGACCGGCCGTTCATCGGCGGCGGGTACTACCACCCGGGCAACTGGCGCAAGCGGCTCGACTTCGGCACCGGCACGTTCGGCGACATGGGGTGCCACATCCTCGACCCGGTGTTCAACGCCCTCGGCGTCGGGAACCCGTCGTCGATCACGTCCGAACTGCCGGGGCCGAACGACTACAACTGGACGCTCGACGTGCAGGTGAAGTACGTGTTCCCCGGGTCGAAGTTCACCACCGATACGGTCGCCCTGACGTGGTACAACGGTAAGGTGCGCCCGCCGAAGGAGGTCGTCGAGAGGATCGGCGCGCACAAGCTCGACGGCCAGGGCTCGATCCTGATCGGCACCGAAGGGGTGCTGTACTCGCCGTACGATTCGGGCGGCCAGCCGATCCTGATCGGCGAGAAGTTCAAGGACTTCAAGCTGCCGGACGTGAAGTCCGACGACCACTACCTCCAGTACGTGGAGGCGGTGCGGGGCAACGGGCAGACCTCGGCGCCGTTCAGCTACAGCGGCCCGCTGACGGAGATGGTGCTGCTCGGGTGCCTCGCGACCCGGTTCCCGAAGACCGACCTGAAGTGGGACACGAAGGCGCTGAAGGTCACGAACAACGAGAAGGCGAACGCGTTCGTGAAGCGCGAGTACCGCAAGGGGTTCGAGGTCGAAGGGCTGTAAGTCGATGCCGGGCCACCCGCCCGCGTCAGCAGATGGAGGGCGCCCTGAACCACAAAAGCCAAAGTGAGTTGCAGACGCAGTGAGGCCGCGGCGGGCGTGCGGGACATTGTTGCCCCGCACGCCAGCCGCGGCCCCGTTCGCACACCGAAGACCGCGTGCGCTACTTGGTCAGCACGAAGTCCGCCTTATCGGTGCCGCCCGTCGGTACGTCGAAGGTCAGGTCGCTTTTGGTGTTGTACTTGGCCGGAATCAGGTTCTTCTCGGCCCCCTCCGGGCTCTTCGGGTCGGGCTTTGACAGGCTGATGGTCACCTTGTGCTTCCCCGGCACTGCCCCGCCACGGTCCCCGATCACGGTCTTCAGCGCGTACCGTCCCTGGGCGTCGGTTTTGCCATACGAGCCGCCCACTCCGCCGCCGTCGCCAGCGGCGGGCGTGAAGGACACGCTCGCGCCCTCCACCGGCTGCCCGTCGAGCGTGACCGCCCCGGACACCGACACCGGCCCGCCGCCCCCGCACCCGGCCGCGCCGAACAGCGCGGCCGCGCACAGGCCGAACATCAACTGACGCATCGTGCCCTCCGTACTGAGTGTGATGAGTGCGTCAGTTGAGCTGAACGACTTCGCCGCCCGCGATGGTACACAGGCCGGGGAACACGGTGTTCGTATCGACCGACGTGCTCACGCTGCGAACCGAGCCGTCGCACTGGAGGAAGTTGATCACCCCGGTGTGCTGGCTCCCGAACGCCCGCTTGCACGGGTTGTCGCCGCCGGTGCCGCCGATCGCGAGGCACCGGTCGTAATCGCCGAGCAGGCACCGCGGCTGACCCGGCACCGCCGATCCCATGCTGTACGACGTGTACGCCCGCGCCCAGAACGTGGCCCGGGTCTCGTGGGTGCGGGTGGTGTACTCGCCCACCATCAGCGTGTTCGAGGTGCCGTCGGTGATCCCGGTGAGCGTCTCCCCCTTGAGGCCGAGGGCGCGGCTCTGAACGTGAATCGGCCCCTTCAGGTTGGCGGCCGGCAGCGCGGCGTTGGGGGCGTCCCAGTAGTAGTTCGCCGCCGGGTCCCCGACCCCCGTCACGGCCCGGTACGAGCCGGTCATGAACTTCCGCCCGGCCGGGTCGTTGCCGGCCCGGGACTCCGGCTCGAGGATCTTGTTCGCGTTCGGGTCGCTCGGGCACACGTACAGCGGCAGGAATTGCTGAACGAACGCCTGCGCGGCGTTCGCGTCGTTGTAATCGTCCCGCGGCAGGCCCGGCCCATTGTCCCGCTGCACCGCAGCGATGAGCTGGCCGAGGGACCCCTGTTCCACGTACGGGAGGATCGCGATCGCCCAGTTCGAGTGCTGCCGGTGGGTGATGGTGGGCGACGCCTGGGTGAGGTCGAGGATCGAGCCGTGCGGCAGCGCGCTCTGCACGTCGTGGTAGCCGTGGCAGGCCAGCCCGATCTGCTTCAAGTTGTTCGAGCACTTCATCCGTGCGGCGGCCTCGCGGACCTTCTGCACGGCGGGCAGCAGCAGCCCGATGAGGATCGCAATGATCGCAATGACAACGAGCAGCTCGATGAGCGTGAACCCACGCCGCAAGCGGGAGAGAGAAGTCATAACAGGCCCGAAAAACAGATGGGATGGGAGAGTATTACCGGCGCGCGCGTGCGAGTTCGAATAGCACGCCCCGGCCACAACACATTAACACGGTCGCGCGCCTTCTTCAAGACGCCCGGTTCGGCACGTCGGGCCATTTCAGGCTCGGTCCGTGTTTCATCTCGCGCGTGGGTCGAGCGCCCGCGCCCGCTCACGACGGCGCCCGGGCCGATCCGGACGGCCCCGTTCGGAATGCGCGAGCCGCGCCTCCTCTGACCTCACCCCCGCCGCCCTGACCAGTCGCCACATTGTCATTTCGACAATCGCGACGCAACCTCACGATCTAACCAAACGCAGCAGGTACCCACGAGCGATCGAGGGGTTTACCCTACAAGTGCTTCCCAGGTCGCGCACTACTCTTCGGGCACCGGCAGCGGGTCGCGGCGCCGCCGCCGCCGAGCGAAACGCCACCTTCGACCGGGCGCCGGGCGGGGCGGATGCCCCGTCCGCCCGGCACCCGGCGCGACGTTCCCGCACGCCGGCGACGCCTTCCAGCAGGTACTCGGATCGGTACACCGGCGGGCGCCCGTGGCCGCCGCACGGTCCGCACGGCGCGGCCCGACAGGAGAACGTTGTAATGTGGGCCCGAATCGTTCTGCGGTTCAACAACCTCGGCATCGGCACCCGCCTTATCGCCGGGTTCCTGCTGCTGGCCCTCGTGAGCGCCGGCGTCGGGTTCTCTGGGATCCGCGGCATGAGCGAGATGAACCAGGCCCTCGAGAACGCGAACCGCAACCGCCTCCCGTCGCTCCAGGCCTTGACCGATCTGCGGACCAGCCTGCTGACCGTGCAGCGGTGCGAGCGGTCGATGCTCATCTCCACCCGGAGCAAGGACGAGGTGGCGCAGCAGCGCGCCCGGGAGACGCTCCGCACCTTCTCGCCGAAGGCCCGAGAGGCACTCGGGCGGTACGAACCGATGGCCAAAGAGGAGAAAGACGCGCGGATCTGGGCCGACGCCCAGCCGCTCCTGGAGCGGTTCTGGCGCGACCACGCGGCCACGATGGAGGCGCTGGGCGCGGGCGACATCGAGCAAGCCGAGAAGCGGTGTTCCGCGTCGGTCCCGAACACCGACACGCTGAACAGCCGGTTGCGCGACCTGTGCGACGCCCAGGCGGAAACGGTCGCGCGTGAGGAAAAAACGGCACAAGAGCAGTACCGTTCGGCCCGCGCGACGATGTTCTGGGTCATCGCGGCGGCGGTCATTGGGGCGGTGGCCATCGGTCAGTTCTTCCGGCGGCTGATCGTGCGCCCGCTGGACGCGACGGTCGCCGTCCTGCGGACCGTGGCCGCGGGCAACCTGACCCAAAAGTCCGAGGCGGCCTCGGGGGACGAGTTCGGCCAGATGGCGGTGGCCCTGAACGCCACGGTGCAAGGCATCCGGACGGCCCTGAAACAGGACCGGGTGAGCTGGGACGCGGTGGGCGCGCAGCTCGCGCAGAACGCCGACTACGCGGGCCAGATGCACGCGGTCGGCAAAGTGCAAGCGATCATCGAGTTCAACCTCGACGGGACCATCGTCTCGGCCAACGAGACGTTCTTGAGCACCCTGGGGTACCGGCTCACGGAGATCCAGGGGCGGCACCACCGCCTGTTCGTGCCACCCGACTACGCGGCGAGCCCCGAGTACCGCGAGTTCTGGGCCAAGCTGAACCGCGGGGAGTACGTGGCGAGCGACTTCAAGCGTTTGGCCAAAGGGGGGAAGGAGGTGTGGATCCGGGCCTCGTACAACCCGATCCTGGATGCCACCACCGGCCGGCCGTACAAGGTGGTCAAGTTCGCCACCGATGTGACCGCGGCAAAGGTGCTGGAGGAGCGGGTGCAGGCGGACACGGCCGAGCTGCGCCGCAAGGTCGGGGAGATCGTCCGCGCGGTGGACGCGCTGGCGGCCGGGGACTTCACCGTAACGACCCCCGATCTGGGGGACGACGATGTGGGGCGGATGGCGCGCGCGCTGAACCAAGCGGTCCTTTCGGTGCGGGCCGCGCTGGAGGGGGTGCGGGACGTGTCCGAGCAGGTGGCCGACGCGTCCGCACAACTGTCCAGCGCCAGCGGCGAGCTCTCCTCCGGGGCACAGCAGCAGGCCAGCAGCCTGGAGGAGACCGCCTCCGCACTGCAGGAGATTACGGCCACGGTCAAGCAGAGCGCGGAGAACGCACAGCGCGCGGGGCAACTGGCGAGCGGGTCCAAGGAGGTCGCGGAGCGGGGCGGTCTGGTGGTGAGTGGCGCCGTCGAAGCGATGGGCGAAATCAACGGGTCGTCGAAAAAGATCGAGGAGATCATCACGACGATCGACGAGATCGCGTTCCAGACGAACCTGCTGGCCCTGAACGCGGCGGTGGAGGCGGCCCGGGCCGGAGAACAGGGGCGCGGGTTCGCGGTGGTCGCGTCCGAGGTCCGCAACCTGGCCCAGCGGAGCGCCACCGCGGCCAAAGAGATCAAGGGGCTGATCGGGGACTCGGTGCAGAAGGTCGGGACCGGTACCGACTTGGTGAACCGGTCCGGGGGCACCCTGACCGAGATCGTGACCAGCGTGAACCGAGTCACCGACATCGTGACTGAGATGGCCGCCGCCAGCCGGGAGCAGTCGGCCGGCATCGAGCAGGTCAACGAGGCGGTCGCGCAGATGGACGCGGTGACCCAGCGGAACGCTTCACAGACCGAAGAGATGAGCGCCACCGCGCTGGCGCTCACCGACCAGGCCGGGCAACTCCGAGACCTGGTCTCCCGGTTCAAGCTCGGCGGCAGCCGGCCCCAGGCAGGCGCGCCACGTGCGACGAAGGCGGCTCCCGTGGCGACGCCCCGACGGGCTGTCACAAAGGGCCTCAACAAGCGCCCTAGCCGCAGCGGTCCCGCTTCGAACGGCCGCAACCACGAGCTCGATTCGCTCGGCGGCAACGGGTTCACGGAGTTCTGATACGGGAGCTACAGATAAATACTACCAGCCAGAAATAGTCAATCTAGCAAGCCATAAATTCGCAAATATTTTACCTAATAAATTCGTAAATATACGATTTTCGACGAGCAGACTTTTGACCGAAAGTCCTTATTGACCCGCTGTGATCGTCTCACCGTTATCGTTGTCGGGTGGGCCAGGATGACGCAGCACAAGGACCGCCTCTTCGCATTCCGGGTACCGCTCGGTGGCCGGCGCGAGGTGAACGCGCTCGATCACGAACCCGTGCTTCTGAAGTACCCGGAGTGAAGCCCCGTTACCGGTGGCGACGGAAGCCACCAGCGGGCGCCGCGCGACCTCCCGAAGCAGCAGGTGTAACGCCCGGCTTGCGATCCCCTTTCCCCAGTACGGCTTATCGATCCAGTAGCCGACGTGATCCTCGCCGCCGATCGGGAAGCAGCAGATGTACCCGACAAACACTTCGTCCCCGAGAACAGCCCTCGTGGTACACGCCGGATCGCTCAGCGCCTTCGCCCAGTGAGCAACGAAGGCCTCTGCGGTGCGCGGATTCGTGACCGCCATGCGGTTCGAGTCCGGGTCGAGTTGCATCTCGAACATGCGGAGTAAGTCGCCCGGGTGAACGGCACGAAGCCGAACGGGGCCGCACGTCTGAGGGCCGTCGTACTCTCGTTTCTGGGCGATGATATAAACGTGGCCTTCGGGGTACTGGTCGTACTCCAGGTGGCGGCAGACGCAGCCCGCGTCGGCGAGCACGCGCAGGGCCTTGGGCACGCCGAGCGTGGCGTGGTACATGGGCGGCCCCGTGAGCGAGTTCTGCCGTTCGTCCGGGCCGTCGGTGCCGCCCGTCGAGAACACCAAAACGCCGCCAGCCGCCAGCCCCCGACACAGCTTCGTCAGCACCGCCTCCTGATCCGACAGTGGGACGTGCCACACGCTGTCCCACGCCACGATCAGGTCGTACGCGTGGGGCAGCCGCCACCTGCAAATGTTGCCGTGGAACAGCCGGGCCTCCGGAAAGCGGTTCCGCGCGTGGGCGAGCATTGCCGGGGACACGTCGAGGCCGTCTGTGCGGAACCCGTGCTTGCTCAACAGCCCCATCAGCCGCCCCGTGCCGCAACCGACGTCCAGGGCCGTGCCCTTGTGCTTCACGAAGGCGACGGCCCGTTCGAGCTGGGCGAACCCGTAGGTCGAGAGGTCGAGCCACCGGTCGGCGATCTGGTCGTAGCTGGCAGCAACTTGTTCGGGGGTCACGCTCGGGCTCCCGGGGGACATCCGCTTGCTCGGCAGCCGTCGGCGCCGTGCGGTACAATGGCTGCGGCTCGAACATCTTACCGGAACACCGAGTCTTGGCGTGGCCCGCAAGAAAGAGAACCTGCCCTCGAAGACGTGTTCGACCTGCGGGCGCCCGTTCCAGTGGCGGAAAAAGTGGAAACGGTGCTGGGATGACGTGCGGTATTGCAGCGAGGCGTGCCGAGCGGGGCGGGGGAAACGTGACACACAGAAGGCGCAGTGATTCCCCACCCGAACACAACCGATCCCGCGCAGACATCCGACAACTTGCGGTGCCACGCCTCACAACACCCCTCTGGGTTCCGAGCCGGATGCACGCCCCTCGCTCGAACGCGCGAAACATCGGTGGGCACGCGCCGACACCAGTGTCCCCCGGAATAAGGCCAACCGCCATCCACACTCCGGCGCTCCCAAAAGGCGCCACCGGGCGCTCGGCGAGTTCGGGAGCGAAGAACCCGAAGCAGAAGGTCGGATGCCCCAACATGATCGCAATCCCGCCCACGCTACACCCGGTACCGACGCCTTCGCGCGGGTGTTCGGGCGGCACGGCGATCGGAGCCAGCGAGACCGCTCAGCCCCCACGGCGCCCTGGATCGTCGAGCAGCCGAAGCGACGTGCATGACGACCTTACCGCCGACCTCGGCGACACGTGAAACCCTCGCCCACCCGCCGTGCCGCTTCGGCGTCCCGACCGAAGAACCGAAGGCTGACCTCACGCGCCGCTGGGCGGGCGAGGTCTTCGGTGCGGGTCGTGTGTCTCACCCGTTCATTGCCGTAATCGACAACTGGATCGTTGTGGCGAGCGACACCCAAGCGAAGTACGGCACCTGAGCAACGGCGACCCACCGGTAATGCGGCCAGACGGCGACCACACACCAGAGGATCGATGCCCACACGACCACGATGTCCGCCGCCGCCAGCGGCACGCTCCGCAACCCGGCGAAGATCGGCATGAACAAGAGGTTGGCGGCGAGGTTCACGACGAACGGTATGACGACCCGGCGGGGCAACCGGCCCCGCAGCGCTTGCACGAAGACGAAGCCGAAGCTGGCCACGATGACCGGGTACAAAAGTGCCCAGATCAGGCGGATCGTCGCCGGGGCGGGTGTCCACGAGGGTTTGGCGAGCGAGTCGTACCAGTCGATCCAGGTCATCCGGGTTGTGCCCTCACGGCGTCTGCGGCACGGCGACAAACACGTCACCCGCTCGGACTGTGATAGGCTCGGGCAGGTCCACCCACCCGCCGGTACCGACCACCGCCTCCGCCAAGACGCGCCCCTGCTCGCCGGTGCCGGGGTCGATCTGGTAGACGGACACCCGCCGACCGACTTGGACGCCCTCAAGGTGGAAGCGGGGAACGCGCCGGTCGTCGGCGAACCGGAACGTATAGAACGGCTCCTCGAACAGCGTCACGCCAAGCCCCCCGTGGGTCAAATGTGTTCGGGCCGCTCGACCGTGCGCGCGTTCCGCACCTCACCCGTGTTCAACGTCGAGGCAGGCTCGAACAGCAGGACATGAACCTCTTCGTCCGCCACCGGGCGGTGTTCAACCCCACGGGGCACGATCAAGAACTCGCCCGCGTCGAGTGGGACGGTTCGGTCCCGGAACTCCATGCGAAAGCTGCCCCGCACGACGAGGAACAATTCGTCCTCGTGGTCGTGGCGGTGCCACACGAACGCACCCTGAAACTTGACCAGTTTGACATGTTGCCCGTTCAGTTCTCCCACCACCTTCGGCCGCCAGTGGTCGGAAAACATCGCCAGTTTGTCGGCGAGGTTCACTTTCTCCACGCTCGCCACCTGCGGTTGGGCGCCGACACGGATGGGAGACATAGCCCCAACCACTCACCGGCACGGGTGCGTTCATTCGCAAGCGGGCCACCATCCAAGTGCGGTTACCAAGAAGGTCACCTGAAGTGCGATTTCAGGGGGCGTCCGGTGATCCCGGCTTCGCATTATCTAACCATTCACCTGAGCATCACCAAATGACGGAAGCGTTTGAAGAACAGGAAAAAGCAAAGAACCACCGGCTTTCGCCGGTGGTTCTCAGAGTGCCGAGGAGAGGACTTGAACCTCCACGCCCTTGCGAGCGCTAGAACCTGAATCTAGTGCGTCTGCCAATTCCGCCACCTCGGCGTCCCTGTCGTTCAGGGGAGTGAAGCTATCTTAAAGAGAGCGAGCAGAAGGTCAAGTGTCTCGAACGAAACCTTCCGCTCGCTCTCGCCGCGTCACCGCCCCTCCCCACCACCAGGACCGAATGACCCCGGCGGCATCCCCCCCATCGGGTTGTTCACGGGCGCCTTCGGTGCGGGGATCGCCAGTGGCACATCGACCCCGACCAACCCGACACTGTTGATGTAAGTGAGCCAGTCGTCGGCGAACTTCTTGACGGCGACCGGGTCGGCCGCTGCACCTTCGGTGGTTGCGAGCCCGAACACTCGCACGAACACGCCCAGCGCGGTGCGGCCGTCGATTGGCAGGTCCCGGGGCAGCTTGTTCAGTTCGGCAACGTATCGCTTGAGGTCGGCCGGCCGGGCCTTGGCGAGGTAATAGTACAGTGCCCATGAGGTGGCGTTCGCCTTGAGCGCCAACCGCTGCTGCTTGCGCCGGAGCAGCAGTGCGGGGTCCTCCTCCGCGGACAGGACCGCCCCGGACGTTCCCGGCGTACCGGGCAACCCGGGGCCGCGCCCCCCATCGCCCTCCATCCCGGGGCGCCCGAGTTGCCCGGGTTGCCCCGGAAGCATCGGCTGGGCGGGGTTCGGGTTGGCCTTCTTTACGACCTTTTTCGGCGGAGCCGGGTCGGGATCGTCGCCGTTCTTGATCCCATTAAAGTACACGTCACCGAGCACGTTCTCGAGCAACCGGTCGGCGTCTTGGGGCAGTTCCTTCTTGGAAACGAGGTCGCGGAAGTGGCGCTGGAGCACGTAGTTCGGCCCGCCGTAACCGGTGGCCAGCGCGACGTGCATGTAGGGGGCGTCGTCGTCGCCGACCGTGACGTAGGCCGGGCCGCGCGGCCGGGTGAAGAAGTTCACCGCGCCGTTGGTCAGCCACACCGGGAGCGTCACGTGCTGCGGCAGAACGCCGGTCGCGTACAACAGTTGTCTGGAGCCCTCGCGGCTGACCGCCGCGATCTCCGCATCGTCGATCGCCAACCGCTCGACGGCGGCCAACGTGGACGCGTGCGCCACGTCGTCCGGCTTGGTGCCGTTTTGCCCGGTGAAATCGATCTTGGGGTGCTTGCCCGAAAGCAACTGCTGGCGGCTGAACCCGCGCCCGAAGAGTTGCTGATTCTGCCGCAAAAACGTCTGCCCCACATCGTCCATGCGCTCGGGGGACAGCACCAGCAGCCCGTGGTCCGGGGCGTAAAACGCGTCGGATATCGGCAGCCCGTCGAGCGCGCGGTTCAGGCTGCGTACCCCTTCCGGCCCGGGGGCGAGCACCGCCACGAGCGGCTTGGTCGGCACCGGGAGCGCCTCGCCCCGGGTCGCGTGCCACAGGAAGAAGGCCTTGAAGTTGTCGTTCAGTTGCGTCGCCCGTCGCACAACGTCCGCCGAGTTGTTGTCCGCCGCGATGACCGAGTAGTGGCCGAGCGTGGTAACGTTTCCGTTACGGAAGTCGAGGCGCTCCTGCCACAGCGCGGCGTCGCTCGGGGCCCCGGGGCTGTCGGCCACGGCCTTTCGGACCGCGGACCAAGCGGCAACGAACGGCTTCACGTCCCGTTCGGGAATGGTCACCTTCGCGTTCTGCGCGGCCGCGACCAGTTCATCGGCGTAGGTGACGGCTTCAGCGACCATTCCCGCTTGCAGCGCCATCACGATCGCGTCGTACAGGACGCGGCCGTCGGTCCGGTTCTGGCGCCAAGCGGCGTACCGATCGAGTACCTCCGTGTGCCGGGTCTGCTTCGGTCCCGGTCTGGTGAGCAGTTCCTCGTAGAGCTGAACGGTACTGCTGTCGACGAACAGGTACGCTGCGAGCTTCTGGCCGTAATGCTGCAACTCGATTTTCCGAAACTCGGGGTTGAGCTGCGGATGGATGGGACTGTTCTGGAGAAGGCGCCCCCGCTTCAGGTCGCTTTCGAGTGGCACGACGACCACAATGGACCGCGTGGGATCCGCGGCGGCGGCGCTCGGTGTACCGACCGAGCCGGGAGCGCCCGGTCCGAACGACCCCATCGCGCCCGGGGGCGACATTCCCGGTGATCCGCCGCGCGGCCCCGGCCCGCCGAACGAGCCCGGAGGCGCGACGCTACCGGGTCCGACACCACCCGGCCCGCCGGGGGCCGATTCGCCGCCCGGGGTCGCCCCGCCGCCTTCGAGCAGCACCCGGATGATGATGTACCCCGCGAACGTCGGCGTCGCCCCGACGGTCGCGAGAACCGCCAGTGACAGCAGGAACCGTCTCATTCGACCCTCTCCAGCGGGAATCTGTGGGTTCGCCCGTGCGCCTCCGCAGGCGGGCGGTCACTTTTGTTTCGGCCCGAATTCGATACTGGTCGCCGTGACGCCCGGCAGCAGCGTGGTGCTGCGGTTCGGGTTCGCGCGCAGCGCGGCGAGGCGGCTCCGGAGCCCTTCGATGTCGACCTTCGCGCCAATGTCGGGTTTGCCGGTGGCATCGACGCGATCCATCGGAGCGAGCACCTTGGGGATCGTGTCCTTGTAGAACTCTTCGACGCTGACCGGCACCCGCGCGGCGTCGTAGGCGTTCGGCTTGGCCACATCGAAGTCGGGGTCGAACAGCGGGCGCCAGTTGCGGACCGCGACGGCGATCCGCAGGGAGTACGAGCGCCACGGCAGCCGCCGGTCGAAGGCGTCGGCCGCGCGCGGGCTGGCGAACGTAATCAGGCCCGCGGTAACCGCTTCGAGCGCGGCATCGGCGTTGTACTTGAGCGGAGCGATGCGCACCCCTTTGACCTGTACCGGCGCCATGTTGCAGATCCCGATCACGGCTTCGGCCGTGTCCGCCGGACCGGGTGCCGGCACCAGCGCCGGGTCCGAGAGCGCGACCCGTGCAAGGGTGTGGACCGGGTAAATGACCTGCCCGCTCGCGTCGGCGGAGCTGACGTACCGGAACTGGGCGAGCGCCTTGATGGCCTGTCGGCGCACCAGCGCGACGACCGCCAACTGGTCCTCGGCGGCCTTTGCAACTTTGTTCTCGGGAAGGCCCGCGACGAGCCGCGCCGGGTCGTTCACGCCGGCGTCCAGCACTTTAACCAGTTCGCCCACGAGGTTGGGCTCCTCGGTCTGTGCGACGTGGTTGCGGGTCTTGAGCCAGTCGGCGTCGTAGGCCGCCAGCAGGTTCGCGGCGCCCTGGAGCGAGTAATACTTGATCTCGGTGCGGGTGTTGGCGTTGCCGATCAGCTCGGTGAGTGTCGGGTAGTGGGCCGCGGAGCCGGAGCGGCACACGATCGAGAGCACCCGGGCGGCGTTGACGCGCACGATCGGGTCCGGGTGCTTCTCGATCAGCTCCTTGAACGCCGCGTCGAGCGCGGCGCCGAGCTCGCGGATGTAAACCGCGTGTTCGGGGGTGGGCCGGGTGGCCCCCGGCGCGGCCTCGAGCGTGAACCGAGCGATGTCCTGGAGGATTCCGTTCGGGCCGTCGATGGACAGGTGGAGCGTTCCGGGCGAGTCGAGCTTGAACTCTTGCGGCGTTTTGTAGACCGAGGGGTGCGCGACCACTTCGGCATAGTATTTGGCGAACTTGGCGAAGTGCTCCTTCGCCTCTTTTAGTTCGGTGGCCGGAATCCCCTTCGGGGCGTCACGGTACCCGATCACCTTCTCAACGGCAGAGCTGTCTTTCTTGGGGAGCGGCGGGGTCTGCCCGGGGGCGGGTCCAGCGAACAGCGCGAACCCAACGCCGGCGAGCAGCGTCCAGCAGATGCAGCGAGCGAGGGCCATCGGTTTCCCCGAACCATGAAATGGGTTGGGCTAATACTAAGAACGGTGCCGAGCGAGTTTCTGTTGGCCGATTCTTTCAGGCTAACGGGCTGATGCGCGGGTTGCAAGGGAGCAGCGGCGGGGTTCATGAGTCGCGGGGCATTACAGTTCGCGTGACCGGTTCGGAAGCCACCCGTTGCCGTTCGGCCCTCCGGACGTTACAAAGCAAGAGTTGGATGATTTCGGGCCGTAGCGCAGCTTGGCTAGCGCGCTTGCTTGGGGTGCAAGAGGTCGTGGGTTCAAATCCCGCCGGCCCGACTGTAGTGGCCTGATCAGCTACTACAACTGGAGCGACGTTCCGTTGGAACCGGGCGTCGCCCCATCTGAGGTGCCACCTGTTTCAGACCAGGTGGCACCTCCTTTTTCCAACAACTACCCCCACCCCATCGGGCACCAGCCCGGTGGGGTGTGCTCGTTCCCGCGCCCATCCGAGTTGCCAAGGCTGGGCATGGGTACGGTCGCGCCGGAATCGAACGTTTTACTCGACGTGGTGCTGCCCGACGGTTCGTATGCCGTGCTGTTCCTGCCCCCTCCCCAGGTCGGGGACGAGGTCCATTACCGCGGCGTCCGTTTTTGGGTCAAACGTGTCCACCGGTTGAGCCACCTCTCCCCGTTTCACTCCCGCGTGTGGCTGACGACCCCGCCGGCCGTTTCCGCTGCGCCCGCTTCGGGCTGAAGGCGGACCGGTCCCCCGGTCCGCGATGCGGTTGGTGTTCCCTTCATTCCGGCTACAGGAAGTCGCCCTTGAGAACCAAATTCGCCCCGGACGGGCGACTCGTTGAAGCACTGGACGCACTGAACCGTGCCCTCCGGCGGTTCGAGTTCCCCGCCCCCGCGGTTCGCCCGGGGGCGATGTGGCCGGAACTCGACACGGCCCTGCACACCCGCGAGGTCCGGCTGCACCGGGCGATACGGGAGCGCCTGCGGGCGGAACTGCTCGACGTCCACGCCCGCGTCCGGCACCTGGTGAACCTGGCGTCCGAGGCCGCGGACGGCTGACCGGTGCTCACATGCCGCTTCGGATCTGGCGAGCGGTCGCGGGGGCTGAATCACCCCCAAGAACATCAGGAGCGCGGCCAGGTCGCGCACAACCTTGATCCACGCGCGGACGATCTCCGCGGCCCGGATGCTCCGGGGCTTGTCATTCGGCGGTGTGTGTGAGATCATCTCAGTAGAGCCTTGAGCACCGCACGTTTGGCTTTGGCCGGCACAGCTTTCGGCCATTCGCGCGGAACACGGGTCAGGATGCGGCCGGGGACCAGTTCCCCGGCCTCGTTCTTTTGGGTTAGCTCTTCTGCTCGGCGGGCGGCGACTTGACCGCGGCCCACAGCAGTTCGTTGACCAACTGCACCAGGGGCTTGTCCTCGTCCAGCGCCCGGCGCTTGAGCTCGCGGCGCAGTTCGAGGGTGGTGTCGACTCGCAATTCCACACGCGACGGTACGGGCACTGGCGCTCTCCTGGGTGACCCTCACCGGCGGGAATCCGCGGAAGGGTATGACGGTATGTACCCGAGTCCTGGGGCCGAAAATTGGGAACCTGATGCCCCACTTCCCGGCCCCACTTTGGGGGGCTTAGTTCTTCCGCTCGGCGGGCTTGGTGAGCCCCTCTTTCAGCAGCTCGATGAGGAGCGCCGTGAGCGTCTTCTGCTCGTCAATGGCGCGGTGCTTCAGGGCAGCGTGCATCTCGCCGGACACTTCCACTCGCAGGTTCACGGGCTTCATCGAACGCTCCGGTTGATCGGGGGGACAACTTAGTTACCCCTCTCGAACTCACCGGACGAACTTTTTTCACACTTTGGCCCGCCCTTCCCCGCCGCTCCTTCTTTGCAAAACGGCCCCTTCCTGCCCCGATCGGGGCACGATTTGAAACGTTCCTCAGCCGCGCTACCAAAACGCAACCGCGGCCCCACCACGGCCGCCAAACGCGATCGGCCTCTTTCCGGGTCCCTACGGGCCGCCCTGCGGCCGGGTGTCTCGGGGCGGATCATCGGGGCGGATCATCGGGGCGGATCATCGGGGCCGGAACCGGGGGCCGGCGGGGGTGCCCACCGCGACGCCTTTCGCCTTCGCCTTCGTCTTTGGAATTCTTCCAAATGCGAAGGCGAAGGCGAAGGCGAAGAAGCGCAGTCCCGGGGCCACGCGCGGCCCGGCCGGACTGACACGCGGTCACCGCCCCACGGACCCCACCCACGGTCACCCGCCACCGCACGCAGCCGGAACGACCGCACGCAGTCCCCCCCGACCACGCGCAGTCGGAGCCGACCGCGTACGCAGTCCCGGCGACTGCGTACGCGGTCGCCCTTTCCGGGGGTGGCGCCGGGGGACTCCGAGGGAATTTTCGACGGGGGGGACGCTTGACCGAGGGCGGGGCGCCGGGTAGGTTCACCCAGCCTGCTCGTGTTGGTTACCGGGTCTGAACTTCGTGGGTCGTCCCACGATGCCGGGTTTCATGACCAGATGAGCGGGTTGGGTAACCCTTTCATGCCACGGCTCACCTGGAGCGACAGCTCCCAGGCCGTTGCGCTGCCGCGCGTCCGCGTGGAGCGATTCAACGGCAAGTCTCGTTACCGCGTTCACCTGCTCGGCGAAGTGCGGTGTCTCAGGGTCCACAAGCGTGCCGGCGAAAACACGATGCCGTGTTTGGCCCCGGATCCGTGTCCGTTCTGTGCGGACCCGATCTGGAAGCCGAAGCTGGAGTGGTTCGGCCCGGCCCTGCTGATGGACAAAAAAGAAAACCTGTGGGTGCCCGTCGTCGCGGTGTTCACCAGCGGCGGGGGCAACAAGCTGCGGAAGTGCGCGCCCGGCCCGCACCGGGGGCGGATGCTCGACGTGTACCGCGTGGGGCAGGGAACCGCGCAGGGCGGGATTCTGGAGGTGAAGGAGCTGGTCCGGGTGGACCCGCTGGTGCCGGAGTTCGACGTGCTGCCGCACCTGCACCGGCTCTGGTTCCCGAACGAAGCGGTTCCGGTCGAGGCCGAGGTTCCGGCCGCGGTCCCGTTCACCCCCGAACAGGCCCCGTCGATCGCGGAAGCGAAGGCGGAACCATTCCGGGTGTCGGAGGACGTGAAGAAGGCGCTGCACCGGTACGCGAAGACCGGCCAGCGAGACGAGGAGCCGGCACCGGCTGCACCGGAACCACCCCCGCCCGCAGCACCGGCCCCGGTACCGACAGGCTTCGTGCAAGTCCCCCCCCCCCCC
>NZ_JAXBLV010000021.1:0-12638 GCF_034097035.1 Gemmata algarum
CCAGAGGCCCGCGCTCCGGCGCCGGCACCTCGCAACCGGATCGGTATCCGAACCCACGCGCCTTACCCCGGAGGTACGGCCCGAGCCAGCGGCCCGAGTCGCCGGGGGTGGCGAGTTGGTATCACCCCTTTTTCGTCAGTTCAAACGCGAAGGCGCCCTCGAGCGCGGTGCCCGTGTCTTTAGCGGGCAGCTTCCAGGTGCCCTTCAGCGTCCGGCCCACCAGCGTGGCGGTGTACGGGAGGTTGACTTTCGCCCCCCTGTTGTCCGCCCTACGGTCAAAACGCCACCCGCAGCACCACGGCCACGAGCAGCGCGAACCCCAGCACGTATAGCCCGAGCCGGATGGTGTCGTCCGCGGTGCGGCGGGCCAGCAGCCGGCGCAAGGTCGCGCGGTCGCCCGATTCGATGGCGAGTTGCAGGTTGAGTTCGTAGCTGCTCTGCGGGTAATCGCGGATCGCCTCCTCGACGAGCACCTGAACCCCGTGCCGCGGGGTGGGGAGCGTCGGGCCGACCGCCGCGTGGAACCCGAGTTCGTCGGAGAAGGCGAACGTCGCCGGCCACAGGTCGCAGCGCGTCCGGTCCGGGAGGAGTTGCCACAAATCGCGGACGAACGGCGCCGGCGCGTCGCGCGTCAGCAGCACGCGGTTCCCGTCCACGAGTGCCTGGGTGCTGCCGAGCAGCAGCGGGCCGTCGCCGCCCTTCAGAACCGCGTCGAGTTGCTCCAGAGTGCGTTCGGGCAGCACCTCGTGAGGCCACGCGAGATCGGCGAGCGTTCCGACCGCGCCCCAATCCGGCGGGTAGCGGTCGGCGATCGCGAACGGGTCGCCGAGATGCCGGTACAGGTCGCGCGCGAGCACGAGGAAGCGAAACCCGAGCGCGCCGCCGGGCCGGTCCTTCACCTGAACCACCGCCACGTGCGACGCACCGAACGGGCACGCGAACACCGCGCCCGGGCACGCCACCCCGTCGGGGCGCGGGCCGAACAGCACCGCGATGCGTTCGGCTTCCGGCGTGTCGAACCCACCGGTCTGCGCGGCGACCTGCACCTTGCGGCCGTCGGTTGTCACGACCGCTTGCTGAATGCGGAGATCGGGCGTCATGCGCCCCCCAGGATGTCACTCATACTCACCACCCGGTGCTGGGTTGCGGCGGCGAACACCGCTTCGCACAGCGCGACAGTTTCGATGTTGTCGCGTCCGCTGATTTCGGGCTCGGTGCCCTGCTCCACCGCGACCAGCAGTTGCGCCATCGTGCCGACGAAGGCGTCCGGGAACCACACGTCGTCCCATTTCGGGAACTGCCACCCGTTGCTATCGCGGGTGCTGAACTGCAAGGTGCTCGGGGCGCGTTCGGGGTACTTGGGCCAGCCGATCGTTCCCTGCATGAGCCCGTCCGTCCCCTCCACGCGCCAGCGGATGGCGGTATCGCCGATGACCCCTTCCTTGCACGGCCCGGCCCAGACGTCGTCCCACGCCGACGCCCGCGCACCCGAGTCGTATTCGAGGATGTACAGATTGAGGCCGTCGCGGTGCGGGAATTTCGTTCGCGGGTCCGGGCGCGTGGACGCCAGAACCCGGTCCGGCGTGCCGAGCCAGTAGCGGAAGGTGTCCAGGTGGTGAATGCTTATCACGAACGTGGACAGCGACGACAGCCCTTCGGCCCACGGCATCCAGTGCGGTACCGCCCGCATGTCGATGGTGGCGAGAAAGGGTTCGCCGAGCCAACCCCGATTGAGAACGTCCTTCGCCGCCCGCACCGACTGGTCGAACCGCATGTTCTGGTTCACGGCCAGCGTGATCCCGGCGTCGGCGCACAGCGCCACGAGTTCCCTCGCCACTCCGACTGATAAAGCGAGCGGCTTCTGCGCGAGGATGCCCCGGAGCCGCCCCTTCCCGGCGCGGACCGCTTGGCGAATCAGATCGGGTTGCGCGTCGGGTGGAACGGCCACGTCAAGGATTTCGACATCGGCGTTGGCGAGTACCGCATCAATGCTCCGGACGGTCGGGATTCCGTGTAGTGTCGCAACTTCCTTTGCGGTCGTCTCGTTCCGTGACGCAATGGCAATGGGGTTGAATCCTGCGTTGCGGTAAGCGACGAGGTGGCAGTCACGCATGATGAATCCGGATCCGACGCAGCCGATGCGCCAGTCCATGCGACGAGGCAGCGTCGGGCGGTAGTTCAGACCGAGCGCGGGATCGGGAGAGATCGGCATCACGTCTTACCCAGCAGCAAATCCACGACCCAACAGCCCCTGACGTGCTCGCCCGGTTGGCGGCAGTGGTTCAGGATGTCGTCGTTGTCGCAACCCGCGTCTTGAAGGGCATCTGCCAGAATCGGCATTCGGTCAAAGGCTTTCTCGGCGTAGATGCCTTCCGCAAGGGTGCGAACGTCGGGCGTGAGCCAACGGGGGTTAATGGCGATGGGACGGAAGGGATTACGAAATATGTCTCGCAAAAAACTTGTCTGTTCGACTGATTCAGCCTCGTAAGCCGCATCCACAGCCACAGTGTTTTGCTCAAGTACAGCAACTTCGCCAGCAACCGCGTATCCATCTTGTCCAGCGTAAATGGCTATATCTCTCGATCCCGCAACCGCAGCCCTATAAGGATCTTCATGTGTTGCAGCCCAAAGTGCGTAGTCGCGGGCGAAGAGGTGCTCCCGTTCTGCGCGTAATGATTCGAGGTCGGCACGTCCATCGGCAAGGGCTTCTGCCACCTGCAGAATGCGAACATGGTGCGGCTCAATGAGTAAGTCACCGCGGCGTCGGCAGCAAGCGCAAGCGAACAATCGCAACTTTCGGTCAGTAGGGATGGAGGCAAGATAATCCAGCATTAACTGAGGGTCGGTACACGTCAGCCATTCCGCTTCGGTCATCGCGTCTCCCCTCAGCACCGCAACCGTTCCGCCGAAACCATGCAAATAGGACCATTTCGTGAGGTGCCCAACCGCCCGTCACCTGTCGAGGTGGCGAACCCTCATCATAAGGGTCGAAAGCGACGACAACGCCTCGGCGTTCTGTTCGAGATCGTTCATGTGCGCTGGCCGCCAACACCACCGCGCGATAATCCTCCGGCGTTGAGAGACCGCCCCTCGGCCGCGGTATCTTCCGAATGAAGCCAAACGCCCGAAAGGGTATGTCGCCCGATCACTGATCACTCTACCTGAAGGTGCGCCCTCATGCGCCCCGATGCCAACGCTCCCCCGGTGGACCCACGAACCCGGATCGGTCACGTTCACCTGAAGGTTGCCGATCTGGAACGCGCGCTGCGGTTCTACTGCGGCGTCCTCGGCTTCGAGATCACGCAGCGATACGGCACGCAAGCGGCGTTCGTATCAGCGGGCGGGTACCACCACCACATCGGACTGAACACGTGGGAGAGCCGGGGCGGATCGCCCCCACCGCCGGGAACGACGGGGCTGTTCCACGTCGCCATTCTGTACCCGACCCGCGCGGCCCTGGCCGACGCCCTGCACCGCCTGATCGCCGCCGGCGTCTCGCTGGACGGGGCCAGCGACCACGGCGTCAGTGAAGCGCTCTACTTGCGTGATCCGGACGACAACGGCGTGGAACTGTACTGGGACCGGTCACCGGAAGTTTGGCCGCGAACGGCCAACGGAGAACTGGCGATGGTCACCCGACGCCTCGACCTAAACGGCTTGCTGGCCGAGGCCCCCCTCAGACAGGAGCGGGCGGCGGCAGAGAGAAATCCCGCACCCGTTGCGTGACGCGACCGCCGGAGGCGAACACATTGGAGCCGGCGTCTCGGCTAATGAGGACTTGCCGCCCACAGCCGCCGCCCCATCTCGATCGACGGAGCCATCGGGTGAAGTGCCTTTGAAGCCGGACCGCTGAGCCTCACCCGGCGAGCACGCGCAGTTCGCGCGGCAGCGGGAAGCTCACGTCCTCCTCGCGCACCACACGGGTTTCCACCGTGGCGCCGAACGTCGCGCGCAGGTGCTCGATGCAGTCCTGTACGTGCTCCTCCGGCGCGCTCGCGCCGGCAGTCACCAGAACCGTGTCGGTCGGCGCGAACCACTCGTCCTTCAACTCGCCGACGCGGTCGATGAGGTACGCCGGGCGCCCGTTCGTCCGGGCCAGTTCCGCGAGGCGCTGGCTGTTCGAGCTGTTCTGGCTGCCCAGGACCAGCACCTTGTCCACCTCGCCGACGAGTTGCTTCACGGCGTCCTGGCGGTTCTGCGTGGCGTAGCAGATGTCGTCCTTGTTCGGCCCCACGATCTGCGGGTACTTCTGCTTCAGCGCGTCGATGACGCTCTTCGCCTCGTCCACGCTGAGCGTCGTCTGGGTCAGGAACGCGAGCTTGGCGTCGGCCGGGAGCGTGAGCTTCGCCACGTCGGCCGCGTCCTCGACGAGGACCATGCTCGCGGGCGCCTCGCCCATCGTGCCGATCACCTCGTCGTGCCCCTCGTGCCCGACCAGGACGATCGTGTACCCCTCCTTCGCGAACTTGATCGCCTCCTTGTGGACCTTCGTCACGAGCGGGCAGGTCGCGTCGATCGCGCGCAGGTTGCGCTGCTGCGAGTGCTGCCGGATCACCGGGGACACGCCGTGCGCGCTGTACAGCACCGTGCCGCCGTTCGGCACCTCGGAGATGTCGTTGACGAACACCACCCCGAGCTTCTGGAACCGCTCCACGATGGGCCGGTTGTGAACGATCTCGTGGTACACGTAGAGCGGGCTGCCGTAGTGCGCGAGCGCGGTTTCCAGGGCCGAAATGGCCATGTTCACGCCCGCACAGAACCCGCGCGGGTTGGCCAGGATGATCTTCATGCCGTCCCTCCTGTGACACCCGTTATGCTACGCGAACCGCCCCCCGCGGCGAACGCACAACCCCGAAACGCAAAACGCCACCCGAACGGGTGGCGTCGCGCGCGGCTGGGGCGCGAACTTACTTCTTGATCTCGACCTTCGGCTCTTCGATGGTCAGCTTCTTGTCCTTCTCGACCACCTTGCCGGTCACGGTGGCGTCCACCGGGGCGGTGCAGCACTTGCCGTGGTAGGTTTCCTTGGCGCCCTTGTCGCTCAGGTAGTACTTGACTTCCTTCTCGCCTTCCTTGACCACGAGGGCGTGGCCGCAGGTCTTGGTCTCGCTCAGCGAGCACTTGGTGCAGGTGAGCTTGCCTTCGAGCTTCTTGGTTTCCGGCTTCTTTTCGTCCGCGGTCAGGTTACCGCTGCCGGCCAGGGTGACGACGGCGAAGCCGAGGGCGAGCGCTAAAGCGGCGCGCAGCATGAGAGGAACCCTTTATTCGGTGTGTTCCGGCGTCCCCGGCCCCCGACACGGGCGCCACGAGCCCACCGGCCGGAACAACTATACCTATCGGTCCGCCCTGGTGCAAGAAGCGACTGAAACTACCGAAACGACGCCCCCACAACACACCCGGTGAAGGCCCCTTCCCGCTCCGGCGCGGCGCCGTATATTGAGGAGCTTGAAGAACCTGCAACAGCAATTGGAGTTGAAGTATGGCTCATCGCATGTCCACCCGTATCCGGTACGACCGCATCCGCGATAACGGCGCGATCTCCCGCACGTACAACGGGCACCTGAAGCGCAAGGAGCGGGCCAGCCGCGACGCCCGGATGAAGAAGCTGATCCAAACCGGTCAGTTCCCGTACACCCCGCCCGTTCAGAGCTGGCTGAGCAACCAGTTCAACGTCCGGTTCTCGGAAGTCACCGAGCAAATGGCGAAAGAACTCGCCGCCAAGTGACTTCACCAGCCTAACCACCGCGGTGCGGTTCGGGCCGGCTTCTCACACGAACAGGTTCGCGTCATAGAGGTCCGCCGGCAGGAAGCCCGGCGGAACCGGCTCATCCGGTGAAATCTCTCGGCTGGATGCTGACACATCGCATAAAAGCAAATCCCATCACGACAGAGACCATTCATTCCAGTGCGAGATGCAATACGCCCTGTCGGTGCGGCGCTCCCGCGTCAGACGTTGGCCCCGCTCACGAACGTCCTGAACGTTGGGACAGTTTCCGGAAATCTGGGCCACACGTCTCGGCGGCGGGGTGAAGTGGGTCGCACGGGCCGGCCAGTCTGTTCGTCCGATCTCTCGGCTCTAAGATGTCAAGCGATTCGCCGAATCTCTTGAGGGGACACGCTTCATGGCCACATCCATCACGCGCCTGTACGGGCTCGGCCTCACGCCGGGCAAGCTCCGCGGGTTGCAGCGCATCAGCAACCCGAACGGCACGCTGAGCATGGTCGCCACCGACCAGAACAGCTCGATGATCAAAATGATGAAGGCGGCCACCGGGAAGGAGCCGACCTACGACGAGATCGCCGACGCCAAGGTGATGCTGTCCCGCGCGCTGGCCCCGCACTGCTCCGGGCTCCTCGTGGACGGCTACTACGGGTACGCCAGCACCGTCGCGGCCCACGCCGTCCCGCCGGGCACCGGCATCCTGATCCGGGTCGAGAAGTCCGGCGCCGACAAGAACGCCGCCGGCGCGCCGTGCGGCGAGGTGGAGCCGGG
Source organism: Gemmata algarum (assembly GCF_034097035.1). Classification (NCBI taxonomy): domain Bacteria; kingdom Pseudomonadati; phylum Planctomycetota; class Planctomycetia; order Gemmatales; family Gemmataceae; genus Gemmata; species Gemmata algarum. The sequence goes on from NZ_JAXBLV010000021.1 coordinate 6,494, forward strand.
CTGGGGCGTCCACAAAATCAAGCGGTGCGGCGCCGACGCGGTAAAGCTGCTGGCCCAGTTCGAGCCCGGCGAGTTCGACAGCGCCGAGAAGAACTTCGAGTTCACCCGGCAGATGTACGAGCAGTGCATCGAGCACGACATCCTGTTCCTGCTGGAGCCGATCCACTTCCCGTACAACGGCGAAAAGGAAGGGGCCGACAGCCAAAAGGCCCGCAAGGCCCAAACGGTGATCGAGTCCGCCAAGTACCTGAGCCGGTACTGCGACATCTACAAGTCCGAGTTCCCCGGCACGTTCGGCGTCGAGTCGGACGCGCAACTGGTGGACAACCTGAAGCGGCTCAACGACGCCTGCGCCAAGCCGTGGGTGCTCCTGTCCGCCGGCGTGGACTACGACAAGTACAAGAAGCAGGTCGAGATGGCGATGAAGGCCGGCGCCAGCGGCATCCTCGGCGGCCGTGCGTTCTGGAAGGAGTTCTTCACCCACGCGAACCCGGCCGACCGGCAGAAGTTCGCCGAAACCGAGTGCGTGCGCCGGGTGAAGGAGACCGACGAAATCGTCCGCACCGGCACCCCGTGGTTCGCCAAGTACGGCATCACCACGGAAGAGCTGCACGGCATCCGCACCGCCGAGGGGTGGCACGCCCGCTACGGCGGCGGCACCGCCGTCAAGGGCACCGGCCCTGTTGACCCGAACGCGGTGTATTGATCCCTTCCGCCGTCCCGAACACGCGCGCCGTGTTGTCGCCCAACTTGTCACCGGACCGGGTCCGCATGACGGGAACGTCAGTGCGGGCCGACAACTTGTAACGGCTCGGGCATTCCTGTCCGAGCCGAACACCCAGCACATTAACGACCGACCATCCGTCTCCCCACCGCTTGGCTCCAAACCGTCGCACGTCCCACCTCGTTCACTCGACGCGGCAAAACACGGCCTTCAGGTACCGGCCCTCGGGCACGTTGAGTAAGAACGGATGGTCCGAAGCGGCGCCGGTGATCTTGAACACCTGCACGTTCCGCCCCGCCTGCCACGCCGCCCGGCGAATGGACTCGAGGAAATCCGCCTCGCTCACGAGCCCCGTACACGAGCACGACAGCAGCACCCCTCCGGGCTTCACCACGAGCATCGCCAGCCGGTTCATGTCGCAGTACTTTTTGAGCGCCGACTCCACGTCCTCGCGGTCGCGGGTCAGTTTGGCCGGGTCAAGGATGACCGTGTCGAACCGCTCCCCGTTCGGGATCACGTCGCGGAGCCACGCGAACAGGTCCGCCTGAACGTACCGGATTTGCGCGCCGTTCAGCTTGGCGTTCTGTTTGGCCATGTCCAGCGCCTGCTCGTCGAGGTCGAGCCCGACCACCTCCGCCGCGCCCCCGAGCGCCTTCGCGTACACGCCGAACCCGCCTGTATTACAGCAGATGTCAAGCACCCGTTTCCCGCCGCAGAGCCCGGCCAGGGTCTTGCGGTTGTCCCGCTGATCCACAAAGAAGCCGGTCTTGTGTTTGCTGCCAGGGGCCACACGGAACTTCAGCCCGTGTTCGTTAATCACGTCCGGGGCGGGCGGCTCCGGCGGGCGGCAGTCGAACGACTCTTGCTTGCCGACGTGCTCCTCGGCGAAGTAGTAGAACTTGGCGTCCGGGTAGTGCGCCCGCAGGGCGTCCATGATCGCGGCGCGCTGCTTGAACATGCCCGCCGCGAAGAACTCCAGGACCAGCGTGTTGCCGAACCGGTCCACCACCAAGCCGCTCAGCCCGTCGGCCTCGGAGTGGACGAGCCGGTAGGCGTTCGTGACGTCGTCGAGCTTGAGCGTGTCGCGCCGGAACGCGACCGCGTCGCCGAGCTTGCGGGCGAAGTACGCCGCGTCGATCACCTCGTCCGATTTGGTTGTCAGGACCCGCAGGGTGATGCGCGAGTGCCCGTTGTAGAACCCGCGCGCGACCCACTGGCCGGCGCTGTCGATGATGTCCACAACGCTCCCCGGCGGGATGCGCATGGCGGGCCGCTCGACCATCTTCTGGAAGATCCAGGGGTGCGACGAGCGGCGCTCGATCTTGAGCTTGACTACGGGCAGCGGTGCGATATCGGGTGCGGGGTTCATACCCAACATCATAGGCACGGGAGCGAAAAGGCAGGATGGCCTCGGTGCCGATGTGGCCCCGCACCGGCTCACATCCCCAGGTACTGACGCAGCGCGTGGTGCAGTTTGTTACAGCGGTCGTGCCAGTTGCGCTGGTCCTGGGGCGGGTACTCTTTCATCGGCCGAAACGCGGCGACCACGCACAGCCGCGGCTGTCCGGGGTCGGGTTTGTCCATCTGGAGTTCCAACTCGATCGGCTCGTGCCCCCGCGGCACCGTCGGCCGGCGGCCGGCGAACCACCCGAGGATGCCGCTCCGTTCCTTCGCCTCCTTGTAACCTTCGGGCACGCCCAGGCGCAGCTTGATGACGCCCGGCTCGCTCGCCAGCACCTGCCCGCCGAAGTCTTCTACAAACCCGCGCAGCTTCGCCGCGGCCATCCGCTCGGGCATCAGGGCTTCGAACTCGTGCAGCACGTGGAACGGGTCGGCCGGCGACGGCCGCGCCCGCGCGGGCGGCGCGGCGATCGCGTCCGCCTCTTCTTCGGCAGCGAGCGGCTCCCAGCCCTCCGGCAGCGTGGCCGCCCAGATGTCCTCACCGGTCGCCTGCCCGAACATTGATGCCAGTTCCTGCGCCGACTGCTGCCGCTCGTTGGGGTACTTGCTCAGCGCCAGTTGCACCACCGCTTCGAGTGGGGGCGGCAGGTGGCTGCACCCGATCTTGTGGAACCGCGGCGGCGCGTCTTTGATGTGGGCGGTGAGGAGCTTGTCCTGCGTGTGGTGGTTGAACGGCAGTCGCCCGGTGAGCAACTCGTACAGGATGATGCCCACTGAGTACAGGTCGCTGCGCCCGTCCACACGGTCCCCGCGGATCATCTCCGGGCTGACGTAAGCGGGGGTCCCGATCGCGTAAATCGCCCCGTGGCCGGTCAGCTCGGCGAGCTGAATATGCGGCTTGGCCGAGAAGCCCGCGAACCCGAAGTCCATCACTTTGAGCGACTCGTCCGCCCGGCCGGCGTTGAGCACCATCAGGTTAGACGGCTTGAGGTCGCGGTGAACGATGCCCGCGTCGTGCGCCGCCTGGAGCGCGTGGCAGAAGCCGCCGAGCAGGCGGCCGGCGCGTTCCGGCGTCAGAACACGTTCCCGCTGGATCAGTTCCTCGAGTGTGATCCCGGGCACGTACTCCATTACGAGGCACGGCCCGATCGGGTCGTCGAGGGACGCCTCGATCAGTTGCACCGCGTAGGGGTGGTGGAAGTTCGCCATCGAGCGCACTTCGGCCTCGAAGAGCTGGCGGAACTTCGGGTGCGTGACGACGTGGTCGTGGACCCGCTTCACGACGGCTCGGTGGTCGGGGCTGTTGAGCGGCTGGGCCAGGAACACTTCGGCGTTGCTACCGGCCCCGAGTGAGCGCAGGAGCCGGTACTTTCCGAGCGCCGTCTTGCCGACCATCCGCGTGCCCCCGCCGGTCCCGTACCGCCCGGCGCAAATCTAGGATGCGTCAGCGCCGGGAGCAAACCGTTACGCCCGGGGCCGAATTTCACACGACGGCCGGCTCGTACCGGTACTCCACCGCGCTCTCCCAGACCCCGCCCACGGGCAGCACCCGCCACCCGCTGTCGGCCCCCTTTGCCTGAAGGTTCGAGGCGTCCGCGGAGCACGAATACGGCTCAATAGCAACCGCGTGCCGGTGCGCCGGCGTGAACAGCACCAGGTCGCGGAACGACGTGTCCGCCAGTACCCGCAGCCGGCCCACCGCGTTCGGGTGCGAGAGGGTCGCCACCTCAGTCAGGCCGCTCTGCGGGTCCACCGGACCGTGCGCTTCGGCGAACACGTTGTCCAGCGCCGTCGAGCCGACGGGCCGGGGCGCGCGGAAGTCGAGTTCGGGCGGCAGCCCGATCTTCCGCCCGGTGGGCAGGTTGTTCTCCGCTTCCCAAAGTGCGCCCGTGCCGGCCTGAAGCACGTAATCGGAAACGTCGGCGGCGTTGGCACCGGGAAGCACGAAGTACCCGTGGTACCCCAACCCGAACGGGAGCGGCGCGGCCCCGACGTTCTCGACCCGCGCGTCCACGCGGAGCCGGTCCGCGGACAGCCGATAGGTGACCTGGAACTCGAAGTCCGACGGCCACCACGGGAGCGCCTCCGGGAAGTCCTTGGCGAGGTTGAACGCGCCGGTCAGGGCGGCGTGTGCGTCGCCGCAGTCGTGGCCGGTCACGCGCCAGCGGTTGCGCGGGGTGAACCCGTGGATCGCGTGCAGCTTGCTCGACTCGTTCAACGGGAGCTGGTACGTCTTCCCCTCGAAGGTGAACCGGCCGTCCCGCAGGCGCCCGGGGAACGGGAACAGGATCGGCTGGCCGCTGCGCGTCGGCACCGGGTTGCTCTCCCAGTCCGGCATGTGGAACAGGATGTCGGCCCAGTGCCCGTCGGGCTGGCGCACCTGCCACTTCAGGCAGTTGAACCCCCACTGCGGCCACACCTCGGCGCGGACGGTGCTCGCGGCGTCGGTGAGTTCGTAAATCGTGCCGCTGCGGTCGCCCGCCTTGCCCTCAGACGCGCGCACTTCAAAAGCCATGACGGACACCTTTTCTGATAATGGGGGTAATTCGCGCGGGTGATTGTACCTCGAACCCGCGACCGATTTCACGGAACATCCGATGCCCACATTCTCCCCGGCGGCACTCACACAACTCTCGCAAACGCTGTTCGAGGCGGTCGGCGTTCCGGCTACCGACGCCGCGACCGTGGCTCGCAGCCTCGTGGACGCCAACCTGTGCGGGCACGACTCGCACGGGGTGATGCGCGTGCCCCAGTACCTCGACTTCATCCGCAAAGGCACCTATAAGGCGGGCGCCCCGCTGACCGTCATCTCCGAAACGCCCGCGGTTGTTGCCGCCGACGCGGGCTGGGGGCTCGGACAGGTTCAAACGTACCGGCTCCTCGACAAGTTGGTGCCGAAGGCAAAGGCCCTGGGGATCGCGGCCGGCACGCTCCGCAACTGCGGACACACGGGGCGCCTCGGCGAGTACGCGGAGTTTGTCGCGAAGGAGAACTTTGCTCTCTTCGCGGCCGTTAACTCGCACGGCTCGGGGCGCCGCGTCGCCCCGCCCGGGGGCACCGAAGGCCGCATCAGCACCAACCCCATTTGCATGGGCACCCCGACCAGCACCGCCCCCGTCGTAATCGACTTCGGCACCAGTTCCGTTGCAGAAGGAAAGGTGCGGGCGCAGTTCCAAAAGAAGGAGCCTGCCGGCGAGGGCTGGCTGATCGACCACACCGGCCAGCCGACCACCGACCCAAGCGTGCTGTACAACGAGCCGCGCGGCGCGCTGCTCCCGTTCGGCGGCACGCAGGCGTACAAGGGCTTCGGGCTCGGACTGCTGCTCGACCTCCTGTGCGGCGGGCTGTCGGGCGGGGCGTGCAGCAACCCAACGTTCCCGCTCGCGGGCCAAGGCAACGCCGCGGTGTTCGTGCTGTTCAACCCGGCGCTGTTCGGCGGCGTCGAGCACTTCTTGAAGGAAACCGACGGACTGACGACATACGTTCGCTCCTGCCCGACGGCGGCCGGCGCCGGCACGATCACACTGCCAGGCGACCCCGAACGCGCCGCGAAAGAAAAGCGCACCAAGGACGGCATTCCGGTTCCCGATGGCACCTGGGAGCTGATCGCCAAATCGGCAGCGGAACTCAACGTACCGCTGCCCGCGTAAACGCAACCTTCACGACACCGCAGAGGTACGCCGAAGCGAGAAACGGCACTCGCCTCGCTCCGGCGCCGACGGCCAAAAAGGCGCAAGCAACTTCGCAACAACACCTTATAGCATACTTCGCGAATGCTGACGCGGCCGATCGAGGCCAGCCGCGTGAGCGGCGTCCGGGGTTCGGAGCGTGGGATTCGTGGGTAGCTCCGTACCAGCGATTCACCAGTCCTTGACCAGTTCCGGTACCAGCAAGTGTCCTGTCAGTCACCAGTCGGGTGCAACCGGTTCGGGACTGTAACCCCCGTTACACCGCCGCGCTACCGGCACCGACTGCCGTGGTGTTTTCAGTGTGGCCCGCTCGCTCCGCGAGCGGTTGCGA
>NZ_JAXBLV010000210.1:0-46678 GCF_034097035.1 Gemmata algarum
CCAAGGTCAGCACCGCGTACTCGCCGTTGTCGCGTGCTCAACGCCTCACGGCGTCACTGAAGTCTGCACAGCAGGAGGAGCGGGCCGCCGCGGAGGCGGACGCGGCCGGTGCTCAACGCCTCACGGCGTCACTGAAGTCTGCACGGGCACCCGCACCCCCCACTCCCCGCTGCTCAGCTTGTGCTCAACGCCTCACGGCGTCACTGAAGTCTGCACTGGTCGCGATCAGGTGCGCCCGGGGGTCGGTCAGCGGTGCTCAACGCCTCACGGCGTCACTGAAGTCTGCACATCTGCTTCTTGCTGAAGTTCTCCAGCTCCAGCTGTGCTCAACGCCTCACGGCGTCACTGAAGTCTGCACCATGAGAGCGGAAGAGTAAGTAGCAATCACCACATGGTGCTCAACGCCTCACGGCGTCACTGAAGTCTGCACACGGCCCCGGGAGTGATCCCGGGGCCGCTCGCGCTACCGTGCTCAACGCCTCACGGCGTCACTGAAGTCTGCACGACGGTGATGTTGTGCGTGAACCGGTCTTCACCGCGGTGCTCAACGCCTCACGGCGTCACTGAAGTCTGCACTCCCCCTCGATCCACCACACGTTCTCGCCGGTGTGTGCTCAACGCCTCACGGCGTCACTGAAGTCTGCACCCGGCATGGTTCGTGTTCGGCCACCATGCAACGGGCAAGTGCTCAACGCCTCACGGCGTCACTGAAGTCTGCACAGTGTTGTTCCGGGCATTGATGTTCCGCCCGATGGGTGCTCAACGCCTCACGGCGTCACTGAAGTCTGCACCTACTCCCGGCCCCGGAGGACCGCGGCGGGGGCATGTGCTCAACGCCTCACGGCGTCACTGAAGTCTGCACCACTCAGCCTCGCCCTAATCCTCTCCACCTCTGCCGGTGCTCAACGCCTCACGGCGTCACTGAAGTCTGCACCTACTCCCGGCCCCGGAGGACCGCGGCGGGGGCATGTGCTCAACGCCTCACGGCGTCACTGAAGTCTGCACAAGCTTCTCCTGGGCCTCCGTGACCTCGCGGGAGGGTGCTCAACGCCTCACGGCGTCACTGAAGTCTGCACCTTTTCCATAGTGGTGATTACCGGCTTGGCCATCTGTGCTCAACGCCTCACGGCGTCACTGAAGTCTGCACCTCAGGTTGTAGGTCAGACTCCCGCCCCCTTCCCCGGTGCTCAACGCCTCACGGCGTCACTGAAGTCTGCACTGCCCCGACGCGGGCAAGTGGCTGGTGCTCGGCGAGTGCTCAACGCCTCACGGCGTCACTGAAGTCTGCACGAGCCAGCGACGTTCCCACACGTCACGGCTTGCGGTGCTCAACGCCTCACGGCGTCACTGAAGTCTGCACCCGAGTCGCCGGCGTCCTTGTTGGTGCGGCCGGATTGTGCTCAACGCCTCACGGCGTCACTGAAGTCTGCACTACACGGGCAGCTTGCGGGTAAACGCGCTCTTCAGTGCTCAACGCCTCACGGCGTCACTGAAGTCTGCACGGGTCAGACCGGTGCGGACGAAGCCGGTCTTATGTGCTCAACGCCTCACGGCGTCACTGAAGTCTGCACATTCTTACCTTATCAAAGATGACGATTTCAATGTGTGCTCAACGCCTCACGGCGTCACTGAAGTCTGCACGCCCGGGAGGCACGCCCGGTGCCCGAACGGGTGCCCGTGCTCAACGCCTCACGGCGTCACTGAAGTCTGCACTTGGGAATCTTCTTGGCGATGTCGCCCAGAATGAGTGCTCAACGCCTCACGGCGTCACTGAAGTCTGCACGTCAACCGGACCCGAGGGCTTTTCCCACGGGTCCAGGTGCTCAACGCCTCACGGCGTCACTGAAGTCTGCACCTTCTCCGCGGCGAACAAATACACGTCCGCCAGTGCTGCCGGTGCTCAACGCCTCACGGCGTCACTGAAGTCTGCACCATTGCGGCGACCGTAGCGGCGGCCCACAAGGCGAGGTGCTCAACGCCTCACGGCGTCACTGAAGTCTGCACGACGCGTGAATCGTCAGCTTGGCCGTTTTGCCGTTGTGCTCAACGCCTCACGGCGTCACTGAAGTCTGCACGAGTTCTGAAACGCCTGTTTGCTTGGCAACGATGAGTGCTCAACGCCTCACGGCGTCACTGAAGTCTGCACCGCAAAACGGCGTCGAGATTCCCGACGGGTACCAGTGCTCAACGCCTCACGGCGTCACTGAAGTCTGCACGGCCGTCTCGTCCACCGACTCGTGCAGCTTCAGAGGTGCTCAACGCCTCACGGCGTCACTGAAGTCTGCACAAGGGCGCCCACTTCGCCACCTACCCGCCCAAGCTGTGCTCAACGCCTCACGGCGTCACTGAAGTCTGCACGTGGGACCGGGCGAGCGCGATCAAGGGCTGGTGGGGTGCTCAACGCCTCACGGCGTCACTGAAGTCTGCACTCGTCCCGGCGCCGGCGGCCCGTAGCCGGCCGGCGCGTGCTCAACGCCTCACGGCGTCACTGAAGTCTGCACTGGGAGGCCGTGCCCCAGCCCTTCACCACTGGTATCTGTGCTCAACGCCTCACGGCGTCACTGAAGTCTGCACTCCGTATCCCAGGCGGGGTGGGGCTCGACGTGATGTGCTCAACGCCTCACGGCGTCACTGAAGTCTGCACCACGCGTAGAGAACCCACTCGTACCAGTAATGACGGTGCTCAACGCCTCACGGCGTCACTGAAGTCTGCACTCCCCGGACGCGTAACGGGTTCCACCCGCTAACAGAGGTGCTCAACGCCTCACGGCGTCACTGAAGTCTGCACAAGGAAAAGCAGCCGCGGCGGGATGCGATTGTCGGGTGCTCAACGCCTCACGGCGTCACTGAAGTCTGCACACTGGCACCACGCCGCACACTCGGCGAGGTCACTGTGCTCAACGCCTCACGGCGTCACTGAAGTCTGCACTCCCCAGGTACCAGTCGAACCGCGATGCGGCCCTCCGGTGCTCAACGCCTCACGGCGTCACTGAAGTCTGCACCGCGCGGCGATGGCGTCCATCATCTTTTTCCGCTGTGCTCAACGCCTCACGGCGTCACTGAAGTCTGCACGCCCGAGGAGTAGTCCATTACGACGCGACCGGCCGGTGCTCAACGCCTCACGGCGTCACTGAAGTCTGCACCCCCGTGACTACGGAGGTCCGACCGTCATTGTCACGTGCTCAACGCCTCACGGCGTCACTGAAGTCTGCACGTTGCCGCGCCGCGAAACCGTGCCGCACCGTCAAGGGTGCTCAACGCCTCACGGCGTCACTGAAGTCTGCACATGAACGTACCGTCGGGCGCGACGTATGCCGTCGGGTGCTCAACGCCTCACGGCGTCACTGAAGTCTGCACGGTGGAAATCTGTCGGCAAACTCGCTCGCGTCCACGGTGCTCAACGCCTCACGGCGTCACTGAAGTCTGCACTCCTGCCAACCGGCCTTACATCTGGTCGCGAACTTAGTGCTCAACGCCTCACGGCGTCACTGAAGTCTGCACCATCGGCCGCCGCCTGCTTCGACAGTTCGTCCACAGTGCTCAACGCCTCACGGCGTCACTGAAGTCTGCACGCGCCCGTCCTTGGCGTCGCCGTGGGCCAGGTTTGGTGCTCAACGCCTCACGGCGTCACTGAAGTCTGCACCACCCAGAACCCGCCCCACGCGCCGCACCGGGCGCACGTCGGTGCTCAACGCCTCACGGCGTCACTGAAGTCTGCACGGCCACAACCTCGATCCGGCACCCGTCCAGGTCGGCGGGTGCTCAACGCCTCACGGCGTCACTGAAGTCTGCACCCCGCGCGCCCCGAACGGGTTCGGGCTGGGGTCGGGTGCTCAACGCCTCACGGCGTCACTGAAGTCTGCACCACGATCCCGATCCACGCGTTGCCGTACATCAGCTGTGCTCAACGCCTCACGGCGTCACTGAAGTCTGCACGCTACCAACCCGACCCCGACCGACTTCGCGGCCGTCAGCGGTGCTCAACGCCTCACGGCGTCACTGAAGTCTGCACCCGCCCGTCGCCGTCGCGCTTGTGCGCGAACAGCGCGTGCTCAACGCCTCACGGCGTCACTGAAGTCTGCACACAGCGCCAGATCCGCTTCCGAGCCGCTCTTATAGTGTGCTCAACGCCTCACGGCGTCACTGAAGTCTGCACTCCAGCGGCTCGCTCTCATCAAGGACGAGCAGGCGTACCTCGGTGCTCAACGCCTCACGGCGTCACTGAAGTCTGCACAGCGGGATGTCATCGAAGTTCATGGGTCAGGTTCGTGCTCAACGCCTCACGGCGTCACTGAAGTCTGCACGATGCTCTTCCACGTCGAGGATCAGGGTCCGGATGCGTGCTCAACGCCTCACGGCGTCACTGAAGTCTGCACGTCGTTGGAAGAGCCAGAGCCCCCAAACTGGAACTGTGCTCAACGCCTCACGGCGTCACTGAAGTCTGCACCTGAACAGGTGGAAGTCGCCCGTGTACCAGTTGCCGGGTGCTCAACGCCTCACGGCGTCACTGAAGTCTGCACAAGTGGGACGAGTGGAAGCCGGGGAACTACGCATAGTGCTCAACGCCTCACGGCGTCACTGAAGTCTGCACCCCAGAACCAACGCTCGAAGGGGCCGAACCAGTCGCGGGTGCTCAACGCCTCACGGCGTCACTGAAGTCTGCACGTCGTCAACTAAGCCCAACCCACCAGCACTCACCGGTGCTCAACGCCTCACGGCGTCACTGAAGTCTGCACGCCGACTCGGTAGCCTCTTCGAGCGTGGAAAGGTCGGTGCTCAACGCCTCACGGCGTCACTGAAGTCTGCACACCGGCTGCTGACCGGTAGTACATCCCGCCTGCGTGTGCTCAACGCCTCACGGCGTCACTGAAGTCTGCACGCTCAACCCCAGAACCCACTTCCGCAACGTCTCGAGTGCTCAACGCCTCACGGCGTCACTGAAGTCTGCACGTGGAACTTGTCCCCCTCCTCGAGGATGGCCACCTGTGCTCAACGCCTCACGGCGTCACTGAAGTCTGCACGCGCTCGTGCGCGGCCTTTTTCGCGGTGTCCACCACGTGCCAGTGCTCAACGCCTCACGGCGTCACTGAAGTCTGCACGTTCCGTGTTGCGTCAGGTTCCCCGGTGCCGGGCTGTGCTCAACGCCTCACGGCGTCACTGAAGTCTGCACGACCGGTTGGCGTAGCGGGGCCGCGAGTCAGATCAGCTGTGCTCAACGCCTCACGGCGTCACTGAAGTCTGCACGAACGCCGAGGGCCTGTGCTGGCGCCCGTACCAGGTGTGCTCAACGCCTCACGGCGTCACTGAAGTCTGCACGTGATCGTCGGCAAGAAGCCGGACGGCAGCCCCCACTAGTGCTCAACGCCTCACGGCGTCACTGAAGTCTGCACACGGGCGGGAGCGGGTGGCGCGGGTGGAGGCCGCAAGTGCTCAACGCCTCACGGCGTCACTGAAGTCTGCACACCGAAATTACCAACTGTGCCGCGCCCGCTCGAATGTGCTCAACGCCTCACGGCGTCACTGAAGTCTGCACGTCAATTCCCGTTCTGCTCAGTGCCCACCTTTCACTTGTGCTCAACGCCTCACGGCGTCACTGAAGTCTGCACAGGTGGACGATGGGCGTTAAACCCGAGAGCGAGGGTGCTCAACGCCTCACGGCGTCACTGAAGTCTGCACGCTTAGTGTCGGCGATCGGTGTTTGGTGTCTGGTGTGTGCTCAACGCCTCACGGCGTCACTGAAGTCTGCACACTACGCTTTCGGTCTGGCTTGCGGTTCCCGTTGGGTGCTCAACGCCTCACGGCGTCACTGAAGTCTGCACACTGACTAACGGAATTCTGTTCACGCAGACGGGAAGGTGCTCAACGCCTCACGGCGTCACTGAAGTCTGCACAACTGGCGGATGTCCTGGGCGTACGCGCGGCCCTGGTGCTCAACGCCTCACGGCGTCACTGAAGTCTGCACCTCGTGATCGGCGCCGAGGCCGACGCCGCGACGGAGTGCTCAACGCCTCACGGCGTCACTGAAGTCTGCACACCCAACTTCACCGCGATCAGTTCCAGGTGCCGGTTGTGCTCAACGCCTCACGGCGTCACTGAAGTCTGCACGCCGTGACGGCCGCGTCGAAGCTCTTTTGGGCGTGTGCTCAACGCCTCACGGCGTCACTGAAGTCTGCACGCCAGCCACACCGGGCCGTCGCGGTCCAGGTACGGTGCTCAACGCCTCACGGCGTCACTGAAGTCTGCACTCGGCGCCGTTCGTGATCTCCGGCATCGGTCACTCCGTGTGCTCAACGCCTCACGGCGTCACTGAAGTCTGCACCGCATACTCGTCTCGTGTCGTCACGTATACATGTATGTGCTCAACGCCTCACGGCGTCACTGAAGTCTGCACGCGTACCAGGCGCAGCTCGTGACCTGGCCGCAGTTGTGCTCAACGCCTCACGGCGTCACTGAAGTCTGCACGCCGCCGAACTCCTCCGCAATGACCGCCTTCAGGTGTGCTCAACGCCTCACGGCGTCACTGAAGTCTGCACCACGGCGCCCCGCTGCGGGACATGATCGATGGTCGGTGCTCAACGCCTCACGGCGTCACTGAAGTCTGCACTCGTCGAGTACCGTGAGCTTCGGCTTCGCGGGCTTGTGCTCAACGCCTCACGGCGTCACTGAAGTCTGCACTGTGCGTGTTTGAGCACCACAAGAAGGCGGCCAAGTGTGCTCAACGCCTCACGGCGTCACTGAAGTCTGCACCTGTCGGGTTTACAAAGGCCGCGCGTGCCGTCTAGTGCTCAACGCCTCACGGCGTCACTGAAGTCTGCACCATCGCTGAGGTGTTTCAGCGGTACGGCGGCCCTGGGTGCTCAACGCCTCACGGCGTCACTGAAGTCTGCACCCCTGCCGCGGTGGTGGGCTACCCCGTCGATGGGAGTGCTCAACGCCTCACGGCGTCACTGAAGTCTGCACGGGTCACCCTTGGCGGCCATGCACTCCTTCATTTGTGCTCAACGCCTCACGGCGTCACTGAAGTCTGCACTCGCTCCGCTGCTCAAGCCCGTGACGGTGGTGAGGTGCTCAACGCCTCACGGCGTCACTGAAGTCTGCACACCCGTCACGTGCGGGTGTTTGAAGATTTGGCCGAGTGCTCAACGCCTCACGGCGTCACTGAAGTCTGCACACCCCGCGGGCCGGCGACCGGTGCCGCGGCACCGACGGGTGCTCAACGCCTCACGGCGTCACTGAAGTCTGCACACGGCAACGCGATTGGGCTTTTGCGCGGGTACACGGGTGCTCAACGCCTCACGGCGTCACTGAAGTCTGCACCGCCGATCGGCTCGCCGGTGTTGGGGTCGGTCATGGGTGCTCAACGCCTCACGGCGTCACTGAAGTCTGCACAGCGCGTCACGGGCGGGCCGGTATCGCCTGCTCGGTGCTCAACGCCTCACGGCGTCACTGAAGTCTGCACCCCGGTTCGATGTGTCCGCCGATCAAGTTGTTCTTCCGTGCTCAACGCCTCACGGCGTCACTGAAGTCTGCACGAGAACGAGCCCGAGAACGGTGACAGTGACACGGGGTGCTCAACGCCTCACGGCGTCACTGAAGTCTGCACCCCCGATGCCGGTTGCGACCCACTCCCGCGAATCCTGTGCTCAACGCCTCACGGCGTCACTGAAGTCTGCACACCCGTCGTCACGATACGCCGTGCGACAGAGCCCCGGTGCTCAACGCCTCACGGCGTCACTGAAGTCTGCACGTGGTCGCCGGAACCCACTTGCCGACCGGCCTTTTGTGCTCAACGCCTCACGGCGTCACTGAAGTCTGCACCCCTACCCGGTATCGCTCCGGTGTGACTTCAGGTGTGCTCAACGCCTCACGGCGTCACTGAAGTCTGCACCCGGGGCCGCCGGTCACCACCAGGGTCTGCCCGAGTGCTCAACGCCTCACGGCGTCACTGAAGTCTGCACGTCCGAGGTGCGGCTCACGCCGGCGGGGCGGAACGCGTGCTCAACGCCTCACGGCGTCACTGAAGTCTGCACGGGAGCTATATGGGCGACCTGATCGACCGCGGGCTGTGCTCAACGCCTCACGGCGTCACTGAAGTCTGCACCGGGTCGCTGGCTCATACCACCCCTCACGTGGTGACCGGTGCTCAACGCCTCACGGCGTCACTGAAGTCTGCACACTGTCTCTGAAGGTCGCGGCGGAGACCGGCATCGCGTGCTCAACGCCTCACGGCGTCACTGAAGTCTGCACCAGGTGCTCGAGGCTCGACTGGAGCCGCTCCTGCTGTGCTCAACGCCTCACGGCGTCACTGAAGTCTGCACCTCGAGCCGGCGGGCGTACTCGCCCGGGTAGATGTGTGCTCAACGCCTCACGGCGTCACTGAAGTCTGCACGTTCGAGCGGCTCGTCACGGTGCCCGACGGGGGCACGTGCTCAACGCCTCACGGCGTCACTGAAGTCTGCACAGCCACTCGATCAGCCAGTAGCCGCCGGCTCCCGTGTGCTCAACGCCTCACGGCGTCACTGAAGTCTGCACGGGCCACCGCGGTCGAGGTAGTGGGCTACCGACAGTGCTCAACGCCTCACGGCGTCACTGAAGTCTGCACCTCGGGTGGATCGTGCCCGACAGTCCCGCAGTACGGTGCTCAACGCCTCACGGCGTCACTGAAGTCTGCACGTTCATCTTGGCCACCTTCGTTGTCCCGTCGCGGTGTGGTGCTCAACGCCTCACGGCGTCACTGAAGTCTGCACTCGATCTGTGCCCGCTGGGTCTCCTCGAGCTTGTTCCGGTGCTCAACGCCTCACGGCGTCACTGAAGTCTGCACGGTGTGGCCGTGTGGCACGCGGGCTACGGTGTTGAGTGCTCAACGCCTCACGGCGTCACTGAAGTCTGCACCGCTTACTTACCGAAATGCTCAAAATCGGCCGCGTCGGGTACCCGTTTTCACGCACCCCATCGCTCCGAGCGTGACCGCACGACCGACACCAACCACTCACGACACGCTTCACACGGATTTTAAGGCGCAGACGGCCGTCAAGCACCCCGGCGAGTTGTCAAAGAGCGCTAAACCCAGACCATAACTCAGGTTTGGATCGGTCCCGTGACGGAACCCGGCACACACACGCGGGTGCGTGATTCGGCATTTGTCGGCCCCGCCCTCATACGATCCGGTGCCGCGGCGGCTCCGCGGTCCACTCCGGCGGGCGGTCCGACCCGTGGATGCCCACGATCCCGTCCACGCTGGCCTGCGGCAGCGGGATCAGCATCACCTCGTCCTCGGACGCGAGCAACTGCGTCAGCTCCCAGCGGAGGCGCTCCACCTGCGTCTGGCTCATCCAGCAGCGGAACACCGAGTACTGGACCCGCTCCCCGTACCCCTCCATGTGCCGGGCGCACTTCCGCAGCCGCTTCGGGTCACGCACATCGTAACACACCAGCCACCACTTGGTATCGGCCATCGGCGCGCCTCAGCGGAGCCGGGAGCGGGCGAACAGCCCCGGCTCCCCGGTCCACTCCTTCTCCAGCAGCCGGGCCTCCAGCTCGATCGTCCGCGCGTAGCTGAGCGAGTAGTTCAGCACCGGGTGCTTCCACGTCTCCTGCATCCGGTCCTCGAACAGCCCGATCGCCTTCTTGCGCCCCTGCTCGGACAGCCACACCTTGGCCCGCGTCACCTCGAAGTCCGCCGCCGCGTCCCACTGCCCGCGGTTGAGCGACCCCACCAGCGGCATGTCCCACACCGTGACCCGGAACAAATCCAGCAGGTCCAGCACCAGCGGGTAGGCCGCGCTCCGCGGGGTGTGGAAGAAGCCGAGCGCCGGCTCCAGCCCGCTCGCCAGGACCGCGCGCATGACCGCCGTGTGGAGCAGCCCGTACCCGTAGCTCAGCAGCGCGTTGAACCGGTCCACCGGCGGCCGCCGGGAGCGCGACGCCGCCCGCAGCTCCTCCGGCACCTGCGGCCCCAGCACCGACCGCAGCGCCGCGAAGTACTCCACCGCCGCCGCGCCCTCCAGACCGCGGACCGTCTCCGCCTCGGCGGCCCCCGGGATCCGGCCCAGCAGCGGCTGGATGGCGTTCAGGTGCGGTTGCGCCTGCTCCCGCAGCGCCGGGTCGCCGCGGGTGGCGCGGAGCAAGTACCGGTACTGCCCCTCGACCTTGGCCGACGCGAGGTGCTTGATGAGCCGCAAGCACGTCGCCGGGTCGGTCAGCGCCTTGTACTGACGCACCCGCCGCTGCACCTGACCGGCGGTCGGCACCGTGCTGGCCGTGTGGTGCCCGGAGACCGACAGCCAGTGGACCCCGACCCCGTGCTCGACGCACTTGCGGATCGCCTGCGTGGAGATCTGCGTGAACCCGTGGAGCAGCACCGTCTCGACCCCGCGGATCGCGTGCTTGGCCTCCGGCCCCTCGCGCGGCTTGACGACGATCGAATCGCCGCTCACACCCACCGCCGTCCCCTGGCTCACGACGTGCAGGGTGGCGCCGTCCCGGTCCTGCGGGAACAGCCGCCGCGGCTCGCGCTCGGGCTCGCGGTCCTGGCGCACCTCTTCGGGGAGGCAGACCGGCGCCAGCGAGCACTTCTCGCACAGCCGCGCGTTCTCGGTGATCGGCGGGCGCTCGACCGACTCGCGCAGCGCCCGGGCGTCGGCCAGCGCGGCGGACAGGTCGGCCCGCGCCCGGTCGTCGACGGGCACCCGAACGGTCACGTTGGCCGCGTGGTACCGGATGCGGCCCTCGGGCACGGGCTGGCCGAAGGCGTCCTCGATCAGCGCCGCGTAGGCGACGACCTGGAGCCGGTCCGACGGCCACGCCTCGGCCGCGCCGTCGGCGCCGCGGGCGGGCCGGCCGCGCTTGTGCTCGTAGGGCAGGTGCGACCCGTCGCGCCGGCGCAGGCAGTCGGCCTTGCCGAACAGCCCGAGCCGCTCGCTGGCCAGCTCGACCGACACCGCCGCGCCGTCCTCGTCGGCCTCCAGGGCCGCGTGCAGGTGCCGCCCGGCGAACACGCGCTCGTGGGGAACGGCGATGCGCTCGATCTCTTGGAAGTAGTACAGCCGCTTGCAATAGGCCCAGGCGTGCAGCGACTCGACCCGCAATTGTGGCGCATGTGAATCGAGGACCGGAAGGGGGATCATGAGCGCTCGGGGTTGGAGGGACGGGCGGAGCCACATGCCCGCCCGCCCCTCTGTTCCCCCCGAAATGCCGAAATGCGACGCCTGTGCGATAAATTCATGTTCCCGCGAATGGCGTCCACGACTCCACTGGCGGGGTCGCATTTGCCTCCGCTTCCGGTGCGAACAACTGGCTTGTCGTGCGAGACAAATCCGCGCGATCGATTGCAATGGTCAACCGCACGGTTCGAGGGCGCGGACCACCACCGGCCCCGGCAACCGGGACGAACCAGTAGGCCGGCTTCGGTGCGTTAAACAATTCGACGCGGTCGAGCAAGAAATTGTTGTCGCCCAGGAAAGGCACGCCGTAACGCGGGAACTCTCCAGCCAACCCACGGCGCACGCGGTCGAGAACAGCAATCTCGGCATCAATGCCGATCACGGCGCGGAGGTCCGATAGGAACTCGCGCCGTACCGGCGTAATGTTCGACTTGTTCCCTTGTGCGCGCCGCGCCGCGATGTCACCCTGGTACGCCTTTTCACCGGGCGCGTCCGGGTCATCGACTTTGTTACCTTTTCCGACCGGGTAGTTGTGCAACTGCTGGTACGTCGTCTGCACTCGCGGAAAGGCTTCTTCGAATGGTATCGTTTGCCCACGGCGGTCTTCGCCCGCGGCGCCGATCGCAAGTTTGAGTGACGGCAGTCCCTTCGCCGTCAACGACGCAGGGGTTTTGCCGTTGTGCCCGTCCTCGCCCTCCCGCAACCGGGTTTCGATGCCCGCGAAGTTCATCACCAAGCCGTAAGCCGCAGAGGGCGTTAAGAACGTCGCAGTCGGCCGATACCACCCGGCGGTGAACGTGCGGAACGTCGCAAATGGCGCTTCGATACGGAGCCAGAGCATGCGCTACTCCTTGCCCAGTGCGGCGTCGGCGACGGTGGCGAGCAAGCGCTGCGGGTCGCCATCGAGCGTCACGCCATTTGCCCTGAGTGCGTCCAGCTGCTCCGGTTTCAGCCCGCGCTTGACGATCTCGCCGCCGACGTAAAATTCTTGACCGGGGTAGTAGTCGGCGAGGATGTCGGTCAGCACGTCGGGCATCGACCCATCCGGCTTGAAGCAGTACGTCTGGTACCCCGCAACGAGCGACTGCGTGAGACGAACAATAACGCTGGCTGGGGCGAACTCGAAGTAGCTCCGGGCGTGGTTCCCGGCCACGTCGTTCAACTCACCAATGGCCTTCAGCAGCTTGCGCGTCCAAGCCGTCTTCGGCTTGCAGTCGTCGAGGTTAAGCGCGAACGGGTACTGGAAGCCGGCGACGACCGTTTCACGGTGCAGCAGTGCGGACGTGGTCGCGTTCTGGTAAGCTCCGTCCTTCGCCGCAAGGGGTGATTGAGTAAACACCGCGTTGTGCCGGTACGGTTCCAGCGCCTTCGCCATGTTCATGCGCAGGATGGAATCGCGTTTGAACCTGAACGCCTTTGCGGCCTCCTTGCCCCGCTTTTCGGTAATCGTGGCCAGGTGCTTCTTGCGATCCGCCGCGCCGGCTGCGACGAGGAAGCCGAAGAAGAAGTCGTCGGCGTACTGGTCCGGGTCGGGCAGGTCGGCGAACCGAACCGCGAGTTGATCCTCGTCGTGCAGGCGCTCGCGGTTGCTCGGTAATCCGTACCCCCGGAGCACCTCCCGCAGCGCGTTGCGCATGCTCTCCGGGGAGAAGATGGGATAATCAAACCGCCCGTCGGTCACCTTCTGGATGACAGTGCGGTTCAGTTCCGACTCACCGCGGTAGTTGGCACTCGGGGCCGGGTAGGTCAGAACGGTGGCGAACAGGTTCATCGGGCTACATACCTCGCGTTAGGAGTTAGCGGACAGGGCCATCAGAGTAAGCGTCTTGACATCGTCAGTGCGAGTCATCAGCGCGCGACCGATCTCGGTGTAGTGATCCTCCGAGACGTACTGCTTGGTGGCAAAAAATGTCTGTGCAAAGTGCTGAACGAATGCCTGATCGCGGCGGGACCGAAACTCATAAAAGAGGGATTCGCCGGCAGCGCGACGGGCATCGTGGAAATCCTTCGGCAGTTTGTCCCAGGCGATCTTGTCGCCATCTTTGAACTGCTCCGGGTCGATTCCCGATTTCTCCTTCGCACGTGCCGCAAGGTAGGTGCGAGTCAGGCGGTGAATCAGCATCATGAGCAGGTCGTCGGCTTCCGGCGATTTGTCGTCGGGGTTCGGTGCGGTCGGCATAGCTTGAATGATCTCCTGAATTTTCCTTCTCGCGTCAGCCCAAAACCACGACAGCTTGGGTGGCGCGTCGGTCGGAATGAAGAACGACACATCCCATTCGGCGAACAACTTGCCGAACGGCTGGAACCACGGCCGCCCCTCCAGGAGGGCGAGCATCAGACCGCGACGAAACAGCGGGTTGGCATAAGGCGCTTTTTCCCCCGTCTTGCCGACGATTTGAAGGTAACCGTGCATCAGTCCCGGACGCGGAGCGACCCGCCCACTCGCGAGCGTCTTGATGTTGTTGCCGAATTTGGCCAGATGCAGGAACTCGACCGAGCCCAGGTTGTACGCGAGCGCGTTGTAGTCGATGTCGGTCGTCTTCTCGCTGGTGAGACGGGCAAGGTGTTCAAGGAACGACAGCGCGCCTTCGGCAGGCAAATCGATGACCGCTTCCGCCGGGCGGTATCCACGAATGTCCCCGCTGAGGTTGCCGAGCAACCGCGGATAATCCTTCAAGAACCCTTCGAGATCAGAGACCTCGGGAATCGCGAGCACGTAACCGACGAACTCGTTTTCTCCGTCCGGTTGCACCGCCTGTGGTGCGTACACCTGCACCGTCAACGGCCAGAAGTGAAGGAGCAGCGTCTGTTCGACTCGGCCCTCGAACGGCACGCTCTCGGCGTTCACCGCCTGCGCGCCGAGCCACAGAGCCCCGGCCACCTCGTCGGTGCGGAATTCACTGTTCGCTCGTGCCTTCTCGGCCTTGAGCAAATCACCCCAGACCTCGGCACCTTCACTACACGACAGACCTTTTGCACGTTCCTTGTACGGTTTGCGGCTCTGTGGGTTGCCGCGAGGGATAGCCCACAGCATGTCCCGCCACAACTTCAGCCAGAGCTCCGGTTCGTCCCTGATGTACTGCCGGATAGCGTTGCCGCACGGCTGCTCTTGGTGATAAAAGAAATATTTGACCTTCACCTTCTTCTTAATCGGGTTGCCATCATTA
The DNA here is from genome assembly GCF_034097035.1 of Gemmata algarum. NCBI lineage: Bacteria > Pseudomonadati > Planctomycetota > Planctomycetia > Gemmatales > Gemmataceae > Gemmata > Gemmata algarum. Next base: position 14,330 of record NZ_JAXBLV010000210.1, read on the forward strand.
TCTTCGTCGTCGATCTCTTCTTCAACGACTTCAGACGGCTTGGCCTCTTGCGCATCCCATTCTGTTTTGGTGCGCACGACCGCAATATCGGTCGCATACAAATCGTCGAAGAGGCACTGCACCGAGTCGGCGGTGAACTCAATAGTCGCACTCGTCGCGGTCAGTGCCGCCACCTTCGGAATAGCGGCGGGCTTCGGTGATTTGCCCTCCATGTGCCGAATCTGAAACAACAGCCCAGCCAGCCCGGCTTTGTGCTGGGCCGTCGGTAGGTCGAACAGGTCGTAGGTCACGCTTACCGCCGTCGGCGCTGCCGGCGCAGCGGATGCCCCGGCCTTTGGTCTCGCCTTGCCCATTAGACGCCCCTCCATTCGGTCAGCGAATTGTCGCAGTAACCAACGGCCGCGTGATATTGCCCGCCGCGCGCAACCCCAAGGTGCCCGCTCAGTTCCGCGTGATCGGGATTGTCCGGGTCGCGCTCGCGAGCAAATTTCTTGGGCACCGGTAGCACGAACCCCGGCTGGCGCGTCCCTGCGCTCAAGTACGCTGTGACGTCCCCTGGCAGCACACAGGGACGGTTGAACTCCTCGCTGTCGCGGAACTGCTCTTCACCTGCGACCGCATACGGCCCGCTTTCAAGAAACGAGCACAACGGGTCTCCGAGCGACGCCGGTGATGGTGCTTCTCGCAGTGCCTTCTCGAGATCGTCCTGCGACAGTTCGCGCCCCTTCACCGCGTCAAGAAATTCCGCAAGCCCGGTGAGACTGTTCGCGTCGTAAGGTGCGTCCTCTTCGGGCTTGTAAACGAGAACATCGCCTGCGGAGCCAAGTGCGCGAGGTTTCTGGGCGCGGTTGCACCGTCCCATGCGCTGCACAAGGGCCGTCACCGGACAATCCTCGGTAACGAGCAGGTCCACATCGATATCGAGGCTCATTTCGCAGACCTGTGTCGTCACGCCCAGCGCGGGGCCGGGCTTGTCCGCCTTGAGCGCCGCCATGAGTGCCGTGTGCCGGTTCACTCGGTCGGTGAGCTTGAATCGGCTGTGGTAGCAGTACACCGGCACGGGAGGGGTATCGGCGGTCGCGAGTTTCGTGTCTTCCGAATCGGCGGGCAACTCCTTCACGAACCGGGCAACGACCGCATGAGCCCGCTTCACTTGATTCACGACCCACAGCACACGTTTGCCGTCAGCGAGCGCGGTTCGCACGGCCTTTTCAGCCTCGTCACGCGATTCGAGCCGACGCAAGCGGTACCGCTTGCGTTCAGCTACTTCTTTTAAATCCGGTGGCAGTTCCCCATCGGGGTACACCTTGAGCCCGCATTCGTTCACCAACTCGGCACGCCGGTCATTGGGGAGCGTGGCAGTCATGCACAGCACCGGCACATCGAACTCGGTCAGGAACTTTTTGAGCGCCGCAAACATGTTCTTGTCGAAGCTGTGGACCTCGTCGATCACCACGACGGAGTCCGCGAGTACCGGCAACATGCACATCGGACCGTAGCCGTACTGCAAGAACGCGAGGAACTGATCGACAGTGGCCGAGAACGCCCGCCGGCCCCAAAAGCCGAGCGAAAACAGTCGCCGCTCCGCCTCAGTCTGTGCGAACGTCCGCCCCTTGCGTGCGTCACCCTCGGGTGGATTCTCAAACATGCCGTTCAGGTCGAACTCGCTGGTGCCGTGCATCAGCGCCGCATCGGCCTCTGGCGCCCACGACACGTAATCGCGAAACCCTTCCGTAGCCGTGGCGCGAGTCGGGTAGAGAAACAACACATGGCCGACGCGGCGCTTCGCCTGCTCTTCAATCCACCGCCACGCGGCGAGCGTCTTGCCACTGCCGCACGGAGCCAGCAACAGCGCACGACTAGGTACACGTTTCGGATCGGCGCAATGTTCCTGGAAGTCGTTCCACTTGAATGTGCCGCCCTTTGCCACTTGCTCCGTTCGCGGTCCGATTACATTGCTCCGCACGTCGGCATCGGTCCATTCACGGACCGTGTCGAACGTCCCCGCCACCCACTGCGGGATGTCCTGGCCGATACGCCGAATACCGGACCCGGCGGCGTCGGACGCGATAAGAGCGGCGCGCACCGCGTGCAGGAACCGCCGACGCACGTTATCCCCATCCACCACGCGCCAAAACAGCTTAAGGGCACCTTTGATTCGCTTCCGTTCGGTGTCGATGCCGCCCCGCGGCGCAAAAGCCCAAGCCGTGGGCACCTTCAACAGATCAAGTTCGCTGGGCAACCCGACGCGCCCGGCAATCTCCGCAACGATTGGCGGAAAACTAGTGTCGGTGTGGAGCGACTGAAACCGGCTGCCGTTCTCGACCGCCGTGGCGAACCCGTGTGCGGCGTCGGCGTCTTCCCGCGCCTTCAAATGGTGCGTCAACACTGCCGACAGGATCACCTCGCGGTCAAGATCCGGGCGCTGGCCGAGCCAGTCCCAACACGCCTTCTGCGCAACGAGCAGCGCGCTGAAGTGTTCGTGCCGAATTGCCTGCGGGCCTTGGAACCGAACCGCCTTCTGGAACCCGTCGTTGGCCTTCCCCCAATCGTGCAGGCCGCAAGCGGCGAGCAGGTTGCCGTGAAATTTCGTCCACGACATTTCGGGGATGCGGAAGAACCTTAGCCAGCACGTGCCTAGCCGTGTGGGGCTCTGCGCATTGCCGAACAATGCCTCAGCCGCATTCATCACATCGCGGGTGTGCTCCAGTAGCGTTATCCGGGTGTTGCCGCGCGGCGATTTCGCCAGCAATTCGCTCATCACTTCGCCTCCCGTGCGGGCAGGAAGAACCCGCAGCCGATCTTGGTGCGGCCGCCCAGCCCGCACTCCTGGAGGCGGATCGACTCCTCGGCCGTCAGCCCGGACACCAGCAGCGCGTACCCCACGATCGCCGCGCCGCTCACCCGGACCACCCGCCGCCGCACCTCCCCCGCACGCGGGCCGGACTCGAACGCCCGCACCGCCGGCTCCCCCGCGACACCGAGTTCGGTCAGCCGGGCGCGGGTCGCGGCCAGGAACGCGGCGGGCTCTTCGCCGTGCTTGAACGTCACCAGCCAGCTCTCCAGCGCCGGGGCCGGCACCAGCGCCTCCACCGACGGTGCCCCGAGCGCCACCCGGGCGCCGGCTATGTCGAGCGCGCGGCCGGCCAGCGGCAACACGTTCGGAATCGCCTCGGCCGGGAGCCGCACGCGGAGCCGCGACCACGGCGCGAGCCGCAACCGGCCGGCCTCGTCCCGCACCCCGGTCAGCGGGGCGAACCGGAGGGACTGCTGCGCGTCGTGAAACGCGGGCACGGCACCCGAGAGCGCACCGTACAGCGGGTACGCGTGATCGGTCGGCACCGACCCGCCCCGAACCGGAAAGACGAGATCAACCACCGGTGCCCTCCATCTGATCGCATCTCTGAAAAGATGTTCAGCGGCGAGAAAAAGCGTCGGACCAATTTCGAGATACGGAGTTAAGCGGCCGGGACAGCCGGCGTCAATGTTCGTAGTCGTTCGATCGAACCGAATTCGGTCGCCCACGATCGTTGTTCCGATCGCGCGGGCGCAGTTCGACAGAACGGCAAGAATGGTCAGCCCGCCACCTCCGCGCGAAAGCTGGCCACTAATCGGCCCCGCCGGCGCTGGATGGTACGAACGGATGTCCCGCTCTGTTGAGCGATATCATTAAGCGAATGCGTTGACGAACCGCGGGGCAGCGTCCGGACAAGTTGGGCCTCGGCTTCCGGTAATCTTGCCAGAAACGTTGCAAGCACGGCAGATTCTTCCTTCACAATGAGTTCATCGAGCGGGCTGGCATAAGAGAGTGGGGCGCGACGTGCGCCGTGTGCGACACCGCATTCGAGAGCCGTGTCATCAGCCGTTGGGGTGTGTCGCTGTGCCTGCTTACGTTCGCGCCAGGATGCACGGCGGAATTCTTCCGCCCCGACGCTACGCACAAAGGCTTCGAGCGAATGGATCGTCTTCCCGTTCTCCTTGTCAAGTTCAGCGACGACTCGAAGGAACACTTCGGCGAGGTGTTCTTGGTGCGCGTTCTTGCGATGCTCTTTCCGATCAAAATCGCGTCCCACGGCAAGCAACAAGGCGGCAATGTCTTCCTGGTGGTAGTTTTGCACCGCGCTTCCTTCTTAGAGTCAGTACGTCTATGAAATCTACCCGCCCATTACTCAAGGGACAAGTTCAGGAGGCAATACGACAATTTTTTGGAAGGAACCGCGAGGTGAAAACGTTGCACGTTTCTTTGTCGTGTGCGGTTCGCGTCGTTGCCCTTTACTTGAGATGTGTCGGATCGCCGTGAGGCGTTGAGCATTACTGTCTCTACGAAGGGCGTAAGAGCGGCAGGCAGTTCGGACTCAGTGACGCCGTGAGGCGATGTGTGTGGGAACGCGAAAGGTCCGAGCGAGTGGCAACCGGCTACCGACTCCCTCACCAGAAGTCGCTCCGCTACCCAAAGACTACCGCCGAGCTACCACAGTTTCCTTGTGTCGCTGACACGAAATCGCGACCGGTCGCCCGGAATGCTCCGAATCGACCGGTCGCCGGAGTTGAGACGATGAAACGGAATAGCGGCTTTGTGCGCTGCGATTGAGGGCTAGCGGGCCTCAAGTGGAACGAGGGTTACAGTCAGCAATGGCAGAGGCTTCGGCTGTACCTCTGGCAGATCCGGAGCAACGCGACGTGAGCGGTTTGAGAGAGGGGAGGACCGTTGCGTTTACCCTTTTGGCGCAAGTTCTTGAGGAACCTTTTCTTACGCTCTTCTTACCCAAACAGGGTTTAAGATGCGCCAGGATGACACAGGAGTTCAGAAAGAATGGATAGGCACAAAAATGACGTAAGCCCTTGGTTTTCCAAGAGCTTACGTTGCGATTCGTTCAGGGTGACTGACGGGACTTGAACCCGCGACATCCAGATCCACAATCTGGCGCTCTAACCAACTGAGCTACAGCCACCATCCAGCCGACGATTCGGCTCGTTCGTTGACACCACTGATTTTAGCAGCCCCGGCGATTGGGTCAACCGTCCTTCGCATTTCTCGCGGAGGCAAGGGACGCAAGGCGGCACAGCGGTTGCATTAGTACCCCTTACCGGGCCACACTCGGCGGCCCGTTTCGATACGAGGACTGAACAATGGACGTACTCGACTTCCTTCTGCTCCTTCTCATCGCCGCGATTTGCGGGGCCGTTGCACAAACCATTGCCGGCTTCTCGCGCGGCGGCCTCCTCGTGGCCATTGCCGTTGGGTTCATAGGCGCGCTTGTCGGCCTGTGGCTCCAGCGCGCAACTGGATTGCCCGAAATCTTCATCGTCGAGGTCGGTGGAAAGCCGTTCCCGATCGTCTGGTCGATCATCGGCGGTGTCCTATTCGCAGCGGTCGTCGGCCTGCTCACCCGCCCGCCGCGTCGTGCCGTGTACTGACCGTTCGCCAAGTGCGTTCTGGGGCACAGCAGCCGTGCCCTTTTTGAGCACCGGCTCTTCATCCCGGAACAGCACACCCGCACCGTTCTCTAACTTCGGGAGCGGCGGCAAGTTAAATACCGCCACCTCCGATCGCTCGATCATCAGATCCGGGTTGTTGCGCCCCTGGTGCTTGACCGGGAGCACATTCCGTTCATCCGCTGTGAACGGGCGGCGCACCACGCAGCGGCGCGAATACGTGCCCCGCTTGAAGAACGCCGGGTAGTTGTTCCAGTTCACACCCTTCTGAAAAAGCAGCTCCTGCAACTCGGCCCCGGTACGACCGTGAACCGCCGCGTGGTCGTAGTAGGCACGGGCCGCCATCGAAATCGAGTTCTTCTTTGCGTCCAGCTCGCGCCACACGAACACGTTGGCCGCTTCGTCGAGCGTCGGCACGTTCCACACCCGGCAATCGAACGTCGGAAACCGGTCGGTGCCATCGGCCGGGAGGAACGCCGGCAACCGACGACAAAAGTGGACCGAGCACAGCGCGGCCAGCGCGGAGGTCATCTTCTGAACACGCCCGTCAAAAAACACCTGCGCATCCGCCCCCAACGGTACCCACGCGAGCGTGATTTCGTCCGACTGCGTGTACCCGACCGTTGCGTTCGTTTCGCGCACCAGGAAACCCAGGGTGTCGATCATCAGTGCCGAGAGGCGCTGATCGAAGGGCCGCGCCAAGCCGCGCACGAACGAGTGGAACGCCCGCCCGTCGAGCCGCGCCAGCGCCGGCAGCCGCGGCATCAGCCGGCGCCCCGACTCCGCGCCCTCGTACAACTTCATGCGCTCGGCCAGTCCGCCCGCCATACCCGCCTCGTACCCGCGTTCCGCGTTCGGTATGAAAAAAGGGAGAGCAAACCCCTTCCGGAGTTCACCGAATGGCCACCCACGTCGAACACCTCGAAATGACCGGCCACATCGTCGACTCGCTGCTCCTGCCGAAGGTGCTCGACGCGATCCTGTCCCGGGGCGGGCGCTACAACATCGAGACCCTGCGCCTGGGGCAGCGCCAGGACGATTCCAGCTTCGTCCGCCTCGAAGTCCGGGCCGACACCGCCGAGCAGCTCGAAGCGATCCTCGCCGAGGTCCACCCGCACGGCGCGGTCCCCGCGCAGACCGGCGACTGCCGCACCGCGCCCGCGGACATGGACGGCGCGTTCCCGGACGGGTTCTACTGCTCCACCAACTTCCGCACCCAGGTGCGGCTCAACGGGGAGTGGATCGACGTCGAGGACCAGGAGATGGACTGCGGCATCGTCGTCGATTCCGAAGGCGCGGCGGCCCGCTGCGTCCCGATGACCGGCGTAAAAACGGGCGCCCGGGTGCTCGTCGGGCGGAACGGAACGCGCGTGCTGCCCCCGGAGGCGGAAATGCGCAAGCACGAGTTGTTCGAGTTCATGGCCAGCCCGGTTTCGAGCGAGCGCCCGAAGGCGGTGAGCGTCCGCGAGATCGCGCACGCGATGCGCAAAACCCGCGCGGCCGGCGACAAGGTGCTGGCGGTGCTCGGCCCGGCGGTCGTCCACACCGGCGGTTCCGAGCTGGTCGCGAAGCTCGTCCGCGACGGGTTCATCAACGTCTTGTTCGCCGGGAACGCGCTGGCCACCCACGACATGGAGCAGGCGTTCTACGGCACCAGCCTCGGGGTGTCGCTGACGCACGGGCTGCCGACCGATGAGGGCCACGAGCACCACTTGCGCACCATCAACTCGGTCCGGCGGCTCGGCGGCATTCGCAACGCCGTCGCAGCCGGGAAACTGACGAGCGGGATCATGTTCGAGTGCGCCACCCGCAACGTGCCGTTCGTGCTGGCCGGCAGCATCCGCGACGACGGCCCGCTCCCGGAGGTGGTCACGGACGCGCTGGCGGCCCAGGACGCGATGCGCAAGCTCATCCCGGGCGTCGGGTTCTGCTTAATGGTGGCGACGACGCTGCACTCGGTCGCCGTCGGGAACTTGTTGCCCGCATGGGTGAAAGTGGCCTGTGTGGACATCAACCCCGCGACGGTCACCAAGCTGATGGACCGCGGAAGCACGCAGACGGTGGGCATCGTCAGCGACGCCGAACCGTTCTTGCGATCGCTGGTGGCCGAGTTGGACAAAACGGGAAGCGCGTGAACGGCCATCACCCGTCCACGTCCCACACCACCACTTTCCCGTTCAGGGCGGCGGCGGCGCACGTCAAACCGTCGGGCGCGAACGCGAGCGCGGTCACCGGTCCGATGTGCCAGTCGAAGCTCGGACCTGGGGCGCCGCTCGCGGCATCCCAGGTGCGGATGAGCCCGTCGTGCGACCCGGTCAAGATGCGCCGGCCGTCCCGGGCAACGGCTACCGCGTTCACCTGTTTCGGGTGGCCGTCGAGTGTGAGTTGCGGCGCCGCGCGGTCGGCCGGGAGCACGTACACGAATCGTCCGTTCGCGACTGCCAGGCGGCCGTCGGGAAGGAACACGGCGCACCGCGTTACGGTCCCCTTCGGCTCGAACGTAAACAGCTCCTTTCGCGCCGCCACGTCGAACACCGTCACCGCGGTGTCGCCGTCCAACCCGCCGGTGACCGCCAGCCGCGCGCCGTCGGCGCGGAAGCTCATCACGCACGCCTCCCGGGCAGTGGGCAGTTCGGCCTCGGCCTCGCCGGTGTCGCGGTCCACGATCGTGAGGAACGGACGGGACCGGTTCGCGCCCCGCGGGCCGATCACCCGGCTGTGCCCGACCGCCAAGCGCGAGCCCGTCGGGTCGAACGCCAGCCCGGACACGTTCTTGTACGTCGGCGGCAGGGTGCGCTTGGGCCACACGAACCGACGCCACTCGACCGCCCGGTCGAGCGCGGTCCACTCGACCGCGGCGACGCCGCGCGCGAAATGGTCCGCCCCGCCGACCACATACCGGGTCAGGCCCGGATCGACGGCGGCACAGGTCACGAACCGCTCGACGCGGCCCTCGTTGTCCCCGGTCGCGAGGTTCAGCCACACGGCCGCGTCCACCATCCGCGCCTCGGCGCCCCCGAGCGCCAGGAGCCGCACACCGTCGGGGGTAAAGTGGACGCTGTGAACCCGCTTGCACTTCTTCAGCTTGTACTCGCGCACGCCACACCCTCACGCGTCCACGTCCCAGAGCACGACCCGACCGGCGGTGCCGCCGGCCGCGCAGGTCAGGCCGTCCGGGGCGAAGCAGACCGAGCACAGTTGCTGTACCCCTTTCGCCCATTTGAACGTCTGGGTCACAGTTCCGGTCGCGGGGTCGAGGTACCGCGTCCGCCCGTCGGCACACACCGCGCAGATGAGCCGCCCCGACGGATGAACAGCAAAGTCGTTCACGTGCGCCAGTTCCGAACCCGTCTTCCAGGGCTTTGCGGCGCCGAGCGGGTCCGCGAACAGGCGCCCGCCGGCGCGCGACACCACCCACTCCCCACCCGGAACGAACGCGACCCGGCGAACAACTCGTTCGGATTCCTCCGCAAGTGCGGGCCAAGTACGGCGGAACGAGGCGAGTACTTCCCCGCGCGCGAGTTCGACCACCAGAACACCCCCTCCGGCATCGCCGGCCGCGAACAACCGTCCGTCGGCCGAGATCGCGGCGGAATGGACGTACCGCCCCGGCGGAAGCGGAATCTCGTCGCGCCACCCCACGTCATAGATCGGCATCTGAAATGGGAGTTCGGTCAGCGGGTTGATCTTCTGCTCGTAACCGAGCGGCGGTTCCCGGTACGGCCCCAGCGGGAACCGTGCCAGGTCGCGTGTGTGCGTCACTCGCCCCTGCTGGGAGAGGTGCCGCACCGCCAGCAACTCGGACCCGTCCGGGGTGAACACGATCTCACTCAACCCGAACTCCGGCCCGGTTACAGCAGGCAAGTGGAAACCGTCTTCGGACCGGCGCGTGAGATCTTCGACGTAAATGTGAGAACTGTGGTACACGTTCTCAGCGGCCAGGAACCAGCCGTCCGGAGACACGACCGGCTCCATCGACTCCCAGAGTATGTCGTTGTTGAGTTCGCGTGTCGTTCCGGTTGAGAGGGTGTGAACGTGGAGCGTCATCGTGCCGCCTCCAGTGCCGCCTTCACCGACCCAAATGACGAGGTCGGCGCCACCGGCAACGAACTGGAGCCGGCGCACCGTACTGAGGTCTGCGCGCTTCGGCACCTTGAGTCGCAACTCGCGCATCGGTCCCCCTGTGAGGTCAGCTTACCATGCGGCTACACGTCCACGTCCCACACCACCACCCGCCCCTTCTCGCCGCCGGCCGCACAGGTCAGCCCGTCGGGGGCGAACGCGACGCTGAACAACTTGCCGATCTTCCACGCCATCTCGCGCCGCAGCTTCCAGGTCGCGGTGTCCCACTCGCCGACGGTGCCGTCCTCGCGGGCCGTGAGGAGGGTGCGCCCGTCCGGGCTGAACGCGACCCCGTTCACGTTCGCCGTCTCCTTCGGCCCGCGCAGTTGCGTGCCATCGGACAGTGACCAGACGTGGACCTGGAACCCGTATCGCTTATCGGCCCACCGCCCACGGACCGCGGCGAGCCGGTTCCCATCGTCGGAGAACGCTAACCGGTGAACACCGAACCGCACATACTTCATCCCCTTCAGGGCCGGAACCGAGAGCACCTCGCGCCGGTTCGATCGCTCCCACACGGTCACAGATCCGCCGGTGCGACCGAGCGCGATTCGGGCACCGTCTGGCGACACGGCAAGCGCTTGCGGAGTCTCATCCGTGTGCCGCGCGAGATCGGTCGGAACGGGCAAATCGATGCGCCATCGGGAAACGGGTGCAAGCGGTGTATCGGTGGAAGCGAGCGGCACCGGCACCTCCCAGCGACGCACCCCGCGCCGATTCCGCATGTCGAACTCGACGGCCAGCGCGGACCTTCCGTCCGAGGTGAGCGCCGGCAGGGCCGTGTGGTCGCTTCCGAGCCGCACCGCGGCGCCGGTCGCGAGGTCACAAACCGCCACCCCGCCCTCGGACGCATCATCGGTGTCGTCACGATCGGGAGCGACGGTGTACGCACACCGGGTCACATCGCGGTCGAAATCGGGATCGGCGTAGGTGTCGTCGTCGTCCTGAAGCGGGGCGCGCCAGAGGGCGCGACCGGCGCTCGCGTCCCAGCACAGCACGGACCCGTTGAACGGAACGCCGTTGCCGAACACCACCGCGATGCGGGCGAGCCCGGGGCCGAGCCAGAGCCGGGTCACGTCGGTCCCGGCCTCGGGCTGTTCGGTTGCGAGTTTGAGCACCTGCATCGGTCCGCCTCGGTTCGTTGGAAGGCGCTCACTGGACCACAAGCGCAGCCGTTCCGCAATCACGGGAGCGGCGCGCGGGCATCAAGGCACGCAACGGACGCAAGTGATTTCAGGCCCGGCCCGCCCCGACACCCCGCGCCCGTAAAATGGAGCACAGACGCCGCATTCACGCAACCACGGAAGCGAAGCCATGTCGCAGCCGCGCATTCTGATGTGCCCGCCGGACCACTACGGCATCGAGTACGAAATCAACCCGTGGATGAACCGGTCGCTCGGCGCCGTCCGCGAGCTCGCGTTCCGTCAGTGGCGCGCCCTCCACGACACGCTGAAGGGGCTCGGCGTGCAGGTCGAAACCATGACCCCGCAACCGGGGCTGCCGGACCTCGTGTTCACCGCGAACGCCGGGCTGATGTTTCGGAACACGTTCCTGAGCAGCCGGTTCCGGCACGAGGTCCGCGCGAAGGAGTCGCCGCACTTCGACGCGTGGCTCGGCGAGCACGGCTTCGAGGTGAAGCACCTGCCCGAGAACTCCTACCACGAGGGGGCGGGCGACGCGCTCTTCTGTGGCGACACCCTGTTCGCCGGTTACCGGACCCGATCGGACGCCAGCGCGCACCAGTGGGTCGGGAAGGAGTTCGGCGTGCGCGTGCTGCCGCTGGAGCTGGTGAACCCGCGGTTCTATCACCTCGACACCTGCTTCTGTCCGCTCGCCCCTGGCGAGGCGCTCTACTTCCCCAACGCGTTTGACACTTACGGCCAGCGGGTGCTCAGCACGCACGTCCCGAAGCTCATTCCGGTCGTGGAAGAGGAGGCGCACCGGTTCGGGTGCAACGCGGTGGTGGTGGGCAAAACGGTGGTTCACAACAGCCGGTGCCCGCGACTGGCGGAAGAGCTGGCTCGCGCCGGTTATCGGTCGATCGAGGTGGAACTGGACGAGTTCCTCAAAGCCGGCGGCAGCGCGAAGTGCTTGACGCTGCGACTCGACGGCGAAGAGGCCGCGAGCTGGAAGGAGAAGTGAGTCAAAAGTTGAAAGTCGAAGGGCAAAAACAAGCGGTCGTAAGCTGCTGGTGTTGCCCTTCGACTTTCAACTTTTGACTTGATCCGATCAATAGTGCAGCAACAGCTTGGGCGGCGGCTTGTTGCCGCGGTTGTCCAGGGCGACCCTGGTTACCACCGCACAGACGGCCAGCACGTTGCACATTAGCGCGAGGCACAGCCACGTCGTCCGTTCGATGTCGTACTTGCGCAGCTCCTGCGCCTCCTCGTACTCCAACGCTTCGAGTTTGCCTGGACTGTCAGCCGCCTCGGCCCGGCGCTGGGAGAACTGTTCCGCGATGTGTTGCTTGATGGCACGCTCCATCCCGAACCCGTTTGCCAGTTGCCACAATAGGAAGATCAGCGCGAGGGCGGCGCACCCGGCCACGATCGAGTTCCGCCACGGCCACAGTTTGACAAGCGGCGGCGGTGCGCTCAAACCGGGGGGCTTCATTGCCCGCTCGGCCCAGGCAAACGCAAGGCCGGTCAGCAGACACAAGAAAAACGGGAGCAACAGCCAGTCGCTGTGGGTCTTATCGATCCACCCGCCGGGGATCAGGTTTGCCTGTTCGAGGCGGAAGTTCCTGCTCGGCGTGCCACTGAACAGTGCGCCCCACGGGCGCTGGGAGTAGACCGCCGAGTTCCCCGCGTAGCTGCCCACCCACGGGAAGAACGTGAGCAGCAGCACCGCCGTCAGCAGCGCCGCCGGGAGCCACGCGACGACCGTGGGCGAAATCGTGATACCGCGGGACTTAGTATACCCGGTCGGCGCGTCAATGTTGGCTGGCCCCGGAAGGAACCCGCCCGTGGGCGGCGAAACCAGCCCCGGTGGCGCCGGCGGCACCGGCGGTATCACCGGCAGCACCGGTATGGGCGGCGCCAGCCCGGGGGGCGGGACGGCTGCGGTCCCGAGTTCCGACACGGTGGCCGTGTACCGCGCCGGGGTCGGGAACGACTTCCCGCAGTTCGGGCAGGTCGCCTCCTTCCCGGCCGTGTTGTCGGGCACCGTCACGTTGCTCATGCACTGTGGGCACACTAACCGCATGTCCGCTCCTACCAGTGAGATTCCAACTCTTTGAACGCCGCCGGGAGGTGATCGAGCAGGTCGGGCGCGGTCAGAGCCGTCTGGCCCAGCGCTTCCGCCCCAAGGTCGCCGGCCCGCCCGTGTACCCACGCGCCCAGCACCGCCGCGTCGAATGCCTTGAGCCCCTGGCCGATGAGAGCCGCGATCCCACCCGCGAGCACATCACCGGTGCCGCCGGTGCCCATCCCGGGGTTGCCCGTCGCGTTCCGGTACACGCGGGTGCCATCGGTCACAACGGTCCCCGCGCCCTTCAGCAGCATCACACCACCGAAGGTGTCCGCGAACGCGGTCGCCTGCTCTTCGCGCTCCGCGTCCGTCGCGGGAACGGGTTTGCCGGTAAGCCGCGCGAACTCGCCCGGATGCGGGGTCAGGACCAATGGCACAGTGCGGCGTGCGAACTGGTCGCCGAACGGTGATACCGCGAACAGCCCGTCGGCGTCCAGCACCACGGGAGCGGTCAGGTCTTCGAGCAGCCGGAGTACGAACCGCACGGTCGGCTCCGCGCGCCCCAATCCCGGTCCGATCACCACCGCGTCGGCTGCCGAAGCCAGCGCGAGCACTTCCTCCGCGGCGCCGTCGCCGAAGGTGCCGTCCGCGTGCTGGCGGATGCCGTGGGTCGTGTATGCCGGGTGCGCGGCGGCCACCACGTCCTGAACGTTTTGTGGACACGCGACCTGGACGAGCCCGGCGCCCCCGCGGAGCGCGGCCCGGCCGCACAGCACCGCGGCGCCGCTCATGCCGCGGCTCCCGGCGACCACCAGAACCTTACCGTAAGTCCCCTTGTGCCCGGTCGCGTCGCGCCGCGGCAGCCGGGGAAGGTCGCGAATGGCCTGCGTCATCTGTCGCGCTCCGTGCCCACGAGGGGTTATACCGCCCGCAGGCGCGTGCGGACATTGGCGCCCCTGCTGCGCGGAACGGCTATGCTATCCGACATACCCTCAACGCAGCACCCGCGGAGCCCGTCGATGTCCCCGAACGACCTGCTCGCCGGCGGCTACCGGATGGGTCGGCAAATGCTTCACATGATGGCCGGCGACCTCACGGCCGCGGAGTTCACGCGCCAACCGGTGGCGGGGGCGAACTCGGCGGCGTGGATCGTCGGGCACCTGGCTGTTACCGCCCGCCGCACCGCCGAGCGCCTCGGAGCCACAGAGCTGCCGCTCTTAACGGAAGAGTTCATTGGGAAGTACAGCGTGACCCGTAAGCCGGCGGACGACCAGCCCGAACTGGACGATCCGACCAAATTGCTCCGCCTGCTCGACGTGTGTGTGGACCAACTGCTCGGCGCGCTCGGCGCGCTACCGCCGGAGTCGCTCGTCAGCCCGCCGGCAAACCCGGGGCCGTTCGCAACGAACTACGGCGAGGCCGTGCTGTTCGGGGCCATGCACTTCGCCATGCACTGCGGCCAGCTCTCGACCATCCGCCGTAGTCTCGGCAAGCCACCTCTGATGTAACCCGCGTGCCTTCTCCGTCCGATGGCCCTCATGACTTACCCCGCGAGGGCGGACCACGTCCTTCCCTCGCGCCGCGGTGCTATTGCGTCCCGCGTATGGGGTGTTTCAAGCATTCAGCCTGCCGGCGGGTCCATCCAGTTCGCGAACTGAAGACCCGGAATCTGCTCGAAGTCCCGTCGGTTGGCGGTCAGCAAGAGCGCGTTGTTCGCTCGCGCGATAGCGGCGATCTTCTTGTCCGGCGTTCCGATTCGGATGCGCCCGAACTGGTCGAAGAGGTCCGCCGCCGCCTCGTCGAACAGAGCGAGATGGAAAGGCTGAAAGAACGCGAACAGCCTCGCCAAATGGCGGTAAGCGTTCACTTGGCGCTGGGCCTGGCGCTCCTTTGCGATCGACGCCAGCCACCCGCGCATCTGCTCCTCGACAGTCACGACCGTTGTTCCGATCACCCCGCCCTCCGCCGCCGCTTGTGCAAGCCGGGCGACCAACCGTGTCCGGCGATCACTGCTGGGCACTTCGAGAACGGAAATGTGATCGGTGTCGAGAAGGATCATTCCGCGCCCTCGCGAGCGGCTTTTCGCTCGCTCTCGCGAACGGCGTCTCCCTCGGCAATGACCTGCTGCATGAACTCCGGGTCAGCGTCGAACATGCCGACCACTTTCAGCCAGTCCATTTTGCCGGGCACCGGCCGCTCGGCCAGCTTTTTCTCCAGTGCTTCGACCCGTTTGGCGAGCGCTTCCAAAGTCAGGTCTTCCATATCGCATCCTCCCAATCGTTGTTCGCACCCGACTAGTAGCTCCAGGTTCTAACCCGAGTCCCCAAGTGTGTGAAGCCGCGGGGCTGTTGAAGTGCCCCGCGGCCATTCCTGGGCGCCTCGAAGTTGAGGCGCCTATTACCCCACCGGTTCGCCCGGCGTCGCGGTGAAGCTCAGGGCGTCGTGCGCCGCGTCGTAATCGACCGACACCGAGCCACCGTCGGTCACCTCGCCTTTAAGAAGCAGCCGGGCGAGCGGCGTTTCGACCTCCTTCTGGATCGTGCGCTTCAGCGGCCGCGCCCCGTAGGCCGGGTCGTACCCGACGCGCACCATGTGGGCCTTCGCCCCCTCGGTGAGCGCCAGCCCGATCTTCCGCTCCGCGAGCCGCTTCCGCAGGTTCCCCAACTGGACCTCGATGATCTTCGTCAGATCCGCCTCGGTCAGCGCGTGGAACACGATGATCTCGTCGATCCGGTTCAGGAACTCGGGCCGGAACCCCTTGCGCAGCTCCTCCATCACCGCCGCCCGCATCCGGTCGTACACCTCGCCGATGTGCGTGCCCTTGTACTGAAGGATGCGCTGGCTGCCGACGTTCGAGGTCATGATGACGATGGTGTTCTTGAAGTCCACCGTGCGGCCCTGGCCGTCCGTGAGCCGGCCGTCGTCGAGCACCTGGAGCAGCGTGTTAAACACGTCCGGGTGCGCCTTCTCGATCTCGTCGAACAGCACCACGCTGTAGGGCCGCCGGCGGACCGCCTCCGTGAGCTGCCCGCCCTCGTCGTACCCGACGTAGCCCGGGGGCGCGCCGACCAGCCGCGACACCGTGTGCTTCTCCTGGTACTCCGACATGTCGATGCGGATCATCGCCTTTTCGTCGTCGAACAGGAACTCCGCCAGCGCCCGGGCCAGTTCGGTCTTCCCCACCCCCGTGGGGCCGAGGAAGATGAAGCTGCCGATCGGCCGGTTCGGGTCCTTCAACCCACTCCGGGCGCGAACGACCGCCTCGCCGACCGCGGTGACGGCCTCGTCCTGGCCGATGACGCGCTTGTGCAACTCGGCTTCGAGGTGCAGGAGCTTCTCCTTCTCGCCCTCCAGCAGCTTCGACACCGGCACCCCGGTCCACCGGCTCACGACCGCGGCGATCTCCTCCTCGCCCACCTCTTCCTTGATGAGCTTGTTGTCACGGTCGCGGGCGGACGCCGTCTCGGCTGCGGCGAGCTGCTTCTCCAGCGCCGGCAGCTTCCCGTACTTCAGTTCCGCCGCCTTGTTAAGGTCGTAGGCCCGCTCCGCCTTCTCGATGTCGGCCTTGACCTGTTCGATCTGCTCCCGCACCGTCTGAACCTGTTGAACGGCCTGCTTCTCGGCCTGCCAGCGCGCCTTCAGCGCGTCGGCATCGGCCTTCAGGTTGCCGAGTTCGTGCTCGAGCTTTTCGAGCCGGTCCTTCGAGGCCCGGTCGGACTCCTTCTTGAGCGCCTCGCGCTCGATCTCCAGTTGCATCACCCGGCGGCTGATCTCGTCCAGCTCCGTCGGCATCGAGTCGATCTCGGTGCGCAGCTTCGCCGCGGCCTCGTCCACGAGGTCGATCGCCTTATCCGGCAGGAACCGGTCCGCGATGTAGCGGCTCGAGAGGACCGCCGCCGACACCAGCGCCCCGTCCTTGATGCGCACCCCGTGGTGAACCTCGTACCGCTCCTTCAGCCCGCGGAGGATGCTGATGGTGTCCTCCACCGACGGCTCGCCTACCTGCACCGGCTGGAACCGCCGCTCCAGCGCCGCGTCTTTCTCGACGTGCTGCCGGTACTCGTCGAGCGTGGTCGCGCCGATGCAGTGCAGCTCGCCGCGGGCCAGCAGCGGCTTGAGGAGGTTGCCGGCGTCCATCGCCCCCTCAGCCTTGCCGGCGCCGACGATGGTGTGCATCTCGTCGATGAACAGGATGATCCGCCCGTCCGACGAGGTCACCTCCTTCAGAACGGCCTTGAGCCGCTCCTCGAACTCGCCGCGGTACTTCGCCCCGGCGATCAGCGCGCCCATGTCGAGCGCCACGATAAGCTTGTCCTTCAGCCCTTCCGGCACGTCGCCGCGCACGATCCGTTGGGCCAGCCCTTCCACGACGGCGGTCTTACCGACCCCGGGCTCGCCGATGAGGACGGGGTTGTTCTTGGTGCGGCGCGACAGCACCTGCATGACGCGGCGGATCTCCTCGTCGCGCCCGATGACGGGGTCGAGCTTCCCGTTGCGCGCGTACTGCGTCAGGTCGCGGCCGTACTTCTCCAGCGACTGGTACGTCTCTTCGGGGTTCTGCGAGGTCACGCGCTGGCTCCCGCGCACCTCCTTCAGCGCGGAGAGCAGCCGGTCACGGGTCAGCCCGAACTCGCGGAGCGTCTTGCCGGCGGTGCCGGTGTCGTCGGTCGCGGCCAGCAGCAGGTGCTCGACCGAGACGTACTCGTCCTTGAGCTTCTTGGCTTCCGCCTCGGCGGCGTCGATGAGCTTCACGAGCCGCTGCGTCAGGCGCGGCTCGGCGTTCGTGCCGATCACTTTGGGTAAGCGATCCAGCTCGCGCTGGAGTTTGACGGTGACCGCGTCGACCGACACGTCCGCCTTCGCCAGGATCGCGGGAGCGAGCCCCTTCTCCTGATCGAGCAGCGACAGCAGCGCGTGTTCGGTGTCGATTTGTTGGTGGTTCAGCCGGGCCGCGAGCTTCTGGGCGCCGGCGAGTGCTTGCTGGGCCTTCTCTGTGAACTGGTTCAAATCCATAAGTTGTTTCCTCCCTCTCGCTTCCGAAACGTGGTGGAAGCGGGCGTCACGCATTAGAGGGTTTTCCCCGACAAACGATCCAGCTCGGCACGCAAGTTCGTCCGCGCCCGCTCCTCACCCTCTGCGAACAGGATTTCCGAGTAGTAAATTCGCGGGCGCGCAAGGAACCCGTTTAGCACGCCCGCACGTCCGGCACGGTATTCGGCGTCGGGCACCCAGGCGTACTCGTTGCGAATGGCCGCGGCGTACCGGGCGTAGCGCTCTTCCGACGCGCCCAGGATGGCGAGGTCGGCGTCGAGCAGCGCCCGGGTGTCGCGGTCGCCCGGCGGCTCCGCGGCGTGCGCCGTGGCCCAGATCATGCGGACGACGCGCTCGATTGTGGACGCCGGCACCCCGATGGGGCCGAGCAAATCGACGGCCAGCTCCCCGCTCCGCTGCTCGTTGTCCTTCGCGCGCGAGTCGTACACGGCGTCGTGGAACCACACCGCCAGTTGCATCGCGTTCGGGTCCTCGATGGCCGCAGAGAGCCGCTCGATCACCCGGAACATTTCGGTCAGGTGCTCGAGGTTGTGGTAGAACCGTTCGGGGCCGGTGTACGCCGCCACCAGCACGTCGAACGCCGGGTACGCGTCCGCGGGGGCCACGCGGTACCGCTCGAGCGTCCGCACCCAGCCCTTTTGCATCGACTCCAGTCGTTCGGGCGAGACCATGATGGTTCGGCTGCTCCGGGTGGCGCTTGCCGCGGTCGGACGACCGCGGGTATAGTCTACGTTACGCACTTCGCGCGTGTCCGGGCACGGTCTGTGCCGGTTCTTCGGAGCGTCGATGGCTGCCACCGTCCCGCCCGCCCTCGAGCAGCGCCTCGCCGCTCTGGTCCCGCGCGTGCGGGCGCTGCGGGTCGCCCGTGGGGTCAGCCGGTGCCTGTTCGCGACCGTCGGCAGCGCGGTCCTCGCACTCGTGCTCGACGCGCTCGTTGGCCTGCCCGAGACCGCTCGCGGGCTGCTGGTCGCGGTGTGGGTCACCGCGCTGGGCGTGCTCGTCTGGCAGTTCGTCCTCAAGCCGTGGCAAGCGGAGATCCCCCTTTCGGAGGTGGCGGCCGAACTGTCGCAGCGGCTCCCCGAACTGGCGGACCGGCTCCAGGCGGTGATCGCCCCCGCGAACGGCACGTCCGAGGCGGTCCGCGCCGCGCTCCGGGAAGACACGCTCCGGCGCGCAAAGGCCGTCGATTTCGAGCGGGCCGTTCCCGCGCACCCTACGCTGCTGGCGCTGTGCTGGGCGCTGCTCGCGCTGCTCGCGTTCCTGATGCTCACCGGGCTGCTGCCGAACAGCGCCGAGCGGCTGCGCCGGGTCGCGCTGCCGTGGGCGCGCCCGCCGGCGGCCCCGCTGCGCGTGGTGGTCACGTCGGGCGAGCCGGTGGTGCGGCGCGGCGCGGCGGTCACGCTAAGCGCGTTCGCCGAGCACACGGAGTCCCGCCCCGGCGCGGTCGCGCACCGGGCCACGGCGGTGTTCCGGGACGCGCCCGAGGCGCCCGAGCGGGCGGTCGCGATGGCTGCGGATGACGCCGGCGCGTTCCACGTCACCCGGGCGTGTGTGCCCCACGATTTCGAGTACCGGGTTCTGATCGGCGGCGCGGCCAGCGAGTGGTTCAAGGTGACCGCTCTCGACCCGGTGGACCTGGCCCCCAACACGCGCATCGAGGTCGCGCCGCCGGGGTACGTCAAGGCCCACCCGCGCGTGCTCTCTGCGCTCACCGACTTCGACACACCGGACGCGTCCCGGCTCACGGCTCGCTTGACGTTTACCCAGCCGGCGGCGAGCGCGCTGTTCGAGTGGCACGCGCACGGGGCCACAAAAATGGACCCGGTGCCGGTGGCCCTCGCCCCCGACCGGCTCTCCGGCGCGTCGTCGCTGGTGCTTCGCACGAGCGGCGAACTGAAGCTCGTTCTGCTGCGCGAGGTGGACGGCAAAAAGCTCCGCACCGTTCTGACCGCGAACGTGCATGTGGCCCCGGACCAAGCGCCGTGGTTCGAGACGCTGACCGGCGTCGGCACGCGCCCGCGGTCGGTGCGTCCCGAGGGCCGCGTGCCGATCGCGGTCGTCGCTTGTGACGATTTCTGCGTGTCCGACGCCCGGCTCGAGTACACACTGGAGTTGCCCGACTCGCGCACACACGTCCTCCCCATTCCGCTCACCGGCGCGGGCACGCCCCGCGCGACCGGGCGCCTCGACTTCGACCCGTCGGCGGTCGCGCCGCTTGGCGGTACGGTCCGCTTCCGGGTCCGTGTGACCGACAACCGCGCGTCCGAAGACCCTAAGCTGCTGCCCCAGGAAACCCTGTACCCCGCGAACGGGTGGAGCGAGCTGACGCTCAGCGCGTCCGCGCCGCCGCTCGAAGAGCAGGACGCGCGGAACCAGCGGGACGCGTTCCGCGCGGCGGCGGAAGCGGCCCGCGGTTCCGTGCGCGAAGCGGCCGAGGCGGTGGCGGTCGTCCGCGCCGAGTCCCCGGCGACCGGCGCGCTGAGCGTGGACCAGGCGGTCCGGGTGAACGTCGCGCGCGAACGAGCGCGGCTCGCCGCGGCCTCGCTGTCCGCACTCGCACGCGACGCCGCGCTGGTGCCCGAGTTCCGCCCGCTCGCGGCGGCGGCGGGCGCCCTCGTGGCGCGCGAGCTGCCGGGCGCTGAGGAGGGGCTGGCCCGCGCCGAATCGGAAGGGAGCAGCCGCGCCGACGGGCTCGCGACCGCGTCCGCGGACCTGTCCGCCGCGGACGCGAAGCTGGGCACACTTCTCGCCCAGAACGACGCGCTGGCCCGCACCCGGCTCGACCGCGCCCGGCTCGGGGCGCTCGCCGACGACCAAGCCGCGCTCGCCGGCGCCAAGCGGAGCGCGAGCGAGTTCGGCGGGCGCCAGCGCGAGCTCATCGCCCGGCTGAAGGAGGTGGTGGCGGACAGCGAGCCCTTGCGGCTGGCGCTCGAAGGGGGCCGCAGCGAAGAGGCCCGCCGCTTCGCCAGCGACCTCGCCGAACTGGCGGAGGCGGCGCGGGGGCTCGACGCGGCGAGCCAGCGGACGATCGCCGACGCCCGGGCCGCGCTGGTCGCCCGGTTCGCCGCCGACCAGGAAGAGCAGGCCCGGCGCGCCGAGCGGCTGCTGGTCGCCACGGAAACGGCGGCCCGGCTCGTCGGCGTCGGGCCGCCCCGGGCGAACGAGTTCCGCAAAGTGACGGAACTCGCCGCGACCGGCCGCACCGTCGAGGCGCTCACGGAACTGGAGCAGCAGACGCAGGCGCTTGAGCGGCTGGCGCGCGAGTTCGATGCCTGGGCCGAGGCGTGTTCGGACCCGAAGAAGGGCGCGAAACAGCTCGCCCTGTGGCAGGGCGACCTGCTGACCCGGTTCCGCGCCGCAACGCGGGGCATCGGGTTCGACCGGCTGCCGGCCGACGCGCGGGCCGCGCTCCGCGCCGAGCAGCACGCGGTCGGTGACGCGGTCGGCCGGCTGCACCTGCCCCCCGACGCCTCGGTCCGGTCGGCCCGTGACGGCGCGGCGCGGCACTGCGGGCGGGCGGTCCAGACCATGTCGTCCGACGGCCGCAGCGCGGACACCGCCATGCGGCTGGCGGTCGAGGCGCTGGAGCGGGTCGCGGACCTGATGCCCCCGGTCGGCGAGCGGCTCTACAAAGCGCGAAGCGATTTCGACAAGCTGCGCGCGGAGCAGGAGGCACTGGCGAACGCGACCGAGCAGGCCCTGCGCGGGTTCGAGGGGCAGCCCGCGGTTCCCCCGCCGACGGCGAAGAAGCTGGCCGCGCTGGCGGACCGGCAGTGCCGGCTGTCCGAACAGGCCGCGGCGCTCGATCTGCCCGGCATGGGCGCCCGACAGGGCCGGCTCGCTGCGGCGCTCGCGCTGGCCGGCGCCGACCTGCGCGGCGCCGCGCCGTTCGACGTGCAAGCGTCGCAACTGCTGGCCCGGCGCGAGTACGAACGGCTCAAACTCGAGCTCGAAGGGGCAACGCCCCCGGACGTGCGGTGCGAAGAGCTGCGCCGTAAACTCGGCGCGCTGGCGGTCGTACTCGACGCTCATGGGCCGGACCTCACCGCGAAGCAACTCGAACCCGCCGTTCCCGTTGTTCAAGAGGCGCTCCGGCTCCTGCCCGCCGGAGCTCCGGAAGCGGCCGTACTGCTGAACGACGCCCGCCTGGCTCTTCAGGCCGCCGAACTCGCGCTCCGGGACGGCTCAAAGCCCGGCGCGGCCCGCCTCCGTGTCCGCGGTGCCGCCGAGGCACTCGAAAAGCTCGCCGCGCGGCTGAACGGCTCGGAGCCCGACCTCGCTCGCGTCCAGCAGCTCGCGGGGTACCGCCGGGCGGCGGCGGTGCGGGCGAAAGAGCTGGCCGACGCGAAGGCCCCGTTCAGCGCCCCGGCGTCCGACGAGGCGCTGCGGCAACTGGCGCGCGAGTGCGAGGAACTGGCGCACACGCGGGTCGGGCCGGCGGGGCAGGCGGCCCGGAAGCGGGTGCTGGACCAGTACGCCCGGATCGGCGGCCGGCGCGAACCGGACCGGCTGGCGTCGGACCAGCGGGGGCTCGCGGAGGCGCTGGACGAACTCGCGGCGAAAATGGCCGATGTCGCCGAACTCGCGACCGCCCCCCCGCCGGAGCCGCCGGCCGCAGCCGAAGCGGACGCGTACCTGCCGTCGCGGTCGTTCGCCGACCGGTGCCGCGAACTGATCCACTACCAGCGCGCCCAGCACGAGCGGCTCACGGATCTGCCCCGGGCACTGGCCGATCGCCTCCGCCCGGCCCCGGCCAACACGTTCGCGGCGCTCGAGACCCGGCAGCGCGCGCTCGCCGCCGATTTCGCCGCGTTCGGGCCGGACACCGAGCCCGCGGCCCGAGCCGCCCGGGCCGCCGCAGACTTCCTCCGCACCGGCGCGGCCCCGGAAGCCAAGGAGCAAGCCGAAACCGCCCTGCGGTTCGCGGACGGGCTGGCGAAGGCCGGCGCGGGGAAGCCGTGGGGCGCACGCGCCGTTGAACTGGCGGCGCGGCAGGGCGCCCGGCTCGGCGACATCGCGCAGCTCGTGGGCGCCTCCGGCGCGGCCGTCCTCCAGCAGATGGCACGGGCGGGCGAACTCGCCGGCCGGGCCGCGACCTTGGCCGACACGCTCGAACGGGCCGTTACGTTGCGCGACCCACAAGATCCGACCCGGGCGGCGCTTGCGGGCGCGGCCGGGTTGGTGCGGGCGGCCGCGCAGAAGCTCCTCGAAGCCGGCCAGAGGGTCGCCGAGTCCGACGCGAGGCGGGCGGCGATTTTGAGGGCCGAGGCGATCGAGCGGGTGCGCGAAGCTCACGAGCGTGTGTCGGAAACCGTTCTGCCGGTGCCGCTGACCAATCCGGTTTTGGGGCACGCGCTCCGCGCGGCCGAGCGCTCCGCGCGGGCGGCACTCGAGGCGTCCCCCGACCCGCGCACGAGCGCCGCCGACGCCGCGACCGCGCTTCGGGCGGCGGCGCAGCACGTCGGCGCAGTCAAGTAACGCCCGCAGATCGATTCAACCTGCGGGCCGCACTCCCATCGCGTTGAACCACAGAGGGACACAACGGCATTCGGGCCGCTCCACCGCCCCGATGGGTGCCGCTGAACGAGCGACACATCGGGCATTGCTGCACCCATTTTCTGTCCCGCGCTACTTCTGGGATTTCCGCCGCTACCACGAGCGTCCGGCGCCGTGTCCGGCGCTCTCCCATTGCCGCCATTCGTATGGGCCGACCAGGACGCAATTTATTAATTTTCAATGCCTTATGGCTCGACCTCGATTTCAGCGGCCGACCGCAGGCGGTGCTCCGAGCGTGTGATTCGTGGGTAGCAATCACCCAGCGAACAGGTAGCTCGCGGGTCGCGGAAGGCCCCTCGGCGTCCAGTCGGGTAGGACCCGTTGACACTGTAACCCCCGTTACAGTGCCTGCGGGCCAACGACCACTGCTGCTCACGATGCGGTCGGCCGCGCCTGTTTCCGGAGCGCCTGTAATCCCGGCCTCTCATTCACCGACCAGTTGAACCAGTTCACAGCGCAAGTTCCCGCGTGCGCAGGAACTCGATCTGCCCCGTGTTCGGTTGAATGAATGGTCCGGCTCGTGACAGCGCGCAACGACGGTCGCGTGCTCACGCGCCTGCGGCAGCCGGCGCTAGCGCATACGCTGCTGTAATTCCGATGGCAGTGGGGCGACTCGGAGGCGTGAGGCGGCGGGCGCGGGGGCCGGTTGCTTGTGGCTTGTGGGTTTCGCGCGTCTTGCGGAAGATCACGGGGCGGTGCCGAACGTGGGGTCAGAGTGCGACCACGGCCGCGGTCGCCCTCTGGCGGATCAAGCGGTCGGACGCGGCATTGGCCCCAATTAATGGAGTCCGGCGCCGCGCGACCCGGCGCTCACGGCACCGTCAGAACCCACACCCGCAACGGATCGCCCGGCGCAGCAGCGCCGAGGAACTCGTGTACTACCGCGCGCAGAACCGACACCGGTTCGATCGGGGCGCCGAACACCGAGCGAACCCCGCCGGCCGAGACCAAGCTGAACCGCAATTGCCCGATTTGAGCGTCGTGCCAGCAGTAGAACTGCATCGGCCCCATCTCGCGCGCGGCCAACCAGCGCCCCCGCGCGACCGCGACCGCCCGAATGAACCCCTCAACGTCGGCCGCGGTGACCACCGCTCGCTGGCCGGCGTCCAAACCGAAACTCCACTGATTGCTGCGGGCTTCGGCGAGAGGGGCGTCCGCGTGGACGGTGATCGCGTCCGCGGCGACCTCGGCGAGCCATTCCGGAAACGGGTTCACAGCCATGCCCCGCAACCAAACGACACACGCACGCTCTGGTTGACGTGCGCACCCACAATGCGATCAAGCGACTGACGGCCAACGGACGACAGATCCGATGAACGGGTTCAGCGAGGCCACGGGTTCGGCCCCTAATCAATGCCGAGGGCACGAAACCACTGGCGCCCGAACACAATAACGCCGCCGATGTGCATGACGGCGAAAGCCGTAGAGTACCCGAGGGCCGCGTGCAGAGCGACCCATCCCACCCCGTACCAGCGGCGGCTCCAGATGACGTACCCCGGCACCACTACCACCGCCAGCAGGAAGAACCACGGCCGGGACAGAACCGGAATCGGGTGCCCGCGCCGGCGGGCGTCCACAACCGCCCACCACCCCGAGCAAAGCGCGAACACGACCGGAATCGCCACGTCCAGCACCGACGGCAGCCAGAACCAGACGCTCCGGACGCCCCACGAGACCGCCAGGGCGTAATACGCGAGCACGAACAGGCGGGTGTGAACGGAGCGCGGGACCGCGCTCCGGGGCAATTCACCGGCGGACGGGGCTACGGGCAGAACGTTCGGCCGGTGGTCGACTTCCGACGGTTCGGCGAGCGACTCGCGACACTCCGGGCAGAACGCATCAATGACATACGGGAGCTTGGCCCCGCAGTGTGGACAGGTATCGCTCACCGCGCCCCTCGAGTGACCAGAACATCCAAGCAGAGCCGCGTAACGTGGGCTCAACGTCTCGGCGCGTTCGCGGGGCGTTTGACGGTGATCGTAATGTCGTTGGCGCCGGCTGCAACGTCCTGCTTCAGCGGCGTCGTCAACGGGCTTCCGTAAACCTCATCAACCGTGGGGGGCGCACCGTAAACGTCATTCTTCCCGACCACCACAACCGTATAACTGCCCGCCGGCGCGCCCGACTTGCCGTCCGTCATGAGCTTGAACGTCCCGTCGTCCGCGATCACACCGGTGACGCTGATCTTTTTGTCCGCACTGTTGAACGTAACCGTTCCACCCTTAACAGGGGTCTTATCCTCGTACTGCACTTTGCCGCCCACGGCCGGCATGTCGGAGCAGCCGGAGGCCACGAGCGCGAACGCGCCGGTCACGGCCAGCATCAGGTACGCTGCGGAGCTCTTCATCGTTTTCATATGCGCACGCGTTATCAGATTGGGAGGGGTAGGAAAGGGATACAGTGCGGCGCCGCACGATCACGATCGTGCGGCGCCGCACTGTATGGCGTTGTGCTGTTACCGCGAGGCGGTTACTGCTGGAACGGGTTGTCGGCCCGGCCGTCGCGGCGGTCGGCGGCGAGGAGCAGGACTTCCGTGCTGGTGTTGTTGTTCACGCTCCGCACGCTCCCGTCGCCCACCAGAAACTGGCACACGCCCGTGTGCCAACTGCCGAGCTTCTTCCGGTAGTCGCCCGTGTTGTCGCTCGACCCCTTCCCGAGGGCGAATTTGGCGTTCCGGACGACCATCCACGTCTTCCAGTCGCTGATGTACCAATAGCCCCAGGTGCCGTCGCCGGCGTTGGCCGGTTGGCCGATGCCGGTCGAGGGGACGTGCTTCTCGCCCAACAGGGTGGTGTTGCTCAGCCCGTCCGTGACGCTCGCGAACGACGTGCGGCTCTTGAGGCCGGTGCGGCCCGTCCCCGGCAGCGGGTCCGACGGATAGATCAACATGCCCCAGTGCTGCTCCGGGTTCCCGTCGAGCCGGTCGCAGTCGTTCGACTGATCTCGGTTACCGGTCGCCACGTAGTCAACCGCCGGCCCCAGCGTTGTCATCGCGTTGCCGCTGCGGATGCTCGGGCAGAGGAAGGTGTTGACGACCGACTCGTTCGCCAGCAGTTGGGTGTTGTTGGCGCCGGAGGTCATCTCCAGGGAGACGTTGAACTTGTTGTAAAGGTTGTTTTGCTCGATGTAGGGCAGGATGAGAACAAAGTGAGACGCGTACTTGTCGCCCATCGCGGCCGGGGGCAACTGCATGTTCGAGTCGTGATAGTTGTGGTACGCCAAGCCGAGCTGTTTCAAGTTGTTGCTGCATTTGAGCCGGGACGCCGCCTCCCGGACTTTTTGCACCGCCGGCAGCAGCAGCCCGATCAGAATGGCGATGATCGCAATAACGACGAGCAATTCAATAAGCGTGAACCCGTACCGCATACGGGTTGTCTTGGGGAGAGACATATTCGGCCCAATTAACAAAAGTGATTACAGACCACGCAGCGACCACACGAGATGTACCGGTGCGGTCGTGTAATTCTATCAGCTTAGTTATTTTGCGTCAACGCACCGGCAGGCAGCTTCATTCTCAAAACGACCTAGCAATTCATGCCCGCGTGTTAATCTCCCGGCATTGTGGCGCCAACCTCATTGGCCCCAAAGTGCTATTCATTAAGGCCTTTTAATCATTTGTCCGCGTACCGAGCTACTTCGCGCCCGGCATTAACGAATCCCCTCTTATGCTAGAGGGTACTGGTGGGTTCGTCGATTCCGGGTGCGAGTAGGCCGAATGACTCGCACCCGCATCTTTACACGTGCGCCCGCTCGTCGTTCCCCTCGTCGCGGTTCGCATCCTGCACTCGAGGCCCATCCGCCCACCCGGGGAACATCGCGAACATCATCCCGGTCAGGTATGTAGCGTACAGCACGACAACCGCGCACAAGTCCCCAAGCGGAACGGCCGGGGCCAGATGGAGAGCAATGACGAAGCACTCCAGTAACAGCAGCAACAGGATCGAGGCGGTGAACACGACCTGCTGGCAGAACCGGAGCGCCGGGCCGACGCGGTTGGAGGCAACGGCGCGCCGCCCGATGTAATAGCGGGCGAACAGTGCCGCGATGGGAAGAAAGATCGCGAGCATGCTGATCGCCTTTTCCGCGTTGGGTGCGACCGCACCCACTACGGCCGGCAGGAGCACGACAAAAAGTGGCAGGCACCCGTCCCAACCGAAGACGCGCGAGAGCCAGAGCCACAGATTGGGACGTGTGAGGTTCGGCATCGTGAAGAAGGTTGCAGAACTCGTAGCGATCGAACGGCTGTAGCCTGCCTCGCTGGGCCTCTACGGTACGCGACGAAGCACCAGAAGTACGACCGCGCCGAACGCGAGCCCGCCGGTCAACAGGTACGCCGCTCCAGCCAAATCGGGGGGACGCCGGATCGCACCGGATAGCCCTATCACACCGGTCATGAATAGGCCGATGAAGCTGAGCCACCCCAGTACGTTGGGGAGACGCCCCTGCCGATCGGAAGTCGGGCCGTCCGCCATCCGCGCATCCTCCGTCACCGAACCATCGGCAAGCCTGCGGGATCGCTCCCGTTTAGCTATCGAGAAGTCTATAAAGCGGGCGGCACGAACGGATAGCTGTGGCCTCGTTCCGGCCCGCGTGCTCTTCGTGTTTGCAAAGGCCAGTTTTGACAGGATCGACAGGATTAACAGGGTTTGAAATTGATCGGTCTTCAGTCCTATTGATCCTGTCAAAATCTTCTTGGCCTCTCGGCCCGTGTGGGCGAGACATGACCCGCCTCGCAACCGCAATGCGACGTGGAAGGGATGGCAGGGGCGGGTAGGTGGTGGCTTTCGGGTCCGAACGCTGACCGCGGGTCACCGCATCCGCTGGTACGTCTCGTTGATCCTGACGCCGCTCGTCAGGACGCCCGAAAAGGTGACCCGGTCCCCGTTCGACTCCACGGTGAGGACCTGCTCCCGTCCGAGCAACTGCTCCTGAATGCCCGCGCCGCAGTACTCGATGACCTCTTTGTAAACGTTCCCTTGGAGGGAACACGTCCCCCCGGACACCAGGACCGCGGTCCTCCGGGTCCGGTCCCAGATCACCCATGTGAACTGGTTACCGTTGATGTGCTTGATCTGCCGGAGGTTCGGGTTAAAACCGGGCGTGACGTTCTCCCAGGCTCCGTCGAGCCCGGCCGCGGCTGGCGCGGCTTTCGGCGGCCCGGCAAGCGCAGCCGCCGGGAAGCCGTTGAGCCCGCCCGAACCGCCCGTGGCCGATTCGGGGGCCGAACGGGGCTTACAGCCGGCGGCGGCGAGGAGAAGAACCACGACCGCAGCGAGGAACCGATGCCGACGATTCACGCGACGACTCCCAAAAGGCGACACGTACCGATCGCGTCGGTACTGGAGACCGAACATGATCCATCCGGCCCGTTCACCAAATTTGGTTTGATGTTACTCCTTTTCGAGCACCAGGTCTACCACCCAGCAGCCGCGCACGTGCGTGCCCTGGGGATCACGACAGTGGGCGAGCACGTCGGGGCTGTCGCACCCGGCGTCTTGCAGCGCGTCGGCCAGGATCGGCATCGCACTGAAGTCGCGGGACTCGTACACCCGCCGCGCCAGCGCGAGAACGGTATCGGTGCGCCACGAGGGCGAGAAGGGGACCGGCCGGAACGGGTTGCCGAAGATGTCGCGGAGGAGCGCAATCTGGGCCGCTTGCTCGGCTTGCCGCGCGACGTTGCCGGAATCGAACGCCGCGCGGTCGTTCGTTCCCACCGCGTAATACGTACCGAGGTACGCCGCCTCGTGAGCGTAGTATGCTGTGCGCGCGGCCCACGTGGCGAGGGCAGGGCTCTTTCGGTAGGCGCGGATGAGCCGCTTGCTCGCTTCCTCCGCCGCCGCAAACGGCCACGACCGCTCCCGTCTCGCGACCGCTGTCGCGGCCAGATTGGCGGCCGCACGCCTTCCCTCCCGGGCGCGGCCGTCGGCGAGCGCTTCCGACACCTCGACCGCCTTCCGGCTCTCGGGAGCGGTGATGAGCGGCCAAATGCGGCGGCAACACGCGCAGCAGAACAGCCGTATCTTCCGCTCGCTCGTCGGCTGCGACCAGCTTTCCAACACCCCCCGCGGCTCCGTCGCCGCTAACCACTCCGCTTCCGTCATTGGGCGCCCTCCGGGATCGCCCCAGCATCACCGGTGCGCCGATCGGTGCCAAGTCCACCCTCATTTTTCGCCGCAGGCCGGCATCGCCGGGATAACGCGTGTCTCATGAAAGGGCCGCCAGTTCCGCGCGACCGCCGGCCCTTCTCCGCGTAGTAATAATCGGAGGTCACCCGAATGCGTTCGCACAACGAGCTTGGACGAAATTCGCCGGCGCCGCAGGCACGTGATGGTCTCATGCAGAACCTGTCTCCACCTGCTTCCGAAACGCCGCTGCTGGAGTTCCTGCTGGCGGCGCTCGCGCCGATGAACCGCACCCGCGTGAAGCAACTCCTCCGCTCCGGGCGGGTGGTCGTGAACGGCGCGTCCGTGACGCGGCACGATCACACGGTGCGGCCCGCCGACAAGGTGGGCGTGGCGCGTGAGGCGCCGCCCGCGCCGCCGTCCGCGTCCGGGCTGGAGATCGTCCACGAGGACGCGCACCTCGTCGTGATCGACAAGCCGCCGGGGCTGCTCACCGTGGCCACCGAGTCGGAGAAGCTCGACACCGCGTTCGTGCGCCTGAGCGACTACCTGCGGGCGCGGAACGCAGGGCGGCCGTTCGTGGTTCACCGGCTCGACCGCGACACCTCGGGCCTGCTGCTGTTCGCGCGCAGCGCCGAGGTCCGCGACCAACTTCAGAGGAACTGGGAGGAGCTGACGAAGACCTACCTCGCGGTGGTCGAGGGCCGCCCGGAGGCGCCCGAAGGGGCGGTCGAGAACTACCTGACGGAGGGCCGCGACCTACGGGTGCGCGCGAGCCCGCGCCCCGGGCCGGACGCGAAACGCGCGGCGTCGCGTTACACGGTCCGGCAGACCCGCGGCGGCTACTCGTTGGTGGAAGTGGAGATCGAAACGGGGCGCAAGCACCAGATCCGCGTTCACCTGGCCGGGCTGGGGTGCCCGGTCGCGGGCGACAAGATGTACGGCGCGACGACCGACCCCGTCCGGCGCCTGGCACTGCACGCGTGGCGGTTGAGCTTCGACCACCCGTTCACGCTGGAGCGCCTCGAACTGGAAGCGCCGCTCCCGCCCGCGCTGGCGCGAATCGTGGGTTAACAGCGCCCGTGTCTGTGCAGCCTTATCGCGCCGCGCAGACAGGAATGTCGGTGCCACAAGAAACAGACACAACTAGACGGAACGTGAATGAGAACCTTGAACTTAGTAACCCCTATGCGGCACACCCAAACCCCTTGAAGCGACTGGTCTGGGAGCGGTTCGTTAAGAACGCGGCCGTATTACCGGATACGCGCACCAGGTCACACATCATCCGGTCGCGAGTCGCAACGCCGAGAGCTTTCGGCCAACGTTCTCGTCGTTGCGGCCTCGCGACCGGACGTTTCAAATAAACATGATCTTGGTCACGTCGCCGTCGGCGGCGCTGAAGTCGAGCACCAGCTCGTCGAACAGCGGGACCGGGGCGGTGGACTTGTTCAGTTGGCGCCGCACGAACGTGTCCGCGCCGGTCCCGCCGATCAGCACGTCCTGCGCGCCGTCCTTGCCGCCGTCGTCGAGCGTGTCGTTCCCGGCCCCGCCGTCGAGCGTGTCGGTGCCCTTCCCGCCGCTCAGCGTGTCGTTCCCGTCGCCGCCGACGAGCACGTCGTTCTTCGACCCGCCGAGCAGCGTGTCGTTGCCCGCGCCGCCGAAGATTTGTAGCGCCACGTTGGCCGCCGAGCCGTCGAGCTTGTCGTCCCCGTCGCCGCCGTCCATGACGACGCTCTTCACCCCGGTGCCGGCGAGCGCGGTCACGGTGATCGTGTCGTTCCCGCCGCCGGTCTGCATGACGACGTTTTCGATCGTCGTCATGTTGATGAAGAACGGCACCAGGTTCGTGCGCTGGAACTTGACCCCGCCGGTCGTGGGGTCGGCGTCGAGGCGGAAGCTGTCGCCGTTGCCCGTGTC
Organism: Gemmata algarum; assembly: GCF_034097035.1. Lineage (NCBI taxonomy): Bacteria > Pseudomonadati > Planctomycetota > Planctomycetia > Gemmatales > Gemmataceae > Gemmata > Gemmata algarum. The sequence goes on from NZ_JAXBLV010000210.1 coordinate 45,724, forward strand.
GTTCGGGTCGGGCGTCGTCAGGTCCGGGATCGCCGTGGTGTTGCCGACCACGATGGCGGTGTCGTTCCCGCCGCCGCCGTCGTAGGCGTCGATCAGCGTGCCCGGCAGCCAGCGGAACGTGTCGTTGCCGCTCTCGCCGAACATCGTGTCGTTGCCGAACCCGCTGTCGAGGAAGTCGTCCCCCGAGCCGCCGTACATGGTGGAGTTGCCGACGATGGCGGGCAGCGGCTGGCCCTGCGCCGGCAGCCCCCCGACGAAGCCGCCGGCGAGCACCCGGATGGTGTCGTTGCCGGACCCGCCGTAGAGCACGCTGTTCGCCGCGAACGCGAGCTTCCCGTTGGCGTCCAGCACGTTGATCGAGTTCTGGATCACGATCGAGTCGTCGCCGCCCTTGGCGTCCACGGTGATGGTTTGCAGGTTGGCCTTGTTCGGGGTGCCGAACGTGCTGCGGATCGTGACCGCGGCGCCGTTGTTCGTCACCTGCAGCGCGCCGCTGGCGTCCGCGGCGACGACGATGTTGTTCGCCGCATTGTCGCCGATGACGGTGAGGACGCCGGTGTTGAACGTCGCGAGGACGGCGGGCACCTCGCGGTGCTCGAGCGCGTCGAGCTTGGGCAGGAACGCGGCGCGGGTGCGGTCGGTCGTGGACATGGTGGTGCCTCCGGCGCGCAGTGCGGTGCGCGCACGAGTTGGGCGAACGCGGGCTGTGGCCGCGCGCGCCGGGCCTGTGGATAACGGGGCGAAACGGGCCGGAGACAGCCGGCCCCGCTGTGGGGGTACGAGGTCGCGCGGCGCGGGGCCGCGAACTCACGGGCGACGCTAGAAATCAGGCGGCGGGTCAACGCCGACGGGACGAGAGTTCTCTTAGCTCCGGCGCGCCGGGCCGGTCAACCGAGTTTCGCGATTGGGCGGGCGGCCGCGCCGAGAGTTCCGACAGGCCCGGCGCGCGTTCCCG
>NZ_JAXBLV010000211.1:0-232574 GCF_034097035.1 Gemmata algarum
TACTTCGCCTACCAGCACAACACCGTGTTCGTTCGGTACCGGCTAACCAAAGGCGCCGCTCCCGTCCGGCTGAAATTGAAACCGGCGGTCCACTTCCGCGGCCACGACGACCACGTCGGCACCCCGCGCGGTGCGCCGGTCGCGCTCACCGCGGTCGACGACCGGTACGAGCTCTCGTGCGGGGACACGTTCCCGGTGCTCAAGCTGTCCCTCGACGGCGGCACGAATGTCGGGTTCACGGTCCGCGGCGAGCGCGTTCCGGACGTGGTGTACCGCGTCGAGGAGTCGCGCGGGTACGAGTTCCGCGGCGTGCTGTCCGCGCCCGGGTTCTTCCGACTCGATCTGGCCCCGGGGCAGGAAGCCACCCTCGTCTGCTCGACCGAGCCGTGGGAGCAGGTCCGGGCCGTGTCTCCGGCGGAGGCGCTATCGGCCGAACTGGCTCGCCGCCGACAACTGGTCGAGCAAGCGGCTCCCGGCGCGCGGACCGGGTTCGCTGCGGAACTGGTACTCGCCGCCGATCAATTCATTTTTACCCCTGTGGCCCGCGTCGCCGGCGATGCCCCTGGGCACGGCGAGGGGCCACGGTCGATCATCGCCGGTTACCACTGGTTCACCGACTGGGGCCGCGACACGATGATCAGCCTGGAAGGGTTAACGCTCACCACCGGACGGCACGCGGAAGCCCGGCACATCCTTCTCACATTTGCACAGCACATCAAGGATGGGCTCATCCCCAACCTGTTTCCGGAGCGAAACCGCGAGGGGCTCTACCACACCGCCGACGCGACGCTGTGGTTCTTCCACGCGCTCAACCGCTACCTCCGGACCACGGAAGACCGCGGGACGCTCAGGCGACTGCTGCCGCAGCTCCGCGACATCGTCGGGCACCACGTCCGCGGAACACGGTTCGGCATCGGGGTAGACCCGGTTGACGGGCTGCTCAGCCAGGGCGCGGAAGGGTACCAGCTCACCTGGATGGACGCGAAGGTGGGCGACTGGGTCGTCACCCCGCGACGTGGCAAGGCGGTAGAAATCAACGCGCTGTGGTACAACGCCCTACGGCTTCTGGAGCAGTGGTTACACGAAGAAGGTGAGAAAACGGTCGCCGACGTGGTCGCCCGGCACGCAGCACGGTGCCGCGAATCGTTCAACCGGCGGTTCTGGTACGAACCCGGAGAGCACCTGTACGACGTGATCGACGGACCGGACGGGGGCGCCGACCCGGCCCTGCGCCCGAACCAAGTGTTCGCGATCGCGCTCGATCACCCGGTGCTGGACCGGGAGCGATGGCGGCCGGTGCTGAACGCGGTCCGCGAGCAGTTACTCACGCCGGTGGGGCTACGGTCGCTCGCGCCGGGACATCCGGACTACAAGCCGCAATACTTCGGCGATCTCCGAGCGCGGGACGCGGCCTACCACCAGGGGACCGTATGGGGCTGGCTCGTCGGCCCGTTCACGGACGCCTGGCTGAAGGTGCATCCGGACGACCGCGCCGCCCCGCACGAGTTCCTCGCCGGGTTCCGCCGGCACCTGGGCGAGGCGTGCGTCGGCTCGATCAGCGAGGTGTTCGACGCCGAGCCGCCGCACACCCCACGCGGCTGCGTCGCGCAGGCGTGGAGCGTGGCCGAGGTACTCCGGCGCCTCGCACAAACGGACGATTGAACGGGACGGGCCACTCCGTACCCACCCGCTCGGCGGTTCCGCGCGCGGCCGAAGAGCCAGACGGTCGGGCCGCGAATCACCTGTAACTGGAACCGAAAATTCCCACCAGGGCTGAACCGGCGCCCCGATCTGAACCAATAGCCAAAACATAGTTAGCGCGACTTGCGACCATTTTCAATGAGCGCGTGTCCGGCCCAGCCCCACGTTCCCGTTACCAATTTTGTGCCCCGGTCGTGCGGTAGCGTTTGCGCGAGGGTGGCAAAAATGGCGAGCCGCGCGAATCCGGTTAAACGCGGTTGAGTGAGCGTCACGCATCGCTTAACGTGGAGCATGCAACGGGCTAACGCCCCCTGCCGCCGGAATGACCAAAGCTCGCATCAGTTTAAAGCCTCGTATTCCGGCGGCGATCCGCAATCTCATCAGGGTCCGCGCACGGCGAGCCGGGGCGCTTCGCGGGTGCGTTCGGCGGGTGGTACCGTGAACTTGACCGTTTCTCAAAAGGGCGTGGCCCTCGTGCTGGTGCCGCTCGCGTTCCAGCTCGTGTTCGTCGCGCTGGTGCTGAAAGCCCAACACGACCAGGTCGAGGCCGGGCGGTGGGCGGCACACACGAAGGAAACGATCGTCCAGGGCCACGAGGTCAACTCGGCGGTCCTGGACGCTCATGCGGCGGTGCGCGGGTACGTGATCTCCCGGAGCCCCGCGTTCGCCCAGCCGTACCAGTCGGCCCGCCGCGAGTTGCCGGCGCGACTGGACGCGCTCAGCGAACTGGTCGCCGATAACCCCGGTCAGCAGGCCCGCGTCGCGGCCGTACGGGACCGCGCCGAGGGGCTGCTCGCTTGGCTCGACGCGGTCGCCGTGCTGGTTGCGAGCGGCAAAGACGCGGAAGCGGTGGAGCGGGTGCGGGGCGGTCGCGGCAACGAACAGGCCGACGCGCTCCGGTCCGAGGTCGCCCTGTTTCTGGCCGAGGAGGAGCGGTTGGACCACGAGCGGGCCGTGTCGCTGGAGCGGGCGCGTGTGCGGTTCAATTGGCTGCTCGCGACCGGCGGCGCTGCCGCGGTGGGGTTCACCGCCGCTCTCATCCTCACGTTCCGCCGGACCATCACGCAACGGTTCGCGACCCTGGAGGCGAACGCCCGCGCGCTCGGCGCGGGCGGCACCCCGGCCCCCCTCGACGGGAACGACGAGATCGCGCACGTCGATCGGGCGTTACGCGCAATGGCTACCGAACTGAGCCGCGCCTCGGGCGCCCTTCGGGAGATGAACGAGGGCCTGGAGCAGCGGGTGCGGGAGCGCACCATCGAACTGGAAGCGGCCAACCGGGACTTGGCCCAAAAGAACACCGAGAACGAGATGTTCGTGTACAGCGTGTCGCACGACCTGCGGTCCCCGCTGGTGAACCTCCAGGGGTTCAGCAAGGAACTCGAGAAGGCCGGGCAGCAGCTCGCCGCGGTGCTCGACGACGCGGCGGTGCCGCCCGACATCCGGGGCCGCGGGAAGTCAGTGCTCGGCGGCAAGATGGCCAAGTCCATCGGGTTCATCCAGACCGCGGTGCTGCGGCTCTCGGGGATCATCGACGCGCTGCTGCGGCTGTCCCGCGCCGGGCGGGTCGAGTACCGGTTGGAAGCGGTGGACCTGACCCCGGTGCTGACGCAAGTGGTGGCGGCGGCGCAGGGCACCATCGCCGAGCGCGGGGCGACGGTCCAGGTCGCCCCGCTCCCGCCCGCGTGGGGCGACCGAACCGCGCTGGGGCAGGCGTTCGCCAACCTGATCGGCAACGCGCTGACGTACCTGGACCCGAATCGCCCCGGGCTGATCGAGGTCGGCTGTGCCCCTGAACCGGGTCCCGACGGGCTGCACACGTACTTCGTCCGGGACAACGGGCTGGGCATCGCCGAAGGGCACCAGCAGAAGATTTTCCAGGCGTTTCAGCGGGCGCACCCCGGGGTCGGGTCCGGCGAGGGGCTCGGGCTGGCGATCGTCGCCCGTGTCGCCGAGCGGCACCGCGGGCGGGCGTGGGTCGAGTCCCGCCCCGGCGCCGGCAGCACGTTCTTCCTCGCCCTCCCCCCAGCGCCCCGCGCGTCCGCCAAAGTCAAGGGAGGCTGACCCATGCCGAAGCGAGAGCTCATGATTCTGATGGCCGAGGACGACGCGGGGCACGCGTACCTGATCCAGCAGAACCTGGAGGACGCGGGCATCTCGAACCCGGTGGTCCACGTGCCCGACGGGCAGGCGGCGCTCGACTTCATCCGCTGTGAGGGGGCGTTCGCGGGGCGGGTGCCGAACGGGCCGCTGCTCCTGCTGCTGGACATCAACATGCCCCGGGTGGACGGGGTCGAGGTGCTGCGGCGGCTCAAGGAGGACCCGCGCACCGAGCAGATCCCGGTGATCATGCTGACCACCACCGACGACCCGCGCGAGGTGCGGCGGTGCTACGAGCTGGGGTGCTCGTGCTACGTCACCAAGCCGGTCGAGTACGACCGCTTCGTCGAGGCGGTCCGGCGCCTGGGCCTGTTCCTGGCCATCGTCCAAGTGCCCCGAGAAGACCGCTGAGTTTCAGGAGCCGCCCGTGCCCGCCACCCTCTCCGCCACCGTTCTGATCGTCGAAGACGACCCCGGGATCGCCGCCCTGGAGCTGGACCGGCTCGAAGAGGCCGGGTACCGGTGCGTCGTGGCGGCCGACGCCGACGAGGCGCTCGCCGCGCTCCGCGCCGAGGACATCGACCTGATCCTGCTCGACTACCGGCTGCCGGGAGGGGTGAACGGGCTCCAGTTCTACGACCGGATCAGGGCCGCCGGGTACGCCCAGCCGGTGATCCTGGTGACCGGGTTCGGCAACGAGGCCACCGCGATTCAGGCGCTGCGGGTCGGGGTCCGGGACTTCGTGACCAAGTCGATCGAGTACCTGGACTACCTGCCGGACGCAGTGGGCCGCGTGCTCGGGCAGGTGCGCACCGAGCACCAACTGGCGGGCATCATCGGGTCGGCCCGGGACGCGATCATCAGCACCGACCTGGACCGCCGGGTGACGGTGTTCAACCCGGCGGCCGAGCACATGTTCCGGTGCCCGGCGGGCGCCGCGCTGGGGCGCCCGGTCACCGAGTTCGTGCCCGACGAGTCGCTCACCGCCGGCGCCCCCGGGGACACCCTGCCCCTGACCGCGCGCCCGGGGGCGTGGGGGGTGCGGGCCGGCGGCAAGCGGTTCCCGGTCGAGGTGTCGGTGTCGCGCGGCGAGGAGGGGTCCCGCCGGTTCTTCACGCTGATCGTGCGGGACGTGACCGACCGGGTGCGGATGGAGGACGAGCTGCGGCGCACCGCGGGGCTGCTGTCCGCGGTCGTCGAGGGCACCACGGACGCGGTGTTCGTCAAGGACCGTGGGGGGCGCTACCTGCTCGCGAACCCGGCCACCGCGGCGTTTCTGGGGCGCCCGGCCGAGGCCATCATTGGCCGCACCGACACCGAACTGATGAGCCCGGACGGGGCGCGCCAGGTGCGCGCGCATGACCTCCAAGCGATGGCCGCGGACCGGGCCGTGTCGGTCGAGGAGGAGCTGGTGCTCAACGGGGTCCGGCGCACCTTCCTGTCCACCAAGGGGCCGTACCGGACGTCCTCCGGGACGGTGGTCGGGATGATCGGCATCTCCCGCGACGTGACCGAGCGGAACCGGCTGGCGGCCGAGCGGGACGCGCTCCTCGCCCGGCTCCAGCTCCAGATCGACCGGATGCCGCTCGCGTACGCCCTGCTCGACGCGGGCGGGCGGGTGATCGAGTGGAACCCGGCGGCCGAACGCACCTTCGGGTACTCGCGGGCCGAGGCGCTGGGGCTCACCCCGTTCGACCTGACGCCGCCGGCGTTCCACGGCGCGGCCGCGAACCTGATCGCCCGCATCCGGAGCGGGGACCTGGCCGCGCACTCAGTGAACGAGAACGTGCGCAAGGACGGCCGGGTGATCACGTGCGCGTGGTACAACACCCCGCTCCTGGGAGCGGACGGGCAGTACGCCGGGATGCTGTGCCTGGGGCAGGACGTGACCGCGCGGGTGGCGGCCGAGGAGGCGCTGCGGCAGCGGGACCGGGCGATCCACGCCGTGACCCAGGGGATCATCATCACCGACGCCCAGCGGCCGGACCACCCGATCGTGTTCGTGAGCCCCGGGTTCGAGCGGCTCACCGGGTACTCGGCCGCCGAGGCGCTGGGCCGCAACTGCCGGTTCCTCCAGGGCCAAGACACGGACCCGGCGGCCGTGGGCCGGGTCCGGGACGCGCTGCGGGACGAGCGCACGTGTACGGTGGAGCTGCTCAACTACCGCAAGGACGGCACCGCGTTCTGGAACGAGCTGTCGCTGTCCCCGGTGCGAGACGGCGGGGACCGGGTGACCCAGTACGTCGGGGTGCAGACCGACGTGACCCAGCGCCGCGCGCTGGAGGACCAGTTCCGCCAGGCGCAGAAGATGGAGGCCGTCGGGCAGCTCGCCGGGGGCGTCGCCCACGACTTCAACAACCTGCTCACCGTCATCAACGGGTTCAGCGAGCTGGCCCTCCGCCAACTGCCCCCCGACGACCCCTGCCAGGCGCTCGTGACCGAGATCCGCGACGCCGGCGAGCGGGCCACCCGACTCACCCGCAAGCTGCTCACGTTCAGCCGTAAGGAGGTGGTGGAGCCGGTGGTGCTGGACCTGAACGCGGTGACCGACGGAACCCGCGGGATGCTCCGCTGGCTGCTCGGCGAGGGAGTGCGGCTGGTAGTGCAGTTGGATCCGAAGCTGGACCGGGTTCGGGCGGACGCCGGGCACATCGAACAGGTGATCCTGAACCTCGCGGTGAACGCCCGGGACGCCATGCCGAACGGCGGTACCCTGACTGTCGGCACCTCGAACGTCACGTCCGACGGCCCGGACGGCCCCGGCCACGTGCCCGCGGGCCGGTACGTGCGGCTCGCGGTGGCCGACACCGGGGTGGGCATGACCGCGGAGGTCCAGGCCAAGATCTTCGAGCCGTTCTTCACCACCAAGGGCGTGGGCCAGGGCACCGGGCTGGGGCTGTCCACGGTGTACGGCATCGTCCAGCAAACGGGCGGGCACATCCGCGTGGCCAGCGCCCCGGGGCGCGGGGCCGCGTTCGAGGTCTACTTCCCGTCGGTCGGTCGGGTCCCCGCCGACGCACAGCCGGCGCACGCGGCCGAGCCCGGCGGCCCGACCGGGCGGGGAACGGTGCTGGTGGTGGAGGACGACGACCGGGTGCGCCGGCTCGCCCGCATCGCGCTCCAGCGGTTCGGGTACACGGTGCTGGACGCGCCCAACGCCGAGGAGGCCCTGCGGGTGTGCGAGCGCCCGGACCCGCCGATCGATCTGCTGCTCACGGACGTGGTGATGCCCGAGATGGGCGGGCGCGAGCTGGCCGAGGTGGTGGCCCGGTTGCGCCCCGGGATCAAGGTGCTGTACGTGAGCGGGTACGCGGACGACGCGGTGGTCCGGCACGGGGTGCTCCGCGCCGAGGTGGCGTTCCTCCAGAAGCCGTTCACCCCCGCGGCACTCGCCGAAAAGGTCCGCTCCGTTCTGGAATGACGCTCGCGGCTACTTTTCGGCAACCGTGAACCGTGCGATGCGCCCCTTCGGCCCGACGGCCCACCCTTCACCGGTCGCCGTGAGCCCGACGCTGTTGTACTTTTCCCTGTCGAGCGGCGCCCAGGTCGCGCCGTCGTCCCGTGACACCTCCGCGCCCGACGTGCCCACCGCGACCCACCGATCCTTCGCCCAGGCGACCGCGGACCGGAACGGCAGCGGCTTCTTGACAGCCGCCCACGTTTTCCCGCCGTCGCTCGTCACCGCGACGGTTCCGGCGGTGTCGTCGGGCTTGCGGTAGTCGCCGCCGACGATCACCCCGTGGTCCCGGTCCCGGAAAGCGAGCCCGAACGCGCCGGCCGACGCGCTCCCGGCCAGTAGGGGTAATTCGACGACGGTCCAGGTCTGTCCCCGGTCGGTCGAGTGAAACGCCCGCGCGACTTTGGCCCCGCCGGTGCAGAACCAAACGTCCTTCTCGCCGCGGGCGATGAGGCAGGTGCCGCTGGCCGCGAAGGCGCCCTCGCCGGCCAGCGCCTCGGGCCGGGCCTTCTCCGGAAGCGGCTCCCAGGTCGCGCCGCCGTCCGCGGTCGTGAGCAACTGGAAGCGCCCGTTCACCGGGTCGCCGAAGGCGATCCCGCTCTTCTCGTCCCAGAACGCGATGGCGTCGAGGAACCCTTGCGGCTCGGGGTTCTTGAACTGAAGGGTCCAGGTCTTGCCGCCGTCGGTCGTTTTGTAGACACGCGAGTCCGCGCCCGGGCCGGCGCTCATCAGATAGGCGGCATCCGCTCCGAGCGCCTCCACGTCCCGGAAGTCGAGCTTCTCGGCCCCGGGCACCGTCCCGGCGGTCCAGGTGGCGCCGCCATCAGTGGTGCGCCCGAACGTGCCCTTCGTGCCGCTGACCCACGCGACCTTCGGCCCCACGACGCACAGCCCGCGGAAGTCGGCGTCCGTTTTGATCGTTTGCGGCTGCCACTGTCCGGACGCGCCGGGCGCACAGAACCCGAGGAGCGCGGCGGCGCTGAGTGCCAGTTTCATAAAGCGGTGCTCGCGGGGACGGTGTTACGGACCTTCTGCGTTCAGTCTACCGCACCCGCGCGTCGGAACCGAGGCTCAATCGGCGTCGCCGCCGCCCCACTCGCTCGTGTCCCACTCGACCGAGTAGTGGACGTGAGCGACCGGCTGCACCGCCGCGGCGCTCGGCTGCCGGGCGTCGTGGCCGGCGTACCCGTCCTGCGGCCCCGCCGGGTGTGCGCCCGCCCCGTCGGGCGTGCCGCTTCGTGTTTCATCGCGCATGTTATCGCCTCCGACGAGGTTCGCTTGGCTTCGGGCGTCCCGCCGGCACGGCGCCGGCACCTCTTATATCGTGCGGGTTGGTGAATTGCTTGCGGACAAGTTCGCGCACTTCCGCGGGCCGGCACCGGCGCGGCCCGCAGGCCCGTCAGGGGCGCGTAAGTCCCCGCCCGCACGAAGGTATCCTCGCGCGCCTCGTTCCCCCCTCGCGCGTGATGTGCTTAAATAGCGTTATGACCCGCTTCGCACTCCCCCTCCTAGTGCTGCTCGCGTCGTGTGCCCCGGCGCTCGCGCACCCGCTGCCGAACTTCCGCTACGACCGCGAACTCGACGTGCGGCTCGGCGCGCGAACGGTCGAGGTGCGGTACGTGCTGCTCGTCAGCTTCTGGACCATGTTCACCGACAGCCAGAAGCTGTTCACGCCCGAAGAGATCGAGCAGATGGGCGGCAAGCTGCGCGAGGTGAGCCGCCGGTACTGTGAGAAGATGGCGCCGCTCATGGCGCGGGCGCTCGAGGCGAAGCTGGGGGGCGCCGCGCTCCAGTTCCGGGCCACGAAGCTGGACGTCGAGCAGGACCGCGACCACGCCCGGTTCCGGTTCGTGTTCCAGGCCCCGTGGCGGCCCGCGGGCGGCGGGTCGGAGAACGCCTTCACGTTCGAGGACCGCAACTTCGAGGGCGAGACCGGGGCCGTGTGGCTGGTCGTTAAGCCCGACGAGTCGGCGCTGGACATCAAGGAGCTGGTCGAGCCGGAAGACCTTCGCAAGCGCGACCCGAGCCAGTACAAGCCCGGCGACGCGGCCCGCGCCCGGCGGGCGTCCGCCGTGTTCACCGCCCCGGGTCTCCCGCCGTTCGGGGCCGAAAAGCCCCCCACAACCCCGGCACCCGGGAGCGCTCCGGAGCCCGAACCGGCACCGGCCGTTGTGGAACAGGCGCCCGACGAGAGCTTCTTCACGCTCCTGTTCGAGCGCGGCCCGAAGGCCCTCTTCGACACCAACTTCGGCCTCGGGATGCTGCTGTTCACGGCGGCCCTCTTCGGCGCGTTCCACGCCTTCGCGCCGGGGCACGGGAAGAGCGTCGCGGCGGCGTTCCTGGTCGGCGAGCAGGGGACGTACCGGCAGGCGGCGCTGCTGGGGCTCAGCACCACGCTCGCGCACACCGGCAGCGTGATCCTGATCGCCGGCGTGTTTTACCTCCGCTACCGCGAGTCCGTCCCGGCGGAGGCCCAGCACTGGCTCGGGCTGTTCGGCGGGCTGCTGGTGCTGTTCGTGGGGATGTGGCTGTTCATGCGCCGGTTGCGCGGGAAGGTCGATCACGTTCACCTGTTCGGCGGGTGCGCCGACATGTGCGGGAACCACGCCGCCGCCCCGCGGGTGCCGGAGTGCCGCGCCCCGGTGCGCGGCCGGGACGCCACCGGCGAGCAAGTGCAGGTGCTCCGACTCGCGACCGCGAAGACGCCGCTGAGCTGGGTCCGCGTGGTGCTGCTCGGCATCGGTGCCGGGGCCATCCCGTGCGTGGACGCGGTGCTGCTACTGATGCTCGCGGTGTCCGCGGGCAAGCTCGGGCTGGCGCTGCCGCTGCTTCTCGCGTTCAGCGTCGGGCTGTCGAGCGTGCTGGCGCTGGTCGGGTCGCTCGTCGTGGCGATCCACCGGACCGGGCGCCGGGTGTCGGGCGAGGACGGCTGGTTCCGGCTCCTCCCGACCGCCAGCGCGGTTCTTTTAATGGGCATGGGACTGTGGATGGCGCGCGACGCCTGGAAGGGCTTCACCGCCGGCGTCCAATAGACCAGCACGACACGAACGCCCATTCTCCCTCCGGCGGCGCCACCATGAGCGCGAACGAACTCGACGGCTTCTCCGGCACGGTGCGGCTGTTTCCGCTGCCGGGCCTCGTGGTGTTCCCGCACGTGGTGCAGGCGCTGCACATCTTCGAGCCGCGGTACCGGCGGATGACCGCCGACGCGCTCGCGAGCGACGGGCTCATCGCGATGGCCACGCTCAGCGCCAGCGCCGACGAGCCCGCCGACCGCCCCGCGATCGAGCCGGTCGTGTGTGTCGGGCGGATCGTCTGGCACGAGAAGCACCCCGGCGGGAAGTACGACCTGCGGCTGCGCGGCCTCAGCCGCGCGCGGGTGGTCGAGGAGCTTGGTTCCGAAACGCCCTACCGCACCGCCCGCGTCGAACTGATCCGCGACACCGCGTCCACGGACCTCTCCCGGCTGACCGAGTTGCGCCGCGCGCTCGCGGCGGCCGTGCTGCCGCGGTTCGAGGACGGCTCGCCGGCCCAGCGGCAGTTGGGCGAACTGTTCGACGGGGACGCCCCGCTCGGGCAGGTGTGCGACGTCCTGGCGTTCGCGCTCCCCCTGCCCCCGGAGTTAAAACTCGCGCTGCTGGCGGAACCGCTCGCGGACCGGCGCGCGACGGCCATCGCGGACGCGCTGCGCGTCTCCGCGGCGCGGGCCGAGCGCCCGTTCCCCCCGCCGTTCAGCGCGAACTAGCGCCCGACGTTCGGTGTTGAGTTTTTGGTGTTCGGTGCGGGCCGTTTCGCGTAAATCACTGTCGGCGTTGTTCCGAACACCGAACACGACACACCGAACAGGAGCACACGATGGCCCGCACCGTCACGTTCAAGGGGAACCCGGTTCAACTGGCCGGCAACGAACTCAAGGCGGGCGACACCGCCCCGGACTACAAGGGGCTGCAAGGGCTCAGCGCGGTCACGCTCGCGGACACCCCGGCGAAGGCCCGGCTGTTCAGCGTGGTGCCGTCGCTGGACACCGGCGTGTGCAGCATGCAGACCAAGAAGTTCGATGAGGGCATCAAGGCGCTCGGCGACGGCGTCGCGTGCTACACGGTGAGCCTCGACCTGCCGTTCGCGCAGGGGCGGTTCTGCACCGCCGAGGGCGTGAGCACGATGAAGACCGTGTCGGACGTCCACAACCACTCGTTCGGCAAGAACTGGGGCGTGCTGATCGAGAGCGGGCTGCCGCTGCAACTCCTCACCCGCGCCGTGTTCGTGGTCGATGCGGCCGGCAAAGTCACCTACGCCGAGTACGTTCCCGAAGTGACCAGCCACCCGAACTACGACGCGGCCATCGAAGCGCTTAAGGCGGCTGCGAAGTAACCTCGCGTCGAGCGTGGTGAGGTCCGGAAGGCACGAAGCACCTCGGTGTGAGAGTGGGCGGCATCGGGCCGCCCGGACCGCATCTGCTCCCGAACCGCTGCGGCGACTTTTTACAATTCAATTTGCGCCCACTCTACATTGCCCATTTTGACTGTAAGTTAGCGAAAGACGGCCAAAGGCAACGACTTTACCGGCTGTAACGACAGGGGGCGGCTCTCCGGATTGTGCCATCTTCCGAAACCGTTTGTGTGCCGGGGGGGGCGAATTAGTCTAATGTGTGATGTTCGCCCAGCGCCTCGCGCCCGAGGCGATGGACACACCCGGAGATCGCACCATGAACCTGACCCGCTGTGCCGGGCTGCTGCTCGCCGCTCTTGGGGCCGTCAGCACCCCGGCCCGCTCCGAGGCCGCCTGGGACAACGTGTTCCAGGTGTGCTGCAACGACTGTAACAAGCCCCGCGTCAGCTACTACGCGCCGCCCCCGCCCCCCTGCCCGCAGCCGGAAATGCGGGTCAGCTACGTGCAGCGGAGCTACTACCAGCCCGTCACCGAGTACGTCCGCAAGAGCTACTACGAGCCGGTGACGAAGAACGTCACCAGCTACTACTACGAGCCCGTCACCGAGTACAAGTACAGCACCTACTACGACCCCTGCACCGGCTGCCCGCAGCGGGTGTCCACGCCGACCACCTCGTACCGGCTCCGCAGCCAGTGCAACGCGGTCACCAGCTACGTCGAGCGGTCCGCGCTGGTTCCGGTCACCTCGCTGCGGCAGGTGAACTACCAGCAACCGGTGGTGAGCTACTACTACCCGCCGACCCCCGGCAGCGTGAGCTACTACGCGCTGCCGCCGGTGATCGCCCCGGCCGGCCCGAGCGTCGAGCAGCTCCGCGAGAACAACCCGGGCGTGATGCCGGCGAAGCCGGGCGGGTCGGACAACGCGATCCCGCCGACGGACCTCCCGAGCACCCCCGGCACTTCGAACCCGAAGTCGGGCACCACGAAGTTCCGGCCCGAGAAGACCGTCAGCCGCAGCAGCGTCGTGTCGGTGCGCGGCGAGGTGGTGCAGAACGACCTCATCACCCCGCGGGCGAACGCGAAGCTGGTGTTCATGAACGCCAACAAGCCGGAGCAAAAGGAGTACACCACCGCGAACGGGTTCGGCGAGTTCGACGTGCGGCTCCCGGCCGGCGAGTGGTACCTGTACGTGGGCGGCGAAGCCGGCAAGGCCAGCTACCACAAGAAGATCAGCATCGGCGACCGCGACACCGTGGACTACAAGGTGGTCTCGCGGTAACGAGGAAGTGCAGAACGCGAAACGCGTTGGGCGGGACACATAGCAACAAAACAAAGTGTAAAGGCAAAAAGAGGCATCGCCCTTTTGCCTTTACACTTTGCCTTTTAACTTGCACTTGCGCCCCGGAGGGGCCGGCGGGCGTAGCACAGGGCGGAAGCCCTGTGCGATGTTAACACCGCCCCCAGCGTAGGCGGTCACATCACCCGAACACGGCGGCCAGTCGAAGGTGCTGCTCGATGTCCAGCGATTCACTCCGTAGCGTGCCGTCGATCCCGAGTTCGGCGAGTTTGGCGTCCACGTCCTTCTTGTCGCGCGCCCCGGTCGGCCAGCCGGCCAGGGCCTGCCGCAAGTTCTTCCGCCGGTGAACGTACAGGTCGCGGAGGAAAATCCGGAACTTCATCACGTCGCCGACCTTCGCCCGCTTTTCGGCGTTCGGCTTGATGAGCACGATCGCGGAATCGACCTTCGGCCGCGGGTGGAAGTTCGACGGCGCCACCTTCCGCACCGTCTCCACGTCCGCGATGCTCTGCACCAGCACCGAAAGGGCGTTGTAATCCTTCGTGTTGGGCACCGCCTTCATCCGCTCCGCGATCTCCCACTGCACCATCACCACCATCCGCTCGATTTCCGGATGCCCGATCAGCAGGTTGCTGATGAGCGGCGTGGCGATGACGTAAGGGAGGTTCGCGACCAGCTTTTTGCGCGTGCAGCCGGCCTCCTTCGCGGCGGCGTCCCAGGTGGAAAGCATGTCCGGGTTCAGTTCGCTCTTCTTGGCGAGCGCGTCGCCGAACACGAACCGCACGTTCGAGCGGTGCCCGATGACCTCTTTCGCCACGGGCTGGAGCGAGCGATCGACTTCGACCGTAACCACTACGCCCGCGGGGTCCGCGAGTTTCGCGGTCAGCGACCCGGTGCCGGTGCCCACCTCCAGCACGGCGTCGCTCTTGTCGAGTTCGGCGGTGCGCACGATCAGGTCGAGCAGGTTGAGGTCGATGAGGAAGTTCTGACCGAGTTTGCTCTTGGGCGATAGGCCGTGCGCCTCGAACAGCCGGTGCAGGTACGACAGGGTCTGGCGCGGCGGCGGGACCGGCGCGGCGGGAACGGGGAGCGGTTCTTGCGGGGTTTCGGACATGGGTCTCCGGCACGCGAGGGTCGAGAAGAACGTTGTCGGGATAAACGGGAGCGACGAGGCTCAGACACGGCAACGGACGCCGCGCTTGTTTTCTGAATCCCGCCGAAGAGTCTTCCGCCTCGCGCGCCCCTTCGGAGCCCGTCACAGGCGGTTGATCCCGTCAAAGCTCTTCCGCCTTCGCGCGGCCTTAAATCGTGAGGTTAATGCAGCCGAACAGTTTTTTCACGTGCTTGGCGAGCAGGTCGAACTCCAAGTTGACTGCGTCGCCCGGTTTCTTGTAGCCCAGCGTCGTGTGGGTGCGGGTGTGCGGGATCAGCATCACGCTCAGCCGGTCGGCTTCGGCGTCCACCACCGTGAGGCTCACGCCGTCCACCGCGACCGAGCCCTTGGACACGAGCAGATCGCCGAACTCCGCCGGGAACCCGAACCAAATCGTGAGCCACTCGCCGGTCACCCGCTCTTCGAGCACCCGCCCGACACAATCGACGTGCCCGGTGACGAAGTGCCCGCCGAGGGCGTCGCCGACCCGCAGGGCGCCTTCCAGGTTCACGCGGTCGCCCGGGATCAGCCCGCCCAGGGTGGTTTTTGCCAGCGTTTCCGGCCCGACCTCGAAGTCGAGCGCGTCGCCGTCACGCGCCACAACGGTGAGGCACGCGCCGCACACGCTGACGCTGTCGCCGATCTGGAACGCCGGCGCGAGGGCCGCTTCGGCGACGCGCAGCCGGCGCCCGCCCTGCCCGTCCGTGACCGCCCGCACCGTCCCGAGCGCCTGAACCAGCCCCGTAAACATGGGCACCTACATAAGATAGCAGTACCGGCGCAGTTGGGATGCACGCACGCACCGCGAACGACCGATTAAAGGGTATTCTAGCAGAGGGCACGTGGATGGGCATGTTGGACCACTGGCAACCGGTGTTCCTGAGCCGCCGGCTGCGCCGCGACCCGGTCGGCGTTGTGGTCGCGAACCACCCCGTCGCGCTGTTCCGCACGTCAAACGGCGAGGCCGCGGCGATCTCGGACGTGTGCCCGCACCGGCGGCTGAAGCTGAGCGTCGGCAAGGTGGTCGGCGACCGGTTGCAGTGCAAGTACCACGGGTGGACGTTCGACGGCTGCGGGAACGGCGAGAGCCCGGCAGCACCCAAGCTCACCGCCTGCACCGCCAGCTACGACGCCCGCGAGGCGCACGGGCTCGTGTGGATCAAGTCGCGGACCAGCGCGCCGCCGTTCCCGGAAGTCACAGCACCCGGGTTCTACCCCATCTGCACGCTGGAACACGCCGTCCCGGCCCCGCTGGAACTGGCGGTGGACAACTTCAACGAGATCGAGCACAGCGCCACCGTTCACGACACGTTCGGCTACGACCTGGACCGGCTGAGCGAGGTGAAGGTCGCGTTCGAGTCCACGGACGACACCGTGACGGTGACCAACGCCGGCCCGACGAAGACGCTGAACCGGGCGTTCGCGTGGCTGCTGGGCATCCGCAAGGGGGACACGTTCCACGACCACTGGACCACCCGGTTCTCGCCGGTGTATTCCGTGTTCGACCACTGGTGGACCAGCCCGGACGGCGCCCGCGAGGCGATGGTGCGGTGGCGGCTCTACATCTTCTTCGTGCCGCAGGACGACAAAACGACCCGGGTGTTCTCCGTGACGTTCGCCAAGTCCCGGTACCCCGGCCCGGCGGGCGGGCTGCGGCTGTTCCGGTGGCTCTTGCGGCGCGAGATCGACCGCGAGGTGAAGTCGGACGTGTCGATGCTGTACCACATGGCCGATTACGGCACCGGTATCGAGGGGCTGAAGCTGAGCCGGTTCGACAAGGTGCTCGGGCTCACCCGCGACCGGATCGCGCGGATCTACCGCGGCGCCCCCGCCGGCCGCGTCACGCTGGTGTAAGCTCCGACAGGGTCGCGCAAATTCGGGTTGTAGCGTTTCCCATTATTGGCTAGCCTCTGGCCCCCGCGGTTCGTCCGCGGCAAGGAGGCCCTGCTATGCTCCGCACCTTCCGGGCAGCTCTCGCGGTTGCTGCCCTGACCTGCGCGCCCGCCCTCGCCCACGCCGGCCCGGTTCAGTGGGGCTATCGCGCCGAAGCGCCCGACGGCACCGTGCTCCGCGAGATGCGCGGCCTGACGGAGCTCAACTGGTCCGACTTCTTCCTCCCGGACCCGAAGCTGCACGGGAACCCGATCCCGGACCCGGACGCGAACAGCTACCACTACACCGACACGTGGCGGTCGGCGTCCACCGTCACCATCACCGACGAGCGGTCCGGTTGCTCGGGCTCGCTCCCGTTGTACCTGGACTTCGTGCAGGAGTACGTCATCGCCCCCGGCGGCGAGCGCGAGCTGATCTACGAGGGGTACGAGTCGAACCTGTGGCCCAACGCCAGCACGTTCACGCTCGGCGGGAACACGTACCGCGTCCGGGCGCCGGGCGGGGAACTGCACGTGGACGTAACACCCGGAGTGACCACCCCCGAGCCGGGTTCACTGGCGCTCGCGGGCTTCGGTCTGGCCGCGGTGTTCGCCCGACGGCTGCGCCGAGTGCGGGTGCCGCGCGGTGGGACCGCAACGGTACTGTGTGCGTCGGCCGGTTCGCGCTGAACGGAACAGCCGGCCGCCGGGCCGATCGAGCGGGACCACGTGGCTGAATGCGTGCCGGCTACCTTCACACCGCCACTAGCGCCGCGTCCGCGTCCCCCGGGTACTCACCGGCCGGCCCCGGTCACCGGATTGCCCTCCGCGCTCCGAAGGCAGGCGGCTCATGGCTGTCGTTCCGGGGGCAAAGGCACGAGATCTGTAGCCCAACACGCGCTTGTAAATAAACGTGAACGGAATCTCCGGTTTCCCCGACACCCCGTGTCGGGAGTGAGGGCTAAGATTCGAGCACACCCCGATCGAACCGCGTGAGAGCCCGCGCCCGACATTAGCCGAACAGCCAGCCGCACACGTCAATCGAACTAACACGCACGCCCCACCGCGCGACAGCCGCCCACGGCATAACGCCACGGGTGTGAGCTCACGCGACGACACGCGCCCGTCGGGGAATGTGTCCGTAACAGCACCGCGCCCATCGCTTATCGAACCCCATCACAACAATTCAATTAATCTACAGCGCGCACGCGCGTGATACAATTGAAGCAAACAAACACAAAAATTACCGATCTTGTTGATAGCAGGGTCCGTCGCCCGGGCACGCCCGGAGCGAGCTGAAATGCGGTGCGGCCCCTGCGCGTCATGGCCTGCTGATGCCCCGGCAGGTGAACTCGCACAGCGGCCACTCGTTACACGGTCCCCCCCCCGCCCGATCGGGGCGCCGGGGCATCCCACGCAACCACTTATTGCCGTACTGTTAGGAAAGAAGGTCTAGCGTCACATGATCGATTCGATTCTCGCAGCGCTGTCGAAATTGCGCCTGGGTCCGCGCCTCGTGGGTGGGTTCCTGCTCGTCGCCGGGGCGTGCGGGCTGCTCGCCTACCAGTCATTCGAGGCCCTCAACGGGCTGCGCGAGTGCCAGGTCAACGCCAGCACTAACCTGGTCCCTTCGGCCCTGGCCCTGGGCAAGTTGCGGAGCGGCATCCTCACGGTCCAGCGGACGGAGCGCAGCGCGGTCATCTACGGCAAGCTCGGCGACGACAAAATGTCCGGCGTGACGCGCGGGTTCCGGGACCAGGCGCAGCGGGACGCCGACGAGGGAATGAAGGGGTACGTCGCGCTCCCGATGACCGACAAGGAGGCAGCCCTGTGGCGGGCGTTCGAGGCCAAGCACTCGGAGTGGAAGCGGTGTAGCGAGGAGATCTTTACGCTGGTCGACCGGCGCGAGTTCGAGAAGGCCGACGAGGCGCTCAAGCGCGAGATGCCGGCGATGGCCGAACTGGCCACCGCGCTGGCCGCGGTGATGGAGTTGCAGGAGGTGGCGAGCAAGCAGGACAACGCCAAGGCCAACGAGGTGTTCGAGCGCGGCCGGCGCACCTTGTGGACGGTGAGTGTCGGGGCGGTTCTGGTCGCGGCCGCGCTGGGGCTGCTGCTGACCGCGTCCGTGGTGCGACCGCTCACGCAGACCGTGTCGGTGCTCCAAGGGGTGGCGGCCGGGGACCTGAGCCGCAAGGTGCGGATCGAATCGGCCGACGAGATGGCGCAGTTGGGCACGGCGCTGAACGTGGCCATCGACGGGATGATCACCGCCAGGGAGACCGAGCGGGTGCAGGTGGAGCGGGACAAGGAGCGGGTGGTGCAGGAGGCCCGGGCGGTCGCCGAGCGGGCCGAGAAGGAAGCGGTGGCGGTGCGGGAGCGGGCCGACGCCGCCTCGGCCGCGGCGACCGAGTTGCAGCGCAAAGTGGAAGCCATCCAGATCAGCGTGTCGGCGATCGCCGCCGGCGACTTTACCGTGTCGATCCCGGACCTCGGTACCGACAACATGGGCCAGATGGCCAGGGCCCTGAACCAGGCGGTCGTCAACATGCGGGGCGCGCTCGAGGGGGTGCAAGAGGTTTCGGAACAGTTGGCCAGCGCCTCCGCCCAATTGTCCGGGGCCACGAACGAGATCTCCTCGGGTGCCCAGGAGCAGGCGTCGAGTCTGGAGGAGACGGCCAGCTCGTTGCAGGAGATCACGGCGACGGTGAAGCAGAGCGCGGACAACGCCCAGCAGGCGCGGCAGTTGGCGAGCGGGTCCAAAGAGGTGGCCGAGCGGGGCGGTCAGGTGGTGAGCGGCGCGGTCGAGGCCATGAGCGAGATCAACGCGTCCAGCAAGAAGATCGCGGACATCATCACCACCATCGACGAGATCGCGTTCCAAACCAACCTGCTGGCCCTCAACGCCGCCGTCGAAGCCGCACGGGCTGGGGAGCAGGGGCGTGGGTTCGCGGTGGTCGCCACCGAGGTCCGCAACCTCGCCCAGCGCAGTGCCACCGCCGCCAAGGAGATCAAGAGCCTGATTCAGGACAGCGTGAAGAAGGTGGAAACGGGGGCCGAACTGGTGAACCGGTCCGGCGGCACGCTGGCCGAGATCGTCAGCAGCGTGAACCGAGTCACCGACATCGTGACTGAGATTGCCGCCGCCAGTAAAGAGCAGTTCGTGGGCATCGAGCAAGTGAATAAGGCGGTTTCCCAGATGGATACCGTAACCCAGAAGAACGCCTCCCAAACCGAGGAACTGTCCGCAACGGCCCAGGCGCTCACCGACCAGGCGTCGCAGCTCAGCGGCCTGATTAGCCGGTTCAAGCTCGGAACCGGTGGGCGCGCCGCGTCACGGCCGGCGAAACCGGCCCCCCGGCCCCGCCCGGCCGTGGCCAAAGCCCTCGACCAGCGGCGCAGCGGCAACGGGCACGCGGGCGGTCACCACGAGTTAGACGCGCTCGACGACGGGTTCACCACGTTCTGAGTGCCCGAGCGTGTGGGACCGGTGGGGTGTTGGTGGGTGGCGGTCTGGTCGCCCACCAACACCCACCGGTCCCGGGGCTTGAATGGCAGGCGGCGAAGAGCCGGGGCAAAGTGGCAGGCCGATTCTCCTGACAGTGGACCTTAACGTTAAGGTTATCAGCCAGGTCACAAGTGGCGTGGCTAAGGCCCCAAGCAGCTATTCCGCTAATGACCTTCAGTCTGCGACGCCACTCAAATGGAGCGATCGATGGATCGCAACTCCGCTTGGCGGGGCGTGTGTAAGGGAACAGGATTTATGACCGATTACGAGAAGCTGTCGCTCCAACTCTTATCGCAGATCCTGGCCGGGATCAGCGTTTCGATTCAGTTGCACCAGCGCAGTGATGGACGGGGTGCGCAAACGGGTACAATGATCTCCGATTTTTACAGCGCACAACTATCACTCTTGGCAAAGGTTAGCGATGCCATCAAGAGGCACAACCCGATCACATAAATTAAATTAATAATAACATCATCAAATTGTAAGCGACTGGAGTCGGATCGAACCCACGGGGACGCACGCGGACCAGAAGATCTGTCAGAGCAGCGGAGAACCGGGCGTCCCCGGTTCCACGAGTTGCTGCGTGCTCAGCGCTGGGGTGTGAAATTCGGCCGGAACGAGTACGGGTCGCCAACCATCTGGTTCCACGTCTTCTGTTGCTCGGCCGTCAGGTACTTGTTAAAGCGGTCTTGTCGGGCGGTCCAGTAATCGCGGTACATCTGCGCCCCTTTCGTGGCGTCGGTCGCTCCGACCCGGTGGATGTCTCCTAACTGCTGGTTGCTCCAGTCGTATTGAGCTCGCAGGTTCCGCTGCTGCTCGGCCGTCAGGTTCAACTGCCGCTGTACCTCCGGGTCATACAGGGTGCCGAACCCGCCGTACTGGTAGTTCATCTGCTGGTACCGGCTCCGCTGGGTGTCGTTGAACACGTCCCGCGCACCCTTGTTCCAGTCGGCGTAGTACTTCTGGTTCAGCTCTTGGGTCCGGGCAAACCGCTCGGCGTCGTTGAGCGTGCCGAGCTTGGCGTAGTCGTCGCGGTACCGGGCCTGCGTCGCGTCGGTCAGTTTGTTCAGGTTGGTAACCTGTTCCGGGGTCAGGTTGAGTGATTTGCCGACATCGGGCATTCGGTACAGAGGTGCCGGGTAGTTGTAGGCCGGTGCGACTGGCGCTTTTCCGGGTTGGGCCGGCTGAGCGTGCAGAACGCTCGTGAGGGAAAAGCCGCCGGCCAGAACGAGAGCGTAATTAAAGCGCATCGGGGGCTCCGTTACGGGAGAGTGGGGCACGAGGCCGGCGTAAGCGGTGCAACCCTCGCGCCCGGAGCGATGCGGTGGTGCCGGTTACGTGATCCCCTGACGCCGGGCTCGGTTGTCGCGAAGCAACCGTTTCCTTGGAGCCCGACTCATCGACCGAGCCGACCGGCGTAGCCGGGACGGCACCCACTTTGCTTTCTCACCCGCCGGGCAGTTCATTGCGTGAGAGGTGAAAATCGATGTGGGATCAGGCGACTCACTGGCTGTCGGATGCGTCGAACGGTTGGCTCGGCGGCCCATCGTGTCTTGGAGTGTCGGCCGGGCGCTGGGTTCTCCTGGCCCTGTTCGCCGCGACCGGGTGGGTGATTGGGTGGCTTGCCGGGTGGCCGGCCCGGGCGGGTCTGGTGCGGCTACGCCGGCGGGTGCCGAGCGCGACGTGGGCCCCAGATGTTGAGGACCGGTTGACCGCGCCACTGGCGCTGCTCGCGGCGGCGGCAACAGTCCGCGCCGGGGTTGAGGTGCTGGGGATCGCGGACGTGGCCGGGGGGAGCGGGGTGCGGGCCGCGTGTAACGTCACGCTGATCGCGGTTTCGACGCTGTTGGCGGTGCGGGCCATCGGGGTCGGCAAAGAGTACCTGCAAGCGGCCCTGGTGGGCCGCGCGGCGGACCCCGGGCGGGTCCGCTCCATCACCACGCGCGTGACCGTGCCCGCGCGGATCCTCCAGTTCCTGGTCGGCGCGGGCGGTGTCGCTCTGGCGCTGCTCCAGTTCCACGCCGTGCGCGAAGTGGGGGTGAGCCTGCTCGCCTCGGCCGGGGTGGCCGGTGTTGTCCTTGGGTTGGCCGCCCAGCGCACCGTGGGCAACATCCTGGCCGGGCTCCAACTGGCGTTCGCCGAGCCGGTGCGGATCGGGGACACGGTCGTGGTCGAGAGCGAGTTCGGGATCGTCGAAGAGATCAACCTGACCCACGTGGTGGTGCGAGTCTGGGACCAGCACCGGTTAGTGCTACCGGTCAGCTACTTTGTGGAGAAGCCGTTCCAGAACTGGTCCCGCGGGTCCACCGAAGTTTTAGGGGTGGTAATGTTCCAGGCCGACTTCGGGGTGCCGGTGCCAGAAATCCGGACCGAGTTGAACCGGATCTTGGAGGGCACCGATCTGTGGGACCGCCGGGTCGGTGCCCTCCAGGTGACCGAACTGGTCGGGGGACGGGTGGAGTTACGGGCGCTGGTGAGCGCGGCGGACAGCAGCCGCTTGTGGGACCTGCGGTGCTACGTTCGGGAGCAACTGCTCGCATGGCTCCAGGGGCGGGCGGACCGCTACCTACCGGTCCAGCGCGTGGAGGCCGTCGGAGGGAACGGGCACCACGAGTTCGCCGCAAGCTACGGCCCGCAGTAAGGACGACCGGTCAGAAGTCGTCCGGTAAGCAAGTCGTAACGTCACGAAACTCTGCCCATATCGAATTTGTGACGTTAATACTTTCGACGAGCGGGCTTTTGACCAGAAGTCCTCAGCGTGCGATCGAGTGCGGCTTTCGGGCCGTCCTGCGAGCGTGGCAGCGGAAGGCGGATTACCCGACCGGTGCGGTCGGAGCGTGTGAACGGGTGAACCCACTTCCGAACGGGGGCAGTGCGTTGCGGGTCTGGAGTACACTGGAAGCTCCCCCCGGCGTATGCTCGACCACCAGGGCAAGGCGCCGGGCGGTCGAGCGCCAAGTGTAATCAACTGCCAAACTGCTTGGAGGACTCCCATCATGCCCGCGATCCTCTCCGACGACGCCGTCCGCGAGTACCACGCCAGCGGGTTTCACGTGGCCCGCGAGTTCTTCGACGCGGAAGAGATCGACCTCCTGAAGCGATCCGCGAAGGAGGACAACGAACTCGACCGGCGCTCGTTCGGCCGGGCGGACGGCGAGGGGGGCGTGGTGAGGCTGTCGCTGTGGAACCACCCCGGTGACGGGATCTACGGAATGTTCGCCCGCTGCGAGCGCATGGTCCGGAGCTGCGAGAAGCTGCTCGGCGACGAGGTGTACCACTACCACTCGAAGATGATCCTCAAGGACGCGAAGGTGGGCGGCGCGTGGGCCTGGCACCAGGACTACGGCTACTGGTACCAGAACGGCGTGCTCACTCCGAACCTCGTAAGCGTGTTCATCGCGGTGGACCCGTGTACGCGGGAGAACGGGTGCCTTCAGGTGATCGGCCGCTCGCACCACGCGGGGCGGGTGAACCACGTCCTCACCGGCGAGCAGGCCGGGGCCGACAAGGAGCGCGTCGAGGAACTGCTGAAGCGTCCCGACCAGTTCCCGCTGGTGTACGTGACGATGGAACCCGGCGACGCGGTGTTCTTCCACTCGAACCTGCTGCACCGGAGCGACCAGAACCGCAGCGACCACCCGCGGTGGGCGATGATCTGCTGCTACAACGCGAGATCGAACGACCCCTACAAGGACTCGCACCACCCGCGGTACACGCCGCTGAGCGTGGTGCCCGATGGCGCCATCAAGCAGGTTGGGGTGAAGCGGTTCATGGACAGCGGCGACGTGAAATGGCTCGATGACACGCGCGACAGCAGCGCCAAAGCGCTTCTCAAGGAAGAGGGCTCCTGATTCACGATCCGGCTGTTGGTGTCCGTCTTGGTTTTTGTCTTTGTGGCCCTGACATTTCTGTCTGTGCAGAGCGATAAGGCCGCATAGACAGAAATGTCAGGGCCACAAGAAACAAACACGACCAGCCGGACCGTGAATGAGAGCGAGCCGCCGCCGCTCGCTCGCGTTCGGTAATTTTTATTACGACGCGCGCCCGGGCTTGCAGGCGGGGTTCGCCAGATACGCTTCGAGCAGCGCGAACTGCTTGCCGAAGTCGTGCTCGGAGACCCCGATCGGGCTCTTGAAGAAGCACGCGAGGTGCGGCATCGGACCGCTCTCGCCGCGGCGCTGGGCCAGGGCGGTGAGCCGCACGAGGTCGATCACCAGCGGCGCGGCCAGCAGCGAGTCGCACCCCTGCCAGGTGAACTGCATCATCATCTTCGTTCCGAGGAAGCCCTCGAAGTGGATGTGGTCCCACGCGGTCTTCCAGTCGTCCAGCGATTCGATGTACTCGATGCTCACGTGCGACTGCGGCCTGTAACCGAGCAGCTCGGCGAGCAGCCGGTCCTTGCTCGTCACCTTGCTGGACTTGTTGTCCGGGTCGTTGAGCACCAGCCCGTCGCGGTTGCCGAGGATGTTGTGCCCCACCCAACTGAGCACGCGGAGGTTCCGCCGCGCGAACATCGGGGCCAGCACGCTCTTGAGCAGCGTTTCGCCGGTCTTGAGGTCCTGCCCGGCGTGCGGGACCCCACGCTTGCGGGCCAGCTCTTCGAGCGCCGGGAGCGTCGCCCCGCGGCTCGGGGTCATGTTCACGTAGGGGAAGCCCGCGTCGAGCGCGGCGAACGCGTACACGCCGCTCGTGGGCAGGGACGCGGGCGCCGCGCGCTCGAGCGCCGGGAGCAGCCGCTCCAGCGACTTCTGCTCGTCGGTCGGCTCGAAGGGGGGCTCGGTCGAGGCCGCGTTCACCACCACGAGCTGGTCGAGCCGGTGGGCCGCCTTGAACGCCTTGAGGTCGGACTGGATCGCGTCGATGGCCTCGCGGGCGCTGCCGGCCCGGCGCGTGTCCGGGCGGTCGGCGAGAGCGGTGATCGCGGCGTCGGGGCGGTACACCACCCCGGGCCGGAGGTTCGCCGACCACGTCTCCAGGTCGCCGGCGCAGGCAGCAAGGGTGCGCTCGTCGAACACGTTCGACCGCTCGTGCAGCTCGCGCGCGGCGGTGAGGAAGTTGCCCTTCCGGATGTCGTGGCCGCCGACCACGAACGCGTCCGGGGCGTCGAAGTCGTGCCCCGCGAATTGGGGGAGCGCCGTGACGAGCCCCGTGGGCGGGGTCTGCCCGCGGGCCAGCGCCGAGAGCCCGAGTGCGGTGGTGCTCGCGACCCCGCCGCAAGCACCGATCAGCCACAGTCCGACACGCCGAGGGGCCATGAGAGTTAAACGTCCGTCGAGGGGGAGGCAGGCGGATAACGTATTCTACCAAAAATTGTCGATGCCGCGCGCGACCGAGTCAAGCACGCGACGCACGCCGGAGGCAGAACGAGCCGTTGCCCACCCGCTTTAACCGGGTGAGCAACTTTTGCTCACCTGCGCTCCTCCGGCTCACGCGCGAGTTCGCGCGCGGCGAGCCACCCGACCATACCCATCACCGGCACGCCGGCTTGCACGACAACTGGGAACTCGTGGCGGATTTGCACGGCCGTTAACGCCGATGTGGCGGTCAGACCCGCCCACGCGAGGGCGAAGAGCGGGAGCCACGCGTCCCGCGAGCCCGGGAGCCGTTCCCACAGCACCACCGCGGCGGCGACGAGGAGCGTCCATTCGTAGATCAGGGCGTGCGGCGACGCCCACAGCGAGAGGAACACCGCGACCGGGAACATCACCGCGACCGGGCCGCCGCTTTTTCGCCGCACCCACCACGCGGCACCGATGCCCACGACCGCGCACACGGCGGCGAGGGGCCAGTGCAGTTGAGGGTGCTCGGGTAGCAGCAGCGCGAAGAACCCCTTCGGGTTCACGACGTTCCACATGCCAAACCCGCTGAACCCGGCGTTGGTGCGGAGCGTTTCGACGAACGCTTGTGACGCTTCGGGAACAACCGCCCACGACACCGCGGCCAGAAGGGCGCCACTACAACCGACCCCGAGGAAGCACCTCCAGTAGCGGCGCGGCTCGAGCGCCCACCAGACGAACAGCCCGAGCAGCAGTTGCGGCTTGAACCACAGGAGCCCCGCCACCAGTCCCGCGGCGAAGGTCCGGTCGTTCGAGAGCAGTCGGTACACGCCGGCAAACGCCGCAAGACTGATAAACGTGTTCTGCCCGAAACTGGCGGTCGCGAACACCGGGAAGAACGCCAGCGCCCACAGGAGCACCCGGGCGGGGCGCGCCGGGCGCAGGAGGAGAACGGCGAGCGCGAGCAGCGAGAACCCGATCAGCGTCCAGACGGCGACGCTCTCGTAATACGAGAGGCCCGCGGTGGGCGTGTAGAGGAGCGCGTAGAAGGGCGGGTTGCGGTACGCCTCGAACGCGCGGCTCGGGCCGCCCCAGTCCCAGCCCACGAGCTGCTGCTGATAGCCCTCCGCGATCAGCTCGGGATAGCTGTAGATGCGGTGCGGCTGGCCGTCCCGGATCAGCTTCGCGGCGTGGTAAAACGCGAGGTGGTCGGCCCCGATGAGTTGGCCTCCAGAGTCCTTGTACCACCCGCCGAGCCCCAGACTGACCGCCCACACGACCCACGACGCCGCGCCCACCACCAGCCCGACCCACAGCTTCGGTCGGAGCCACTCGGCGGTCGCGG
The DNA here is from genome assembly GCF_034097035.1 of Gemmata algarum. Classification (NCBI taxonomy): domain Bacteria; kingdom Pseudomonadati; phylum Planctomycetota; class Planctomycetia; order Gemmatales; family Gemmataceae; genus Gemmata; species Gemmata algarum. Next base: position 26,095 of record NZ_JAXBLV010000211.1, read on the forward strand.
CATACGTCATGATGCTCTCGTATCGGATCGCGGTGATTCGTAACAGTCATGACCGTTGGCGGCACAGGGCGGAAGCCCGGTGCCACCAATCACCTGGAGACGGCCGATTCCAGAACGGCCCGCACCAGCGGTTCGGGCACGTCGTCGAACAGCTTCACCTCTCCCATGCGCGTGGGGAGGATGAACCGCATCTGTCCGCCCACGGCTTTCTTGTCGCGGCGCATCACGGCGATCAGGTCGTCGATGGGCCACCGGACCGGTGGGGCCGTGGGCAGGCCGAGCGCGTCGAGTAGCTTCGTCTGCCGGGAAACGAACTCGTCCCCGATCAGCCCGATTTCCCGGGCCAAGCGGGCCGCGCACTCCATTCCGATGCTGACCGCTTCGCCGTGAAGAAGGGTGCCGTACCCGCCGCACGTCTCGAAGGCGTGCGCGAACGTGTGGCCGTAGTTGAGCACTGCTCGCAGGCCGGTGCGCTCGTACTCGTCCTGTTCCACGACATCGGCTTTGAGCCGGCAGGACCGCGTCACGACGCGGAGCAGCGCCCCCGGTTCGCGCGTGCGCACGGCGTGGGCGTGGGCTTCGAGGTACGCGAAGAAATCGGCATCAAGGATGACGCCGTATTTCACCACCTCGGCGAGCCCGCTGATGAACTCGCGCGCGGGCAGGGTGTCGAGGAACGCGAGGTCGATCCACACGCCGGCGGGCTGGTGGAACGACCCGATGAGGTTCTTGCCTTTGGGGTGGTTAATGCCGGTTTTGCCGCCGACGCTCGAATCGACCATCGACAGGAGCGTAGTGGGCACCATCACAAGCGGCAGCCCGCGGTTGTACGTAGCGGCGGCGAACCCCGCGAGGTCGCCGATCACCCCGCCGCCGACCGCCACCACCGCGGTGCTGCGGTCGGCGGCGAGTTCGTAAAGGGCGTCGTACAACACCGCGAGCTGGTCCAGGCACTTCGACGCTTCGCCCGCCGGCACCACGGCGCCCCCGGCGCGCAGGCCCGCGCCCGTGAGTGCGGCCTGAATCGATTCCGCGTGCGGCCGGCTGTTGGAATCGCCCACCACGAGCACGGTTGAGGTCTTCGGCAGCGCGGCCCGGACGAACGCGCCGAGGCCGGCGGTGGCGCCATGAGCGAGGGCGATGTCGTAGCTGCGCGCCCCGAGGTTCACACGAACGGTTTCCATGCTCCGCATTTCAGCGAGAACACGGAGGTTCGCCAAGTGCCGCCCGCCCGCTCTACCGGGCGCGAGTTCGTACCGCGGGGCACCGTTTCGGCCCGAAACTCCTAGGATCGTAGGGTCCGTGCCGCTTCGGCCGGCGACGTTTCGGGCGCCCCCGCAGAGCCGTCCGGACGTAACATTCTATCTCCAAACGAGTTGAACCCGATGCCGACCGAAGACAACGCCAAATCGGGAAACCTGCTCCCCGATCTGGGAGCGGGGCTGGTGGTGTTCCTCGTCGCCCTCCCGCTCTGCCTCGGGGTAGCGCTCGCGTCCAACGCCCCGCTCTTTTCAGGTCTGCTGGCCGGGGTGGTCGGCGGGTTGGTGGTCGGCTTCTTGAGCGGATCGCACACCAGCGTCAGCGGCCCGGCGGCGGGGCTGACCGCGGTCGCGGCCGCGCAGATTACCGCGCTCGGGTCGTTCCAGGCGTTCCTCCTGGCTGTCGTCGTAGCCGGCTTGATCCAAATCGTGCTCGGCCTCGCCCGGGCCGGGTTCGTCGCCGCGTTCTTCCCCACCGCCGTCATTAAGGGGCTGCTCGCGGCGATCGGCGTGATTCTGGTTCTCAAGCAGATCCCGCACGTCGTGGGGCACGACCCGGACCCGGACGGGGACATGGCGTTCCAGCAGCCGGACCACCAGAACACCTTCACCGAGCTGATCCACACCATCGAGGATGTCCACCCGGGCGCCGCGACCGTCGGCCTGCTGTCGATCGTCATGCTGGTCCTGTGGGAGCGGTCCCGGCTGGCCCGGCTCCCCGTGCCGGCCCCGCTGGTGGTCGTGCTGTTCGGGGTGGGGCTGAGCCAACTGTTCCGCCAGCTCGGCGGGGAATGGCTGATCGAATGCGGGCACCTCGTGCAGGTGCCGGTTGCGGACAGCGTGGCCGGGTTCCTGGGGTTCCTTCAGTTGCCCGATTTCGAGCAGTTGAGCAACCCGGCCGTGTACATGGCGGGCCTCACCATCGCCGCCGCCGCGTCCATCCAGTCGCTGGTCACGCTCGAGGCGGTGGACCGCACGGACCCGCAGCGGCGCGCGTCGCCGGCCAGCCGGGAGCTGCTGGCGCAGGGGTGCGGAAACGTCCTGCTGGGGTTCCTCGGCGGGCTCCCGATCGTGACCGAGATCGTCCGCGGGACCGTGAACGTGAAGGCCGGGGGCCGGACCAAGTGGGCCACCGTCGTCCACGGGGCGCTGCTGCTCGGGTGCGTGGCCCTGCTGCCGACCCTGCTGAACCTGATCCCGCTGTCGTGCCTGGCGGCCATTCTGCTGGTCACGGGGGTGAAGCTCGCCAGCCCGCGGCTGGTCCGGAGCATGTGGGTTCAGGGCTGGCCCCAGTTCGCCCCGTTCATTCTGACCGTGGCCGCCATCGTGCTGACCGACCCGCTCATCGGGGTGCTGATCGGGCTCGCGGCCAGCGTCGTGTTCATCCTCCGCAGCAGCGTCCGCTGGCCGCTGCGGCTGATCGTCGAGCGGCACCTGTCCGAGAGCGTCACCCGGATCGCGCTGCCGAGCCAGGTGAGCTTCCTGAACCGGGCGGTGCTGGCCCGGTCGCTGGACGAGATCCCCCGCGGCGGGCACGTGCTGCTCGACGCCGAGCACACCGACTACATCGACCCGGACATCCTCGGGCTGATCCGCGAGTTCACGGAGCAAACGGCCCCGGCCCGCGGGGTGGAGGTGAGCCTGCGCGGGTTCCGCAGCGAGTACCGGCTCAGCGACCAGATCCAGTACGTGGACTACTCGACCCGCGACGTTCAAGAGGCGATGACCCCGGAGCAGGTGCTCCAGATCCTGCGGGACGGGAACGAGCGGTTCCGCGCCGGGCGCCAGCTCACCCGCGACCTGGGGCGCCAGGTGCGCGGCACGGCGGGCGGCCAGCACCCGCTGGCGGTGGTGCTCAGTTGCATCGACTCCCGGACCCCGGCCGAACTCGTCTTCGACCTGGGGGTCGGGGACGTGTTCAGCGTCCGGCTGGCCGGGAACGTGGCCAGCCGCAAGGTGCTCGGGAGCATCGAATACGGGTGCGCGGTGGCGGGGGCGAAGCTGGTGCTGGTCATGGGGCACACCCGGTGCGGGGCCGTGACCGCGGCGGTCGATCTGATCTGCTCGGGTCGGACCGCGGCCGAGGTCACCGGGTGCCAGCACCTCGACCACATCATCGGGGACGTTCAGCGGGTGGTGGACCCGGTCGCGTGCCGCGCCGCCCACTGGCCCACGCCGGCGGACAAGGAGGCGTTCGTGAACGACGTGGCGCGGCGGAACGTGCTGCGGGTGGTGGCGTCGGTCGTCGAGCAGAGCGAGACGCTCCGCCGACTGGTCCGGGAGGGCCGGATCGCCGTTGCCGGCGCGATGTACGACGTGAACACCGGGGAGATGGAGTTCCTGACCGCCGGTGCGACAGCCCCTGCACCCGCGCAATCAGATCAGTAACCGACCGCACCCCGGAAACGGCTAACGCCTCGTGCCCCGCCCGGGGTAGAATCCCGGGCGGGGCACGAGGCGTTCACTTCGCAGTAACGCGATCGATCAATTGGGCAATCGGTCCGCCACGCTCCCGGTAACTGCCATTAAACTAATCCTCATCTTCGATGGCGTGGCGGCCGGGCAAGCCCGTCAGTGGCCAGCGCTACCATCGGTACGTGGGGGTTTTGTAGGCCATTGTGGTGTTGCCGTAGCGGTAAGTAAACTTCACATAGAAGTAAACCATCTGATAATCCCCCACCCCGACGGCCCACGTGCCGTTCGTCGGGTTGAACGTGCCCTGGGCCACGCTGAGTTCGCGGCCGTTGGCGTCCAGCGTGACGATCCGAACGTCGGTCAGGGTTTCGTAGGCGTTAAGCTGGTAAACGCCGTTCAGTTCCACCACCTTGGCAGGACCGCTATAATACTTTCTGCCGCCGGTGATCAGTTGGCTGAACGCGTGGGCCTCGCCGGCCAGGGAGACGAACAGCCCTGCAAACAGGGCGAAGGCCAAGCACAGTTTGACGCACCGCATGTCTACGACCTCCAAAGGACCGTGCGACTTGAGCCAGGTCGGGGACGTGTGACCCACGTCAGGGGGAACCGGTTGCTGGCAGAAGTGAGTAAGAGCGGCCGGGCGATTCTCGGTGAACTTTTTCACAATTTCGGGCAGCACGGTGTGGCCGACCGCCCTACGCGCGTGCCGCGATACGATGTGCTCATCGCGAGGGTTGCAAAATGTCTAGCCTTGTCACTTCGACCGCCCTTTTGTCCGCGATGCTCGATCCCGAGCAGCCGGAGGCGTGGGAGAAGTTCCACAACCTGTACGCAAAATGGATCAAAGGGCAGATCGCGGGGCGGCTGTCCGCCGCGCCGAGCAAGCAGTTGCAGCAGGAGATCGACAACCTCGTACAAGACATCGTCAGCCGAACGTGGGAGCAATTCCGCGGGAAGCGGTACGACCCGCAGAAGCGGGCGCACACGGGCGGGTTCCGGGCGTGGCTCAAGACGGTCGTGCAGTCGGTGACCGTGGACGCGGTCCGGGCGCGGCAGCGGGCGACGAGCGCGGCGGGCGGGGACTCGGACTGGCTGGCCGAAGTGCCCGACGCCCACGCCGTGGCGACGGAGTTCGAGGCGACGTTCGTTGAGGACGTCGCCGAGCGGGTGTTCGGCGAGTACCTGCTCGAGTGCAAGGAGTGGCAGCGGGTGGTGCTCGAGCGCCGCGGCCTCCGCCACGGCAACACCGCCCCCAAGCCCGGCGAACAGTTCCCGAGCCTGCCAGAGCTGAGCGCGGAGCTGGGCAAGACGGTCGCGGCGATATCCGATTTTTTGACAGACGCCCGGCGCACGCTACAAAAGCGGTTCGTGGACACGCTCGACGCCCTCGACGCGCACGGGCTGCCGGCGATGGCGAAACCGCGGTAGCGTCTCGCGCAACGGGCCTCGTCGCCCCCTGTTCAGGAGTCGCACCGTGAACAGCGAACTCGATGGCGGTGCCGGGCCGCGGCTCGCGTCGGCAGACCGCCCCCGCACCGCCCCCGCCGAGGGGGCGGCCCCGAACCTCGCCGCGCTGCTCGAGCGACGGCGGCAGCGCGTCCGGCACATCAGCGCCACGCCGGACAAGGTCGGGCGCTACATCGTTAAAGAGGTCAAAGGCCGTGGGGGAATGGGGGTCGTGTATGCGGCCGTGGACCCCCACTTGAACCGCGACGTGGCCGTCAAAGTCATTCGGCCCGAGTACGCGGAGTCGCCGGCGTTTCAGGCGCAGTTCGTCCAAGAGTCGCGCGCGATGGCGGGCGTCAAGTCGCCGAATGTCGTCACCGTCCACCACGCCGAAGTGGATGAAGCGGGGCACCTCTTCCTCGTGATGGAGCTTTCGCCGGGAACTTCGTTGCAACACCTGCTCCGCTCGGGGCAGGCACTGCCTCGGGCGACGGCGCTGGAACTGGGAATCGGCTTGGCCATCGGGTTAACGGCCGCTCACGCGCACGGGGCCATTCACGGCGACGTGAACCCGAACAACGTGCTCGTCGAGCCGGGGCCGGACGGAACGCAGGTCGCCAAGTTGACCGACTTCGGGCTGGCGCGGTTCGTGGAGGACTCCGGTTCGAGCATCGGGTGCGGAACGCCCGGGTACCGGAGCCCCGAGCAAATCGACAGCAACCAAAACGTCACCGTCGCGAGCGACGTTTACGGTCTGGGCGCCGTCCTGTACCGGATGCTCACGGGAAGACTGCCCGTTGCCGACGAGCCGCTTCAGTTCCCGTCACGGTCCCGCGTCCCGCGGCCCTTGCGTCGGCTTTGCGTCCGGTGCCTTCAGGCGGACCCCAACGCGCGGCCGCCGGCGGCGGAAGTCGTGCAGGCGCTCAAGGCGTACCGCGCCCGGTGGCGGCGCCGGCTCCTCGTCGCCGGAGCGCTGGCCGCGACCCTCCTGACGGGCGTTCTCGGCGCCACGTGGTGGTTCAACATCAAGTCGGCCGCGACCATGAACAAGGTCCGGGCCGACATGCTGCACATCCGGGCCTCGTCGCTCATGACCTCCCCCGACCCGGCGAAACGGGCGCAGGCGGAGCGCGAGTTCCGCGCGGCCGTGCCCGTGTTCCGCAAGCACGCCGCACGGGGCGAGGTCGAGGCGACGATGGACCTCGCCGAGGTGCTGTGCAACCTGGCGACCCTCGCCGCGCCGGACGAGGGGCTGAACCTGTGCGACGAAGCCGAGCGCGCCCTGAACCAGACCGGCGTTCCCCCCAACAACGACATCTGGGCGTTCACTTGGTTAACGCGGGGCACCGTCCTCCAAAGCCTCGGGCAAACGGAGAAGTCGTTCGAGGATCTGACGCGGGCTCGGACGCGCTATGCCGAACTCGCTCCGACGGTCGATCGCGACGAGTTCAAACAGCACCACGCGACCGCCCGGCTGAACCTCGCCAAGCAGCTCATCCGCCGAAACGACTTCGCGGCTGCGGTCCAAGAGCTAGACGCGGCGGTGGCGATCTGGCAGTCGCTCCTGGCCGCGAACCGGACGCAGTACCTCACGCCCTGGATCGACGCACGGTACACGCGCGGGATCGCGCGGTACGGGTACTCCTCGTCCCTGCCGACGGAGCCGGCCGCGGCCGAGCGAGCCACAGCGATTCAAGATTTTTCCGAGGTGATCGCCGAACAAATGCGCTCGGTCGAGGCGGGAAACACGTCCGACGCTCTGGTGCTCCTGCGCGCCCTGATGATGAGGCACGGCCTGTTCGTCCGCCAGGGCCGGGCCGCCGACGCGCTCAAAGACGCCGAGCAAGCCATCACCATCAACGACCGCTTCGCTCCCAACGTGCCCGGCCAACAGATCGACGCCCTGCGAAAGTACGTCCAAAAGCACCAGCACTGAAAACGTCAGATGAACGATCAGCGAGGGCCGCGAATGACCGAAGCGGAATGGCTTGCGGCGACGGACCCGACACCGATGCTGGCGTTCATTCGGAGTAAGGTGAGCGAAAGGAAGCTGCGGCTGTTCGCTGTGGCATGCTGCCAGGGTGCATGTCGCCTGTTGCAGTCCCAGCGTTTTCAAAATGCAATCGAGATGAGCGAGCTGTTTGCGGACGGGCTGGCGAGCGACGGTAAGTTGCGTAAGGCAAGGTCACAGGCTCGGGAATCGGCCCGGCTCATTTTGTCACCAGGGCGAGTGCCCCCGTGGTCCCGCGCGGTCCGAATCCTTTCTGCTCGGAGCATGGTGATTTCAGTTTGCTCAAGAAACATCGACGAGGTAATTCAGGCCCTGAGTCACGTTTGCGTTACGGCCGACAGCTCCGAGTCGGACGAGTTGAATCGCAAACTTGAAAGGCAGCATCGAGCAGCCGTACTCCGTGAGGTTGTTCAGTTCCGCCCCGTCGCCGCTGACCCGTTGTGGTTAACCTCCACCGTCCTTGCTCTCGCTGAGGGCATTTACGCCGCGAACGCCTTCGACCGTCTCCCCATCCTTGCCGATGCGTTACAGGACGTCGGATGCAGCTCCGACGACATCTTGAGCCATCTGCGCAGCGACGGACCACACGTCAAAGGCTGCTGGGCGCTGGATGGAGTGCTGGGCAAATCGTAGCGAAACTGGGGCAGGGCATCGTTGCGCTGACACCGCACAGGGGTGATTGAGAAGACTGACAAGAAGTGGCTGGATGGCACAGACCCATACACATTAATAATTGCTCTCGCTGAGAAGGAGAACTCAGGGCGTATTAGTGCATTTGACTTGTCTTTTAGCCGATATCGTCCACTTCCTTTGCTTCTAGAACGCTATCCTGAATCCTGGCCATCTCATTCATGGCTTGAGAGTATGCGGTCTTCCACAACGAGCGTACTGAAACATCGAGGATGCCTTCGCTGCACTTGTCAAGGTACTCCACAAACAAGGCGCACTGTCGCACTCTGTCTTCCAGCGTTCGTACATCGCGAAGTTCTGCTCTCGTTGCATCGTCCAATATGGGCGTATCGATTGAAACTGCGTCAAGGTAGTTGAACCGCGAAATCAGGTGGGCTACGTGGTATTTGCCACGATGTGTAATGCAGATGAATTCGATGCTATCCGACCACTTTTCAATTGGGTCGCGTGACTCGATGCACTGCTTTTCAAAGAGGAACTGCACCGTCCTGTGTGCGTGTTCGGCAGTGTACCCCATTGTGCACAAGTGTGTCTTCACGTCGGAAACTCGCACATACGCCGCCTGTTGTGGCTGAGAGTCAGCGAACGTGTTCAAAAAGTTCAGTGCCGTCACGCGCGAAAAATGTTCTACAGGGTTGGCATGCTGAATATCGAAGATGTTGCAGAACGGACTTGAACTCGGATCATAGTGGACCGAATCTCCAAGCATGAGTGTGCGGATAATCTGATAATCATAGATTCTGTAGCTCGCATCGTGCATATAGCTTTCTGCTATAGTTCTACTATCTAGGAATTTGCTCGTGAGGTATTTCTTGACAAGCACAAGCATGGCACGGGTGTTATTGTTGGCCGCAGAGGAGAAAAGTTGAACGATGTCGCTGCCACCTCTGCTCCGTATGGAGTCCAGGAGGCACTGGATTACAGCCGCAACGGTCGGCATCTCGTAGCTAAATTTTGATCCGTACTGTGCCGTTCGGCTTTGCTGGCTCTTCAGCTTTCCTTCTGCGTATCGCTTGGCGTATTTCAGTCTCCGAGTAAGTACGATGTCACTATCTGCGCTCGTGATTGATATCACCTTGGGTGATACCGTGTCCAACACTCCCGATTGACTTGATTTGTAAAAGGTCGCAGGTCGCAAGCAGACAAAGACCAAGCATGCCCAGTCTCTGGCAATTGCTGACGCGCGAAGGAACGCTGCCTCTTGAATTCTGTCAGGGCATCGGTCGAGGTTGTCCATAAAGATGGCAACTGTATACTGCCGTTCCCCACGCAGGCTGCGAAACACTCGCCGGTAGAAATCGTGTTTATCTGCGCAAAAGCCGTTTATGAATTCCAGCTCTGCCTTAATGTACTCCGGTGAACTCTGGGGGAACGCCTTTCCAGCTGGGGTATTGGGAAATCTTTTCAGTTCATTTTTCAGAATCGAGCGAATGAGTTTGTCACTTAAAACGTCCATCTTGACTGGAGGCTTCATAAGCTGCTCTTCAATGGTGCGATAGACGTAATCAGACACCTCCCGGTCATCTGTAAGGCGGTCGAGAAAATCAATTTCAAGCTGGATATACTTCTCAAGCGTCTTCGACGCTTCTATCATTCGCAAGTATCGCAAGAACGTTGTTTTGCCGTTGCCCACGTTCCCTAGCACGATGATGGGACGTTGTGGCTGATAACTAGCGATTAGCCCAGGCACTTGAGCTGACTTCAGAATTGTGGCTGTTACATTTTCATCGCTTCGGTACTTCTGTTCAATTAAGTCTTTTGCGAATTCTAGTGTTGCTGATTTTGATGACGGTATCACATAACACTCTTCGAGAAACTCAAGTTCCAACTCTTCATTTTGAAGATCAGTCCACACATCTCCCAACACTAGCGCGATATCTTCAGCCGCCTGATTGGGCTGTACTGGGTTGGGGTAGCCAGTGATCCGCTGTGACAGCTTGTTTGGCGGGGGAGCCTTCCGGGAATCAAGCAGTTTGTCCAGTACCCGATTGGTTGCAACACCGTTCGGGCTGAAACACTCCCAAAACAGGCGGAACTTGTTTTTAATCGCGTCAAGCGACTCGAATACGATCACAGAGCGTTCGTCTACCGGCACACCGTCAAGCCAAGACAGCGAAATCAACCACTGGTGCCCGTTGCTGATTGCTATGTACCGCGCTCCCAAACTCGCGGCGTAACCCGAAGACTGCCGAAGTGCTTTGTCTGCCTCTGGGCACTCTTTCGCAAGAAGGCTGAACCCGATTGCATTAGCCGGGAACTTGACCTTGCTAGGTAAGACAAACGATTCCCCGATCTTCTTCTTTGTTTCCGCGTCCGTTGCCTTCTTCGCTTCGAGAATCATCGGCAACGCTTCGTCCGAATGCATCGCGTAGTCAGCGTAACCGACTTCCCGGCAATACTTCTCCACATCGACGCGCAGCTTGTCCCAGCCCAGAACATCGAAGAGAATCGTGTCAATCGCGCGCAACCGGGTCATCGCCTCATTCGTGCCAGCGGCAGCGGCGATGAGCGGTTCGTGTTGTTTGAGCAACTCGAAGCAGAAGTCTGGCGTCCAGTGCGACACTGCTTACCCTCGCTGTAAGGTACTACCACCCGTGCTGGCATCTTCGCGTTTGTCTTCGCCACCAGTTTACCATCAACCGACGCTCAGAGTCGGCGCCTGTGGCTGTCTCAGCCGCATCAGGCTACCCGTTGGACGCAGTTTCAATCCTACCGTTTCAACCGAACCGGGTAGCCTTGACTTTGCCAAGTCGTCAAAGAACAGCGGCACACCCGCCGGAAATGCACCAGCGAACACCACTCATACATGAACCTGCCGTGTCTGCCGCATCTGGCCTCATAGAACGCGTGATTGGCCAAGTACTTACGACAAGCTAAATGGGATAACTTCGGCGGGTTCATGTATCAGGCAAAAGCGGTAACGGAATCCCAGGCGAAATTGCTGTTGTCGCCTTTCGTTCTCTTGTGACAAGTCATTTGTACTTCTCTTTGGAGCGATGCGCTGGCTCAAGCCGCGGGAACGGACGCCGGTGGAGCAGCTCATCGGCGAGACACACGGGGCGCCTTCTCGGTCGGCCCGCGAGGCGCTGCGGTGGGCGTGGAACCTGTTCGCCGTAGGGTTCATCCTGACGGCGGTGAACGTGCCGCAGGTATTGGCGTGGCAGAACGTCGCCTCGCCGGTTGCGGTCGTCATCGCCGGGCCGTACACCTTCCCGGCGTGACGCGCCTGCCCCGGTGGGTGAAGTCCGAGCGATCCGGCCGCAAGTGATTGCCCCGGGTGACGACATGCGAGGAGCGGACGATGGTGCCGGAAGACGAGGACGAATGGGTCGGCGTCGACCGCGACTGCCCTCAGGATGCCGACGAGTGGCATGCATGCACCGACATTGATGTCCTCTACTGGCCACTGCGGAATGCTGTCCTCGGTGAACGGGTGGCCGACCGAAGCCCGCGGAAGTGGGTTCTGTTCGCGGCCGGGTGCTGCCGCCAAGTTGGGCAGTTCCTAATCGCCCCCGAATCATGGGCCGCGGTCGAGGCGGCCGAGGCGTTTGCTGATGGGCTTCTGTCGGCAGGTGAACTGGCCGCGGCGGCCGCCGCGGCCGTGATGCCCTGGCGTCGGTTGTACGATCCGACCCGGACTGACTACGCTCACCCTCCGCAGATGCACGTCGCGATCGCTGTGACCCGGCTGGCGCTCGATGCTCCGGAGGACGATGCACCTGTGGGGTCCGACCAAGCCTACAGTCATGTGGTTGACGCACTGGCTGCGGCGACCGGGAACGACCCGGCGGATGGTGACCGGTGGCGCGGACGTGTGCGCGGGTCTCGACTCGCGGCCGACCTGTTTCGGTGTGTGATGGGCAACCCGTACCGGACCGTTGCGTTCGCCCCGGAGTGGCGGACGGCCACGACCGTCGCTTTGGCCCGGCACATGTATGAGACCCGTGATTTTTCGGCGCTGCCCATTCTGGCCGATGCCCTTCAGGACGCCGGGTGCGACGACGCGGCCGTGCTGACCCACTGCCGCGGGCTCGGACCGCACGCGCGCGGGTGCTGGGTGCTCGACTGGGTCCTCGGGTACGGCGAGCCCTACACCTTCTCGGAGTGACAGCGGTGGCGCGATGGCCGCTCGCCCACTCGTTCACCATCGAGAGCCGAAGATGCCCGCCCCATCGCCCGCACCCGACGACGAACCCGCGAAGCCGTCGCCCCCGCCGTGGCGCGAGTTCGCGCGGTCGCCGCTCGTGCCGTTCGCGCTGGCGGCGTCGGCGGGGTTGCTCGCCGATCGCTACATCGGCGTGCCGCTCGGGGCCGCGTTGGTCGCCGCGGCGGTCGCACTCGTGGGGTGGTTCTTCACCCGCCGCGCGACGCCGCAAACGGCCCTCGGGTGGCTGCTCGTGTGTGCCGCCGCTCTGGCCGCCGCACACCACCACGCGCACCGGCACACGTTCGCCCCCGACGACGTTTCGGCCCTGGCGAAGGCCGCGCCGGAAGTCGTCCGGGTTCGGGGCACGCTGGCCGAGGAGCCGGACCGGTTCCGGCCGCCGCGGTTCGACCCGCTGCTGACCATGCAGCGCGAGGCGACCAGCACGACGGTTCTTGACATCAGCGAAGTAGACGGCGCCACCGGCTGGCGCCCCGCGTCCGGGCGGGTGCGGCTGTCGGTGGAAGGGCGGCTCGACGACCTGCACTGCGGCGACGCGGTTCAGGTCGTCGGTCGGCTGTCGCTCCCCGAAGGGCCGGCCAACCCCGGCGAGCGCGACTACCGCGGGTTACTGCTCGATAAGCGGATCACCGCGGACTTGCGGGTGAAGCGATCCGCGGACCCGGTGGTGCGGATCGAGGAGGGCTGGCGGGCGTCGCTGTTCGGGTGGCTGGCGGTGCTGCGCGGGTGGGGTACACGGGCGCTCGCGCAATCGCTTCCCAAGGACGAAGCGGGACTCGCGACGGCCCTGCTCCTGGGCGACAGCACCGCACTGGACCGCGAGGAGTGGGACGCCTACGTTCGCACCGGGGTGATACACGTCCTGGCGATCTCGGGCCAGCACTTGGTCATTCTGGGGGCGTTCGCGTGGGCCGTGCTCCGGCTGTGCGGGTTCCGCAACCGCTACTCGGCGTGGGCGGTGGCGCTGCTGCTGCTCGGTTACGCGCTGCTCACCGGGGCGCGCCCGTCGGCGATGCGAGCGGCCGTCATGGTGTGCGCGATCTGCGGCGGGATCGTGTTGCGGCGCCGGGTGATCCTGGCCAACGTACTCGCGTTCGCGTGGCTGGTGGTGATCGCGCTGAACCCCGCCGACCCGTTCACCGCCGGCTGCCAGTTGTCGTTCCTGTGCGTGTTCGTGCTTCTCTTCGGTGCGGTGCGATGGCTCAAGCCGCGCGACCTCACACCCATCGAACAACTCATTGACGAGACCCGCGGGCCAACCGAGAAGGCCGCCCGCGCGGCGCTGCGGTGGGCGTGGAACCTGTTCGCCGTGGGGTTCATCCTGACGGCGGTGAACGTGCCGCTGGTGCTGGCGTGGCAGAACGTCGCCTCGCCAGTCGCCGTCCTCATCGGGCCGCCGCTGGTCGTGCTGACCGGTATTGCGCTCATTGCCGGCTTTGTGCTTTTGGTGATGTCGCCGCTGGGCGTGTGGGCCGCGTGGCCGTTCGCGCGCGTGACGGAAGCGTGTCTGGCGGGGTGCGAGTGGATCGTTCACCTGGCAGACCGTGTTCCGGGCGGTCACGTTTACGCCCCCGGGCCGCCGATGTGGTGTCTCGTCGGGTTCTACGTACTCGTCGCGGGGTTGGTGCTGCTCGACGGGCGCCGCTCGCGGCAGCTCTTCGTCGCCCTCGTCGTGTTTTCGACCTTCGCCGCGGCTCTCGGGCTGACGCCGCACACGTCCGACGAGATGCGGGTGACGTTCCTGGCGGTGGGTCACGGCGGGTGCGTCGTGATCGAGGCGCCGGACGGCCGGGTGCTGCTGTACGACACCGGCACCACCGCCGGCCCGGACGCCGTGCGCCGGGTGGTGGCGCCGTACCTGTGGAGCCGTGGGGTGACGCGGATCGACGAGGTGTTCCTGTCGCACGCCGACCTCGACCACTTCAACGGCGTGCCGGAACTGCTCCGACGGTTTCATATCGCTCAGGTGACGATGACGCCGACGTTCCCGGACAAGAACAGCCCCGGCGTGGAAGCCGTGCTGGCCGCGCTGGACCGGCACAACGTCCCGCGCGGGTTCGCTACCGCGGGGCAGCGGTTCGTTGCGGGAGATGTCGCGCTCGAGGTGTTGCACCCGCCGCCCGGCGGCCTGGAGGGGAACGAAAACGTGAGGAGTCTGGTGCTGCTCGTGCGTCACGGCGCGCACACCGTACTGCTGACGGGCGACCTGGAGGGCGAGGGGCAGGCCCGCGTGACCGCCCGGCCGGTTCCGCCGGTGGACGTGATGCTGGCCCCGCACCACGGGGCCAAGAGCGCCAACGCGCCGCGGGGCGTGGCGGGCGCGCCGGAGCCGGGCGCGATGGCGGCGTGGGCGCGTCCGAAGCTGGTGGTGTCGAGCCAGCGGGCCGGGACCGCGACCGAGCACCTGCACCGGAGCTACCGCGGGGCGACCGTGTGGGACACGCCATCAGCCGGGGCCGTGACGGTGCGGAGCCACCGCACCGGGCTGGTCGCCGACGCCTTCCGCAGCGGCGAGCGCCAGGTGATCGAGCGATGACGCGGCCATCGGCCGCACCGTTTCACATGACGAATATCATTTTATTGCAATTTATGGGGTTTCTTGAGGTGCGGCTTCCTCTCAAGCAACCAGTTAACCGCCTCGACCAATCGTTCCGACCGCCGAAGAGGTATGCCCCACCAAGCCGGTTCCCCAGGCCCGCGCGAACGATTTGACCTCGGTGTCCTTCCCCTCCAGGCAAACGCACTGAACCTGTGGGATTTTTCGGCAGGTCCGGTACGCGATCCACGAGCGTAGGCCGGGAGCGACATCCGCCCCACTCCACGCATTGGAACCAATCACCGCCGCCGTGGCGCACGAAGTGCAGTACCTCGCCACGTCACAGCGGGTTCCGTGGTGACAGCCCGTCGCAGCTCAATCGCGGCTTTCGTTTCCGGTTTCGGGAGACCAACATGGCTGATGACACGTCTGGAGCCGGTACACCACAAACAGAAGAGCTGAATCCCGGGTTACCGTCCCTCGTGCTCGAAATGCGCGTCCGGCTGGGGCCGCAAGCGACGCCCGAACAGGTGGCGGCTGCCGTTCGCGCCGCCGGATACCCCAACACCTCCGACGAAGACGTGCGCCAGCTCTGGGACGAGGGCCATCTGAACGGGTGAGAATTGCAACCGTTCGCCCGCGCCAATCGCCCCCGACTTTCGCGCCTCAGGCACGTACCCGGTAATACGGCCGCTTTCTCAACGGGCCACGACCACCAAGGTAATGGCACTCGTTTTCTCTGTTTATCGGGTCGAGGCCGCCCGGCTGGGGCGCAGCTCGGCGACGCGGCGAACGCGTGCGTGAGCGTCCCCCGTCACCCGCGAGCCGGGCCATGTTCGGCGTCGGAACGTATTTACCGCCATACGGTGAGCAATCGCCCCAGCCGAGGTCGTCGGTAAGAAAGACAACGACGTGCGGCGCGTCCACGGCCCCCGCTCGGCCTACCAAAAGCGCGAGAAGAACGGCTACCACGAGCGGCTTGTTTATGGCCGTGATTCTACTCCGGATGATGGCCTTCTCGGTGAACCCTTTCGCCACGACGGACCGAGTGCGACTGCCACGCAAAGGTGGCAGAGTTCGCCTTCACCGCAATCCCGTTACCTTCGACCTGCGTGAGCTGCGGTGAAGGGTTTCGGGGCCGCGTGCCATCGGTATCTTAAGGGTGAGCGCGAATGCCACCGCACCGCCGACGCTACGCGGGCTAGTCGATGCCGCCCCAAGAGTGCGGCCTCCTGAGTGCAGGACCGGGTTTGCGATTGGCTACCCCTATTTCACTTGGTTTCCGCTGACCCTCGCGAACCGGAGTCGGAAAATTGTCC
This sequence comes from Gemmata algarum, assembly GCF_034097035.1. Classification (NCBI taxonomy): domain Bacteria; kingdom Pseudomonadati; phylum Planctomycetota; class Planctomycetia; order Gemmatales; family Gemmataceae; genus Gemmata; species Gemmata algarum. Next base: position 41,936 of record NZ_JAXBLV010000211.1, read on the forward strand.
GATGGGGGTCGGGAGCACGCCCACAGAGGGCTATCGCAACTACTGATTCAACAAGCCAGTTACGGCGTATCGCATTTCGGGATTCACTTGGCGTCGCAAAGTGGGTCCTGCACTCTCGGCCCCTCTACCTCCCGGCTCCGCGGTAGGCGCGGGCGTGCCGGGTGGGTAAAATGCGTTGTTGGCTCTCTCGCGCACGCCCTTTGAATCGGCCCGCGGTCGTGCCGATTCGGGAGTGACGTTGAGGGGGTCCGATGGACAGCGTGATCGCGGCGAGGATGCGTGACGAGCTCGTCGGCAGGGAAGTCGGCGGCTGGCGCGCGGTTGAGCTTCTCGGTGCCGGTAAGTCGGCCCTCGTTCTGAAAGCTGAGCGGGACGGGCAGACGGCCGCGCTCAAGGTCTTCGACCCAGAACTTATCAAAAAATACGGCGAGGAAAGGCAGCTCGGGCGGATCGAGCGCGAGCGGCGGCTGATTGGCCTCACGCATCCTCACCTTGTTCGCATCTTCGATGGCGGCAAGTGCGGCTCGACGAACCACCTTTACGTGGTCATGGAGTGCGTGCCCGCCAAGGACCTTTCGCAGTTGCTCCCGGCCGTGCCGCGCGACAAGATTCGCCCGCTCATCGCGCAGCTCGCGCTGGCGGCGAGGTTCTTGCACGAGCAGGAGCTGGCGCATCGGGACATCAAGCCGAGCAACATCGCCGTCTCGGATGACTTCGAGCGGCTGACGCTTCTCGACCTGGGCGTGCTGCGGCCGTTCGGCGAGGTGGGGCTGACCGACGTGGAGGGGCAGCACTTCGTCGGCACGCTGCAGTATAGCTCGCCCGAGTTCCTATTTCGCAACGAGGAGGACACGCCCGAGGGCTGGCTGGCGCTCGCGTTCTACCAGATCGGCGCGGTCCTGCACGATCTCCTGACGAAGAGGACGATTTTTGAAGACTTCGTCACCCCTTATGCCCGGATGGTGGACGCGGTTAAGCACACCCCGCCCGACCTGAACGTGCCCGGGGCCGACCCGGACCTGGTGGCCCTCGCGCAGAGCTGTCTGGTCAAAGACCCGCACACCCGCTTGCGGCTCGTTTCATGGGAGAAGTTTGCGGCCGCGCCGCCGCCGGTGACGGTGGCGACAATCAAGGACCGCGTGAAGAAGCGGCAGGTCAGCGCCGCTGCGCCGGTCACCCAGTCTGCGGTGGCGGCTAGCCTGGCGTTGAACGAGCTGCTCGGGCCGCTCACGAGCATGATCCGCGGCGAGTGCCTGAGCAACGTCGACGTGTTCCCGCAGGTCGAGGTGCACGACCACCCGCTCAGTGAGGCCGAAGCCGTCGCCTTTCGCGCCGCGTTCCCCAAGGCACCCGCCAAGGGGCTGAATTCTTGTTTCGCGCTGCTGTTTGTCATTCGGATGGTCGATGCGGCGGCCAGCATCGTCGAGGTCACCGTCGCCGGGGCCGTATCGAACGATGTCCGCCGGTTCCCGGCGGATGCGTTTTCCGACCCGAAGGTGTTTTACCTAGGGCCGTCCGAGAACGAAAAGCTCAAAACTCAGGTCGAGTATGTCCTGTACGCGGCCGTCGAGGCCGCAATGGTCACACCGGTCGCGGGCGATGAGGACGCCGCCCCGATGGCCGTGGAAATCCCAGACGGAGTGGAGTGAACCCTATGGCTGGCGCGTGGTGGATCGGCGAGTCCGACTTGGATGACGACCAGAAGGACGTAATCAGCCTGGCCGCCGAGGGGAACCACCTCGTGCTGGGGCCGCCCGGCTCGGGAAAGACGAACATCCTTCTCCTGCGGGCAAATTATCTGACGTTGTTCGGCAAGCCGAATATCGCTATCGTAGTGTTCACAGGTACACTGCGGAAGTTCATCGCCTCCGGCGGCAAGTCTTACGACTTCTCGCAGGACAAGATCATGACCTGCAACGCGTGGCAGCGTGACGTGCTTCACATGTACGGGGTGACCATCGACCCGCCGAAGGAATTCGCCGCGCAGCGGAAGTATCTGGCGGAGAAGGTGGCCGAGCTGGTTCAGCGGAAGAATCTGTCGTACATTTACGACGCGATTCTGCTCGACGAGGCGCAGGACTACACGCCTGCGGAGATCGAGCTGTTCACCAAACTCGCCAGGCAGATTTTTGCGGTGGGCGACGGCCGCCAGCAGATTTACAAGGGCGACGGGAGCGAGGACGACCCCCTGAGCTCGTTGCGTGCCGCGATTCCCGAAGAGAACGTCCACGAGCTGCGATACCACTACCGAAACGGGCTGGAAATCTGCAAGCTCGCCGACAAGATCGCGAAGGACTCGGACACCTACCAGCCGCTGACCCCGACCGCCCAGTACAAAGAGGACGAGAACAAATCGACCGTGACGATGTTCCAGGGCACGCTTGAGGCCCAGTGCCAGGAGATTGCGAAGTCGCTACGGCGGCAGCTCCGCGCGTTCCCGAACGAGCTGCTGGCCGTCGTGTGCCCCAAGCGGGAGCACGTGAATCAGGTGTACGCCCGGCTCCAGCAGGAAACCGATCTGGCCGCGAAGCTGAGCAACATCAGGGACGACGAAGCGTTCGACATGGCGAAGCCCATCTGCGTGAGCACCGTGCACGGCGCGAAGGGGCTGGAGGTGCGGGCGCTCCACTTCGCCGCCGCGGAGCACGTGAAGCACGGGCCGCACCAGCGGAACGTCGGCTTCACGGCCGTCACCCGCGCCAAAACGGCGCTCTCCATCTACCACGACGGCGACCTCAAAGGTTGGTTCGAGTCGGCGGTGGTTGGGCTGAACCCGCCGAAGACGCCCCCTGCGTTCGGTTCCCTGTTCAAGGGGAGAAAGTGATGTGGCTCCTACCTGTCACGCGCCGCGAACTGGTTGAACTCATCACCCCCCGCCGTGATGCCGACGTTCCGGGGGCGGTGGAAGAACACCGGTCGACCCTTGATCTCGTCCGCTCGGACTCGATGGTGGCGCTGTGGCCTGAGCGGCCGAGCGACTTCGGCCGCATGCCGACGGCGATCGTGGTGCCGGAAGGCACGAAGCGGGACACTTTGGCCTGGCTCTCGACTTACGTGCGGGACCTGCGGCCGTTCACGGCCTATTGTCGCGTCGTCGAGCGTTCGACCGCCGAACGATTCTTGCGCGGGCCGGCCTCTCCAAGCCTGCTGGCGATGGAGGGGATGTGCGCGGGGCTGATTTTGGGCGAGGCGCTGGCGCATGCCCGGGGGCGCGCGTCCATACTCGACCTGCCGGCCACGGCTTACTCGGGCACGCTATCCCACGCCATGGCCCGAACGCTCGCCCTGACACGGGGAGCGGTGCCAATCGACGAGGTGGTTCGCCTCTGGGCGCAGTCGCGAGAGCTGGTGGGGCAGAACGGAACCGGCATCTCGCCGGGGAGCATTTTTTCCGTGTGGGCGATTGCGCTGGGTGCCCAGCACCAACCGGCCCAATCCAGAACGCTGTTCGAGCCGGCAAACCTTTTGATTGCGGCTTGGTCGGACGCTTATTCGATGGGGGAGATTCGCGATTCGGTGTGGCACCGGCTCGTCGATGATTTCCCAGACCTGGAGCCGATGCAGAAGATGGTGGGCATCCCGCGCGAGCAGCGGGTTCAGGTGGTCGATTCGGCGCTCCGGGGCTTGATCTCGTCGAAGCGGGGGGACGAGGAACTGCGGTCATTCCTCGCGGGGTATTTCACCAGCACGCTGGCACCGGGAACTCTCGACCACGCGGACTTCCTGGCCCCGGTCGCAGCGACTCTGCCGGCCGCGTATCTCTGGTACGGGCTGTTTGCCGGGGTCAACCCGCGTGGCGACGCGCTCCCGACGGGAAACCCGCTGGCGAGAAGGATTGTCCGAGACTTGACGCTACCGGATCGGGTGACCGACCGGCCGCGATGCGATGTCGCCTTCGACGAGCTGGCTATGCACGGGGCCACGGAGAATTTTCTGAAGCAGAGCGTGAAGGGCGGGCGGCTCGAAATCGACCTCCTTCCGGGGATCACCACGTCGGTCCGCTGGCAGACGCAGGACGTTGGCGTTCAGGAAGAGCTGCGACGAGCACGCGATTATGAAGCCCAGCATTTACTCATGCAACTGGACGATATTACGCTCCACGCACGCAGCATAGCGGAACGGCTTCGTAGCGTCTTTAACGGGACCGAGGAGGAGCGCCCGACCACGAACAAGCGGAAGCGCGGCACGAAATCGTAAGCCCGTCGATGTCCGACCAATCGCCCTGCACCGATACGTCACTCGGGCGGAGGCCCAACCAGTCACCTGCCCCGGTCCTCGCCCATCTGGTCTCGCAGCTCCCGGTACTTGTGCCGGCTGAAGGGCTCCGGCTTGCATTCGTGATGCGGCTTGGTCAGGTCGCGGAAGAGGTGGACCGCCGCGCCCGCCCCCATCAGGATGACGCTGCCGACGCCGACCCACTGCAGAATCGCCTGCATCTTCTCGCTGTTCGTGTGGCGCGACAGGTGGGTGGCGTGCATTCCTAGTGTCCTGAGTTAAAAATCCGTTTCCAGTTTGCGCTCTGCAGTTTCTGGGTCTACGATTCGGCAACCGGAGACCCACCATGCCACGCGGACCTCAGCCTCAGCCGATCGCCCTGACGGACGGCGAGCGCGAGAAGCTGACCGACTGGGCCCGTCGGCCCACCACCCAGCAGCGGCTCGCGATTCGCGCCCGGATCGTCTTGGCCGCTGCGGACGGGCAATCCAACACGGCCATCGCCGCCGACCTGCGGATCACCCTGCCGACCGTGCGCAAGTGGCGTGGCCGGTTCGCCGACGTCCGCCTCGATGGTCTCACCGATGAGCCGCGACCGGGCGCCACCCGGACGGTCACCGACGCCCAGGTCGAACAGGCCCTGGCCCGAACACTCGGAACCAAGCCCCAGGATGCGACCCACTGGAGCACCCGCACCCCGGCCCGTGAGTTGAACCTGTCCCAGACTGCCGTGAGTCGCATCTGGCGTGCGTTCGGACTCAAGCCGCACTTGCGGGAAACCTTTAAGCGGTCCACCGATCCGTTCTTCACCGCGAAGGTGCGCGATGTCGTCGGGTTGTACATGGCCCCGCCCGACAAGGCCATCGTGCTGTGCATCGACGAGAAGAGTCAAGTACAAGCCCTGGACCGCACCCAGCCGACCCAGCCCCTGCTGCCGGGGCGCGCCGAGAAGGGCACCCACGACTACGTGCGGCACGGCACCACGAGCCTGTTCAGTGCCCTCGATGTGGCCACCGGGGCGGTTGTCGGCAAGTGCTACCGGCGGCACCGGCACCAGGCGTTGGTGGCGTTCCTGGACCACATCGACACCACGCGGACCCGGGAACCGGGCACCACCGTCCACGTGGTGATGGATAACGACGGAACCCACAAGCACCCGGCCGTCAAGGCGTGGTTCGCCCGTCACCCGGAATACGTCCCGCACTTCACCCCGACCAGCTCGTCGTGGCTCAACCAGGTGGAGCGGTTCTTCGCTCCGATCACCGAGCGGCGCATCCGGCGCGGGGCGTTCCAGAGCGTCGAGGCGTTGGAGAAGGCCATCGAGGATTACCTCGCCACGCACAACGCCAACCCCAAGCCGTTCGTCTGGACCAAGGACGCCGACCTCATTCTCCGCAACGTTCAGAAGGTCTGCGAGCGGCTGGCGCCGCCATAAAATAACTGGAAACGGATCTCTAACTCAGGACACTAGTTCCTTCTCGGCTTAGTGCCGCTCGATTGCGATAAATGCTGAAGTGATTGGTGGAATGTGTGCGTGGTCGCTTTCGGCCATATCTTCCCCTGCCTTGTCATCCCGTCGCCGTCGGTCGTCGTTTGGGGGTTCGGAGCCGCACACGCGCGACAGCGCGTAAAATGCGGCGGAGGCCAGAGGCGGTGACTTCGCAAGCGGCGGGCCTTTCTCCGTCACCTTTGAGCCAGCAGGTACTTTGCTGGTAACTCGCTTTCGCTGCAATCCCGTTACCTTCGGCCTGCGTGAGCCGCGAGGAAGTATTTCGGGGCCGCGTGCCATCGGTATCTTAAGGGTGAGCGTGAAGGCCACCGCACCACCACCGCAGCGGCGGTGTGTACGGTGGGGCTTTCAGCAAGCGCTGTAACGGGGGTTACAGCACGGCACCGGCTGACGCAGCACTGATGGGTCGCGGACTGGACATTCGCTGGCGCCCGACTACCAATTCGCTGCTCGTTCGCTGGGTGGTCGCTACCCAGGAATCGCCGGTCCCGAGCACGAAATACGAGCCCCGGGACGAACCGAGATCAAACGCCAGCGGGACGTGGCGAAAGGCGCAACAATTTGCCCGGACGCATTTTGTGTCGATCCAGACTCGTGTGGGCGGCTTCGCCTCTCGGGTTGGAACCGGACGCCGACGGCACATCCTGACGGCATCGGGCTTCTGAAACTGCCGCACCGGGGGATAATGGGGTAGAAAATACCCGAACTGCGGGCCGCCGAGTCGATAACGGCTCCCCGAGCGGGAACACGTTCCGGTGCTGGTAGCAGATGGAATTTGGCCTACACCGGCGGGCGGCTTCGGCATTTGAAGACGAAACCCGGCGCGAAGCGGAGCGCAACACATTGGCCTTCAAGGAGATCGAGTCACGGTGAAATACATCGACCCGCACATCCACATGATTTCGCGGACCACCGACGACTACCAGCGGATGGCCTACGCGCAGTGCGCCGCGATCTCCGAGCCCGCGTTCTGGGCCGGGTTCGATCGCGGCTCCGCACAGGGGTTCCACGACTACTTCCGGCACCTCACCGAGTTCGAGCCGAAACGTGCCGCCCAGTTCGGCATCAAGCACTACTCGTGGCTGTGCATCAACGCCAAGGAGGCCGAGAACGTCTCGCTGTCGCGCGAGGTGATCGCCATGATCCCCGAGTTCCTGTCACGCCCCGGCGTGCTCGGGATCGGCGAGATCGGGCTCAACAAGAACACCCGCAACGAGGCGATCATCTTCCAGGAGCACCTCGACCTGGCCGCGAAAACCAACGAACTGGTCCTGATTCACACCCCGCACCTCGAGGATAAGTACAAGGGGACGCGGATGATCGTGGACATGCTCAAAGGCGACTCGCGGGTGAGGCCCGAGCGGGTGTGCGTCGATCACGTCGAGGAGCACACGGTTAAGTTGGCACTCGACAACGGGTTCTGGTGCGGGATGACGCTGTACCCGGTCTCGAAGTGTACCCCCGCCCGCGCGGCCGACATCATCGAGATGGTGGGCACCGAGCGGATCATGGCGAACTCGGCCGGCGACTGGGGGCGGTCCGACCCGCTCGCGGTGCCCGAACTGATCCAAGAGATGAAGCGCCGCGGTCACTCCGAGGCCGACATCCGGAAGGTGGTGTACGAGAACCCGCTCACCTTCTGGCGCCAGGCGAACAACTGGACGGAGTGGCCGCCGGAGCCCAGCGCGAACGGCGTCGCTCTCGCCAAAGCTAAGGCGGGGTACTGACGCCGGGCCACAGGCCGCACCGTTGCTCGGCCTCGCCGGGCGATGAGGTTACGGCTTGTGACCCGACGCCTTTTCAACTTGAAACCGCACACGGACGAACGCACGACATGGCCCGTCGCAACTTGAGCCTCTCCGACACGATCCGCACCGCGCTTGCGAACCCGGGGGCGTCGCTCGCCGAAGCCCTTGAACCCTGGGAAGACACGGAGCTCACGCTCCCCGACGCGGAGGAGTTCGTGGCGGTACTTCGCGAGCAAACGGACGTGAAACGGCTGCTCACCCCCGGAAACGGCGTGCCGCTCCAGGCGCTCGCGCAACTGTTCCAGAACGAGGCCACCGACGACGCCACGCGGTTCCTGCGCGACCGGGGCACGCCGGAACTCGTCCGGCTGTTCGACCTCGCCATCGCGGTTCCCGGCGTCGATCCGGAGGCGCTGTTGACGGTGTGCAAGATGCTCGCGGTGTACGTCTCCCAGCCGGGGTTGGAGCGCGTGGCGGCGGCCGTGCGCCGGTTCCCCGACGAGTACATGTGGGAGGTGGTGTTCGGGGTGTACGCGGAGGACGGGCACCCGCTCGTCGGCGCGTTCATCGACCAACTGCGGGAGCCGCTCCCGTCGGACTTCGCCGCGGTCGCGTTCCTCGATCTCGCCAACACGGCCGCCCGCGGCGGGACGGTCACCGCGCACCCGTTCGACACCGCGGAGGGCCACACGCGGCTCGAAGCGTGGCTCGCCGACTCGGACGCCGACAACTTCAGCTACGCGCGGAGCGCGGCGGCGGCGCTGCCGTTTATCAGCGCGGCGGCCCGGAACACGCTGACGGCGCTGGCGATGGACCACCCCGATGTCGGGGTGCAGATGGAGGCGGCGCAGGCCGGCGCCTCGCGCGGGGGCACCGCGGGGCTCACGTTCCTGGCGCGCCTGTGCGAGGACCCGCGCTACAGCCTGGCCGCGCAACAGCACCTGCGCGACCTCGACCGCGCGGACCGTATCCCGCCGGCGGCCGCGGAGCCGGACTTCGAGGCGCAGGCCGTGATGTGCGACTGGCTGGCCCACGCGGGCGAGTTCACCGGCCCGCCGACGCACATCGAGCTGTTCGACACGCGCGAACTCAACTGGGTCCCCACCGACGACCGGCGCCAGGTGTGGCTGCTCCGGTACACGTACACCGGGCTCAACGGCGACGGCACCGACTTCGTCGGGTTAGGTATGGTCGGCTCGATCCCGGCGGCGCTGATCGGCGAGGCCCGCGCCGACATGAGCCCGGAAGACGTGTACGGCCTGCACTGCTGCTGGGAGTTGGAAGTGACCGACGACCCGCGAGCGCCCGACCGGCGCTCCGCAAAGGCCGGGCGCGAGTTGCTCGGCATCTAAGCGCAAGCAGGGAAGGGGCTACCGGCCGGGGTTGCTCGGTTGGGCCAAGCGGCGAACGCCCGACCGGGACCGGATCGGCGCGAGGGCGTCACCCGGTGCGTGCAGGCCTTTGTTTGCTCGTGCTGCCTCGCGAAAAGCTATTGGGAGCGACTGGTCGCAATGATCGCACGACAGACGTTCCACCTGCTAGCCGTAGCTTCTGGCCTTCGTCGAGGCTTTGCGTACCGATGGCCGGCTCACGGCCCCGAGTTTGAACCGGGCCACCAGTTCGCGGAGCTGCGCGGCCTGGTCCGTGAGGGTTTGGGCGGTGGCGCTCATCTCCTCGGTCTGGCTCGCGTTCCGCTGGGTGACGGTGTCCATCTGGCCCACCGCCTTATTAACTTGTTCGATCCCCGACGCTTGGTCCTTGCTGGCCGAGGCGATCTCGGCCACGATCTCCGTGACGCGTTTGACGCTGGACACGATTTCCGCCAGGGTCGCACCGGACCGGTTCACCAAGTCGGTACCGGCGTCCACCTTTTTCACACTGTCGCCGATCAGTGCCTTGATTTCTTTGGCCGCGGTCGCCGAGCGCTGGGCCAGGTTGCGCACCTCCGACGCCACTACCGCGAACCCGCGCCCCTGCTCACCGGCTCGGGCCGCCTCGACGGCGGCGTTGAGGGCCAGCAGGTTGGTCTGGAACGCGATCTCGTCAATGGTGGTGATGATCTCCGCGATCTTCTTGCTGGACGTGTTGATCTCCCCCATCGCTTCCACCGCCCCGCTCACGACCGAGCCGCCCCTCTCGGCCACCTCCCGGGACCCGTTGGCCAACTGACGCGCCTGCTGCGCGCTGTCCGCACTCTGTCGTACCGTGGCCGTGATCTCGTGCAGCGTGCTCGCGGTCTCCTCCAAACTGCTCGCCTGCTGCTGCGCGCCCGTGGAGATCTCTTCGCTTGCGCTCGACAGTTGAGCGGCCGCATCGGCCAACTGTTCGGACACCTCCCGCACGCTCTCCAGGGCAGAGCGGACCGCACCGATCGCCTCGTTGAGCGCGGTGCCGACTTGGGCCAACAGGTCGTCCCCGAGCGACGGGACGGTCTGAGCGAAGTCGCCGCTGGCCATTCGGTTGACCGCGCTGAGGATCGCCCCGGCTTTGCGCTTTTGCTCGGTCAGGTCGGTGGCGAATTTCACCACTTTGTAGGGTTTGCCGTCGGCACCCATGATGGGGTTGTACGAGGCCTGGAGCCAGACCTCTTGCCCGGCCTTGTCCACCCGTTTGAGTTCCCGGATCACCGGCTCGCCCCGGTTCAACTTGGCCCAGAACTCCCGATATTCAGCGCTGGCCGCGTACGCCTGTTCCACAAACATGCTGTGGTGCCGCCCTTTGATCTCGGCCAGCGTGTACCCCATCGCCTTGAGGAACACATCGTTGGCGGTCCGGACATTGCCGTTCATTTCAAATTCGATGACAGCAAAGGACTGTTTGATCGAATCGATTTGGCCCCGCGAGTCCGTGTTGGCGGCTTCCAGCTCGAGTTGCCGGGTGATCACGTCCCAGGTGACGAGCGTCCCGAGCCGGGTGCCTGTAACGGAGAACACCGGTTGAACGCGCAACTCGAGCGTTTCCGGCCCGACCCGGATGTTGGTCACCGGGGGGATCGTGCTCGCGCTCGCCAGCACCCCACGCTGGTGTGCTGGGCGCTTGTGGAACACATCGATCGAACTGCCCACGAGCGATTCCGCCGGGATCGGCAAGTACTGCTGAAGCCGCTTGAGCGTCTGAATGGTCGCCGGGTTCGCGTACCGGATCACGAACTGCGTGTCGCAGTACATGACATTGAATTTGATCGCGTCGAGGATCTGGACCGGCACTTCGATGGGCAACCGGTGCCCGGTGTGCGAGGGGGGGCTGGTGACATCGCCTGTCGCTCCCGATGCGGCCTTGAACAAACGGCTCAAGAGTCCCATGAAGATCCTCTAGTGAGTATCCAACCGATGGGTCTGTTGCCGCGAAGGGCTCTCACGCGGGGCGGCGACGCGTTGACACTTGTCTGTTTTTGAAGCAGGTGAAGGCTGCGATGATGTTGTCGCTAATTAGAGTATACACTCTTTTTGTCAGTATTTCTCCTGTCAAGAATATTGTTCGGTGATAACGCAGCGGATTTGCCTAAGGCTTTTCACTGGAACAGAATTAGCCTCATCGGGTGAGGAAGGACGTAAAGCGATTCAGCTCGAATGGTGCGCGGTGCGATGCGGTGTAAGTGCGTGAGGCGGAGCAGGTTCGCAGCCGGGCCGGTCAGGGGCGCGCGATTCGCGGCTCTTGCTTGATTCGGATCAGATATCGGCTGACTTAGATCCACTCTTGGCGCAACTTTCAGGTGGCTCGAAAATTGTCGAAGGTGCTTCCACACTTTCACCGAGATCCGCCTCGATTCGGTTGGCCTTGATGCGGTATTGCGCGGGGCCGCGTGTGGCAGCCGACCCGGTTTCACCCAAAATGGCTTGGCAGCCCTATACTTGCACCGCGGCGCGGCCAGATGATGCCCCGGCACGCCGCACCGTAATGAGGTGCGCGATGGACTGGAAATCGTTCTGGAAGGTGATCGAAGACGCCTACCGGCCCGACGCGATCGACCATTTCGAGGCCCTTAAAGAGCGGCTCGGCGACCTCAAGTGGTTCGAGGTGATCGAGTTCCAGGTCAAGTTCGACGAGGCCGTCCGCTCCGCGAACCTCATCGACCTGTGGGGTGCGGCGCAGCTTATCAACGGCGGCAGCTCGGACGACGGGTTCCGGGACTTCCGGGTGTGGCTGGTGGGCCGCGGCCGGCACGCCTACGAACACGCCCTGAAGAACCCGGACTCACTCGCCGACCTTCTCGACGGCGACCCAGTGGACGGGTTCGGGCTCGATGCCGCGGCGCTGCGGGTGTACGAAGAGAAAACCGGGATGAGCGACTTCTACACGCGGCTCGATCGCGCCGAGGAGGACGCCCCGCCGCCCCCGCCCGAGGGCACCGACTGGGACTTCGACGACCCCGACGAGATGCGCCAGCGGTTCCCGAAGCTGTGCCATCTGTACCTTGTATCGCCCGAGGAGCCGAGCGAGGACGCGGCGCCGTGACGGCGGACGCCAACCGCGAGAAGCGCCGCTCGCGGCAAACGCTCTTTTCGCCCGAAGCCACGATTGCTGGCGTTTCGGCAACGCGGGCGAGACGTGTGGTATCTTATTCTGAAGCCCACCTGCGCTGAGCTGCCGCACATGCCCGATACCCCGGACGTCACCGCCGTTCGTCCGCCCGACGGGGCGCCCGACACGACCGTGGCACGCCCGGTCCCGAACACGGTCGATGAGACGCTCGTTCGGCCCGTGACGCAAAACCCGACGGGCGCCCAAACCAGCATCATGCCGCCGCGCACCGCATCGACGGGGTCGGCCGGGTTCGCCGAAGAGACACGCCAGCTCCTGCGCAAGCGACTACTGGTCACACACGGCTCGATCGGGCTCGTGACCGGTGTGGTCGCCTTCCTGGGGCTCACCGGCCTCGCCCCGGTGCCGGAAGAGGCCGGGCTGGGGCGGTGGGCGGTCGGGCTCCCGCTGCTCGTGTTCGGCCAGAGCGCCGCCGGGCTGGCGTTCCTGCTCCGGTACCCCGGCGCGTCGCTCGGGGCGCTCCGGGCGGTTGAGGTGACCGAGTTCGGTATCATCGCCGGCGCCGGGTTCGTTGCCCGGTTCGTGGTGCTCGAAACCGACGCGGCCCCGTCGCCGGACGCGCGGTACCACCACCTGCTTTACCGGTTCAACTCGCTGATGACGGGGCTGCCGCTGCTGTTCGCGATCGTGCTGTACGGCGTACTCATTCCGAACACGCGGCGGCGCAGCCTGATCGGGTCGGCGGTGCTGATCTCGGTGCCGCTCGTAGCCACGGCGCTGGCCGCCGCCGCCAACCCCATGGTGCGGCCGACGCTCGCGTATGTGCTCCCGACGACGGCGCTGCCGCTGTTCATGGCCGGCGTAATCGCGGTGTTCAGCGCGGCCCGCTCGAGTACTCTCCAGCGGCAAGCGTTCGACGCGGTGCGCGAGTTGAAGCAGTTGGGGGCGTACACGCTGCGCAAGCGACTCGGCGAGGGCGGAATGGGCGAGGTCTGGCTCGCCGAGCACCGGCTGCTGAAGCGCCCGTGCGCCATGAAGTTTGTGCGGGCCGATCTGGCTTCCGAGCCCGCCACCGCGGCCCGGTTCGAGCGCGAGGTGCGGGCCGTCACCGGCCTCACGCACTTCAACACGGTCCGCATCTACGACTACGGGCGCGGCGACGACGGCAGCTTCTACTACGTGATGGAGTACCTCGAAGGACCGACGCTCGACCGCTTGGTGAAGGACCGGGGGGCGCTGCCCGCGGGCCGCGCGGTGTACCTGCTGCGGCAGTTGTGCGGCGCGCTGTCGGAGGCGCACGGGGCCGGGATGGTCCACCGCGACCTGAAGCCCGCCAACATCATCGTCGCGGCCCTCGGCGGGCAGCGCGACGTGGCGAAGCTGCTCGACTTCGGACTGGTACAAGACCACGGATCTTCGAGCGACGTGAAGATCACCCGCGCCGGAACCGTGCTGGGCACCCCGGCGTACATGTGCCCCGAGCAGGCCGCCGGCGAGAGCGTGGACCCGCGCGGCGACCTGTACTCGCTCGGCGCGGTAGCGTTCTTCTGCCTGACCGGGCGCCCGCCGTTCGAGGGCGCGAGCGTCGGCAAGATGATTAACGCGCACCTGACGCAACCTGCCCCGGACGTACGCTCCGTTCGCCCCGACGTGCCGGCCGACCTCGCCGGCGTGGTTGCGAAGTGCCTAGCGAAAGAGCCGGCGGAGCGATTTCAAACGGCGTGCGCCCTGGAGGCCGCGCTCGTGGCATGTGCGTGCAGCACCGAGTGGACCCCGGCGCTGGCGGCGCGGTGGTGGGAGCCATCAACCGGGGCCGCGGACGCCGCGCCCTCTGCTACACTGGTCCTGTAGCGCGGCAAGGCGCCGAAACCGCATTCGCGGCGCACAGAGCGGGCGGGACGCCCGCAGTCCCAGGGATGAACCGAGTGACGTACTTCTTGGCCCTCGAAACTTCGTGCGACGAGACGGCGGCGGCGGTGTTCACGGACGAACTGCAAGTGCTGTCGAGTGTGGTCGCGTCGCAAACGGACCTGCACGCGCGATTCGGCGGGGTCGTTCCCGAGATCGCGTCCCGCGCCCACCTGCGGAGCCTGCTGCCGGTGGTCGATGACGCGCTAACGCGTGCCAACATCGGGTTGAAGGACATCGGCTGTGTGGCGGTTCACAACACCCCCGGTCTGGTCGGGGCGCTGCTGGTGGGCGTGAGCGCGGCCAAGGCGCTCGCGTTCGGGCTCGGCATCCCGTTGATCGCCGTGAACCACGTCGCCAGCCACATCTTCGCGTGCCGGCTGGCCGCGGGCCGTGACATCTTCCCGTGCGTCGGTCTCGTGGTGAGCGGCGGGCACACGGCGCTGTTCCGGTGCGACGCCGCGCTGTCGATGGAGTTGCTCGGCGGCACCCGCGACGACGCCGCGGGCGAGGCGTTCGATAAGGTGGCCGCGATTCTGGGGCTCGGCTTCCCAGGGGGACCGGCGGTCGAGCGCGAGGCGGCGGCAGGGAACCCTAAGGCGCACGATTTCCCGCGCTCGTTCATCGATGACGGTCGGTTGGAGTTCAGCTTCAGCGGTCTGAAGACGGCGGTGATGTACGCGTGCCACGGACAGGACGTGAAACGCGCCGCCCCACCCGGTCCCGGGCAGAAGCGGGCCGACCTCGCGGCGAGCTTTCAGTCGGCGGTGGTCGATGTGCTCGCGATGAAGTGTAAGCAGGCGCTGCGCAAAACCGGTCTCACGCGGCTCGCCGTTGGGGGCGGCGTGAGCGCGAACAAGCTGCTCCGAGCCGCGTTGGAAGCGATGTGCAAGAAAGAGGGAGCGGAACTGTTTATCCCGCCGCTGTCGCTGTGTACGGACAACGCCGCGATGGCAGCGCTGGCGGTCGAGAAATGGAAGCTGGGCGAGTTCGCGCCCGACGACTTGGACGCCGAGCCCAACTGGCTCTGATAGAAGAGTATTCACCGCGGAGGGAGGGCGCGGTAGTGTCGGTTGGTGTGGAGGGCGTGATAAAGCGTATTCACCGCAGAGAGCACGGGAGGGCGCAGAGAGGAGGCATGAGAAAAGAGTTCAGTTAACTCTCTTGGTGCCTTCTCTCTGCGCCCTCCCGTGCTCTCTGCGGTGAATACGCTTGCTCTTGGTTTTATGCCTTGGCTTCTTCGGGAGCAGGAGCAGGAGCGGCGGCCGGCTTCGGAGCAGCTTTCTTGGCCTTCCGCTTGGCTTCGCGTTCGGCCTTGACCTTGGCGAGGCGTTCCTTCTCGGCCGCGGCGAACTTTTCCATCTCGGCGTTCACGGCAAGGCGTTCTTGCTTCGGAAGGTAGACGCCCGGCCCGAGGCGTGCTTCGTACCGCTTGCGGCGCTTTTCGGTCGCCTTCCGGGTATCGCTCGCGGGGTTCCCCATTATCGACTCCTTATGCTGTGTGTGTGCCCTTGACTGATTCGGTTTAGGGTATCGGTTGGATACACGAACGTCGAGTGCGAGACGCGGCAATGGACCTGGAAACGTTTCGCGAGTTGCTGAGCCCCACGGGACAACGGTTATTGCGCCAAGCCGTTTCGCTCCAACCGACGGAAGCCACGTTCCTTACGTGCGCCGCAACGCTCCGAAAGCACCATGCACCGGCTCTCGCCCACGCAGCACTCGAGACCGCTCTGTTGCGAATCAAAGCTCGCGACAAGTTCGCCGATGCGGCCCTCATGTACTTCACCCGCGAGGCGCTGGAGCAGTCCACGAGTGAAATCGTGGGACGGCACCGGGCGCGACGGTTCGCGGAGTTCGGGAACGTTGCGGACGTGTGTTGCGGGGTCGGTGCCGATGCGATCGCCTTGGCACGCACCGGGTTGACGGTGGACGCGGTGGATCTTGACCCGTTACGGGTTGCCATGTGCGTGGCCAACGCCGCCGCGCTCGGAGTGACCGACCGCGTGCGCGGGGTTACGGGCGATGCGATTGCGGTTCCGCTCCCGGACGCGAAGAGCGCATTCGCGGACCCGGCTCGCCGGGCGAGCGGTCGGCGGTTTCTCGATCCCGAAGACTACGCACCTTCCCTGGGCGCAATTCGCGGACGGTTCGGAGCGGACTTCCCGCTCGGGGTGAAAATCGCACCAGGAGTGGCGAAGTCCGACATCCCGGGCGCCGCAGAGGCCGAGTTCGTGTCACTGAGCGGCGAATTGAAAGAGTGTGTACTGTGGTTCGGACCGCTGCGCTGGGTGGCCCGCCGCGCGACCGTACTTCCCTCCGGCGAAACGCTGACCGGCGAAGGAGAATCGGCTTTGCCGCCGCTCGCGGAACGGGTGGGGAGCGTGCTGTATGACCCCGATCCGGCGGTCACGCGGGCCGGGCTGGTT
The DNA here is from genome assembly GCF_034097035.1 of Gemmata algarum. Classification (NCBI taxonomy): domain Bacteria; kingdom Pseudomonadati; phylum Planctomycetota; class Planctomycetia; order Gemmatales; family Gemmataceae; genus Gemmata; species Gemmata algarum. The sequence continues at coordinate 58,228 of NZ_JAXBLV010000211.1, forward strand.
GCTCAACTTGCGGAACGCCTCAGCGCTGAAGTAACCGACTTCGAGGTCCAACTACTCACCGCCGGCACGCACACCCCCACCGCCTTCGCGACCGCGTACCGGGTCGAGCACACGGCCCCCTTCCACCCAAAACATCTGCGCGACTACCTGCGCGAGCGGCAAGTCGGGCGGGTCACGATCATCAACCGCGGATCGCCCGCCGACCCGACAGAGGTGTTGAAGAAGTTGAAGCTCGCCGGCCCCGGTCATCGAGGGGTGTTGCTCACGCGAGTTAGGGGGTCGCACACTGCGGTCGTGTGTGAACGGCTCGGTTGAGATTGACGTGACCGACCGGCCCGGCCATATGCCCGATAAACCGGACTGGAACCCGCGGGGGTGTGCGATGGTTCGTGTAGGAGTCCTGATGAGCGCGCTGACGTTCGCGACCGTGGTGCTCGCCAACCCACCGGCGCCCGCGCCGGCCAACGACCTCGACAAGGTGCAGGGCTACTGGAAGCCGCTCCAGTGTGAGACCGAAGGCAAAGCCATGATGCCCACGGACATCATGAAGCAGGTGACTGCGGTGTTCGATAAGAGCGAGTATTTCCTGTACTTTAAGGACTCGAAGCTGGACAAAGACGGGAAGCCGATCATCTTCCGTCTAGCGCTGGCGAACATCACCCTCGACGCAGCTACCGCACCAAAGGCGATCACGTTCGAGTTCGCCGACGGGCCGCAAAAGGGCAAGAAGTGCCACGGCATCTACGAACTGGCTGGGAACCAGCTGAAAATGTGCTACGGACCGGTTGATAAGCCCAAACCGACCAAGTTCGAATCGCCCACCGGCAGCGGCTACTTCCTCGAAACCTGGGCGCGACAGGCGAAATGATCGCACAGCGAAGCAGTGTGCGAACCCCGAGGAATGCACCACCGGTCGGTGAAAGGTTCCTCGCGGGAGGCACGCCCCCGCTCGCCGGCCGCGTACAATCCACCTATCCGAACCCGCCGCGCTACGGGCGTGTCACGGGTATCATGATTACCCTCGAAGCAACACAGGCTGCCGCAGCCCTCATGGACGCTCACACGCTCGATCTCCTCGGCTTCGAGAAGGTTCGCGAACTGCTCGCCGGATACGCCGCATCCACACTCGGTCGCGACCTCGCGCGCCAGACCGAGCCGTCACTCGACCCCGGCACGATCCGCAAGGAAATCCAACTCACGACGGAGATGGTTGAGGCGCTCGGGCTGAATCAGGCGCCGCCCTTTGCGGGCCTGCACGATGTCCGATTGGTCGCGCGCCGGGCGCAAATCGGCACCATGCTCACCGCCGAGCAACTCATTGAGGTGGCCGAAGCACTCAACTGCACCGGCGCTATGTACCGTTACCGGATGCGCTTGGCGGAGCACCTTACGGGAATCATCGACCACCTCTCCGGGATCGAAGACCTCGGCACCGTCGGCAAGTCCATCGGGGGGTGCATCGACGGGCGCGGGCATGTTCTTGACATGGCCAGCCGCGACTTGGCCGCGGTGCGCCAGAAGCTCTTCGATCTCGACGAGAAGGTGAAGGCCGAGGTCCGGCGCCTGCTGCGCGACCCCGAGTTACGCAAGATCCTGAGCTACCCGAACGCGACCGTTCACGGGGACCACTACGTGCTACCGGTGTCGGTGAACCACCGGCACAAGGTCAACGGGGTGGTCCACCGCGTCAGCGGGACCGGCGAAACGGTCTTCATCGAGCCCGCCAGCATCGCCAACCTGAGCGCCGAGCGGGTGCAACTGAAGGCCGACGAGGACCGCGAGGTGAAGCGGGTGCTGCGGCGGCTCAGCAGCGAGGTCGGGAAGGTCTCGAAGCCGCTGATCTACTCGCTGGAAGTGATCGCGAAGCTGGACCTCATCACCGCAAGGGCTCGTTACGCTCGCGACTTCAACATGTGGCCGCCGGACGTGAACACAGAAGGAAAGCTGTGGCTCCGCCAAGCCCGTCACCCGCTGCTCGAAGCGATGTTCCGCAACGACCCGGTCGCTGAAGCACCGCCGCCCGGTTCCGGCAGTTCCGCACCGAGCCCCAAGCCCAAAACGCGCTCGGTGGTTCCGATCGATATCCGGCTCGGGATCGGGTTTAACCTGCTGGTGATTACCGGACCCAACACCGGCGGCAAAACGGTAACGCTGAAAACGACCGGGCTCTTGTGTCTGATGGCCCAGTGCGGGATGCACATCCCCGCGGGCGAAGGGAGTTTAGTCCCCGTCTTCCGCCACATCCTCGCAGACATCGGCGACGAGCAAAGTCTGGAACAGTCACTCAGCACGTTCTCTTCACACATCACGCGCATCAGCTCTATATTCCAGGTCGCAGACGAACACAGCCTTATCCTGCTGGACGAATTGGGCGCGGGTACGGACCCGACCGAAGGCGCGGCGCTCGGGCGCGCGATCCTCGACCAACTCGATTCGGTGCGGTGTCGCGCCATCGTGACGACGCACCTCGGCGACCTGAAGACCTACGCGTTTAACAACGACCGGGCCGAGAACGGGGCCGTCGAGTTCGACATTGAAACCATGCGCCCGACCTACCGGTTGCACATCGGGCAGTTCGGGATGAGTAACGCACTCAAGATCGCCCGGCGCCTCAAGTTGCCGAAGGATCTGTTGCGCAAGGCGCACAAGTACCTTAAGAAGCGCAAGGGGAAGGGCGGCGAACTGGCCCGGCTTCAAGAATTGCGGTTGGAGGCCGAGCAAGCGAAGGTCGACGCGCTGGCCGCCCGGCACGAGGCCGACCGGGAGAAAGAGCAACTGGCTCGCGAGCGTGCGGCGCTCGACAATCAGGCCGCCGAGCGGGCGGCTCTCAACGAGCTTCGTGCGACGCTGAAAACGGGAACCTTGGTGACGGTGCAGCGGTTCGGCTCGACTGGAAAGGTCGTGAAGGTGGACGCCAAGAAGCAAACGGTCACCGTGAGTGTGGGCATCGGGCAGTGGGAAGTCCCTTTTGAAGAAATCTTTCCGGCATAGCGCTTGCCACGCGGGCCGGTCGTGCTGACCCGCGTGACAAAGCACTTACTACGGAGCGTCTTCTGGCTGATTCGCCGGTTCTTGCGGGACGGGAACGGAGCCGAGCATCTCCGGCTTCACCTTTTCCAGATAGCTCACCAGTACGCCGAGCATCGCCCCTTCCACGACCACAACAGGCAAGTGGGCGAGCAACACGAGTTGAGCGAGCCGCTCCCACTCGTACTTTCCGCCCAGAAGCAGCGCCACGAAATTCAGCAGGACGGCGGCCGCAACGGCACCGCCCCCGAGCAGCACGCCGCGAGCGAACGCCGGCACACCCAACCGGCGTAGCGCCGGGTACAGGAGCCCCGCCGCAAGAGCGGGCACACCCACGATGCACGTGTTCAGCCCTAGCGTGGACCAACCGCCGTGCTGGAGTAACGCGAACTGCAAGCCCAGTCCGATCGATACCGCCAGCGGAGCGCGGCGCCCCAGCACCACACCCACCAGACCGTTTAAGATCAGGTGAACGCTCGTCGGCAGCACCGCGAGCTTGATGTGAACGCTCGACGCCACAAAGAACGCGGCCGTCAGCACCCCGATGCGTGGGATCTCGTCCTCACGCACCCGGTACAGCGCGATCGCTAGCAGAACCGCCATCCCGGCGAACCCGGACGCCAACCACACGTCGGAAAGCGCCCCATCGCCCAAGTGAACCGCGAACAGTGCTGTATACATGCGTGCGTTTCTGGAGCGCGGACCTCTGGTCCGCAAATGCGATCGTGTTCAGTTCGCGTGACCGAACCGCCGAGCGCACTCGGCACTCGAACGGTCAGCGGACCCGCGCCCCAGTGTGAGCTACTTCCCGCCCACCACCGCGACGCGGGCCGGCGACTTCTCCACGTCGTCCAGTTCGATACGCACGTCTTCGGTGCGCTTCGAGCGGTCGATCAGGACCGTCACCGTCTGTACGCCGGTCTTGAGATCGAGCACCGTCTCCGGCTTCGGTTCGACCGGGACGTTGCCGACGTAGACCGTCAGCCCGGCTACCGAGTTGAACTTGAGCTTCGCCGCGCCCGCAGTAGTCACGTCCAACTGGAACCGGACCACGCTCTGCGGCGCGGTGTCGGCCCACACGGTAAACTTCGGCAGTTCTGCGAGCGGTAAATCGCCCGACGTTTTCGAGTACCCCTGCGACCATGTGAACGGCGCGTCCGGCTCGGCCGCGGCGCTCACGCGGGCGCGACGGAACGCGTTCAGGTTCGTCGGGCTCGGGTCGATCACCTGCCACCGGCGTACCAGCCGCGCCTTGCTCGGTGCGTAGCTCCCGCCCACCTTTCCGAGTTCCGACAGGTACTTCACGAGGTCCGCGAAGTCCTGCTTCGTAAGCGGGTCCGTTAGCCCTTCGGGCATGAGCGACTTCGTGGACTTGCTTTGCTCCGCGACGTCCTTCACCGGGACCGTGATTTCCTTATCCTCCGCGGTGCGAAGAACGAGGAGCCCGTTCGCCTCGCGGATCTTGATCCCCTGAAGCACCTTGTCCTCGACGGTGACAACGCGGGTCACGTCGAACCCTTCCTTGATCGCCTTATGTGGCAGCAGGAGCGAGTCGACAAGGTAGTCGGGCTGCGCGCTGGCGCCGATCGACGTGAGGTCCGGACCGACCTGCCCGCCGGCGCCACCGTAAGCGTGGCACGCGACGCACTGAAGCTCCTTGCGCCGGAACACCACTTCGCCCCGCGCCGCGTCGCCGGTTTTGAGTGCTTCGGCGGTGAGCGCTTTCACCTCGGCATCGGTAGGCGGCTTGCGAGGTGCATCGAGCCCCCCGGCCTTCGTGAGCGCCGCAACGAGATCGTCCGCGGGCTGACCGTTGGCGCGAACGGCCTTCAGTCCGATCTTCGCGACATCGGCAGCGAACGTCTTCCCTGTGAGCGCCTTCGCCAGAGTGGCCGCTCCCCCCTTTCGGTTGACGAACGCCGCGAACAGGTCGGTCAACTCTTCGTCGGGTTGGGCGCCCGTGAGAAATTCGGCCGCTTTGGTGGCCGCGTCGTCGGGTTTGGTGGCGGTGTAAACGATGATCGCGTCGCGCCGGAACGCCGGCGGCGACTTCGGCGACATCAGCGCGTCAAGCGTGCTCTGGGCGAGCGACCCACCCATCGCGGCCAGCCCTTCGAGCGCGGCCCGACGGTCCTCGGTGGTGCCCTGCGCGTCGCTCGCCACCTTCGACAGTACCAGAGCGTGCTCTTCAGACTTCCACAATCCGGCGATACGCATCGCCGAGCGTCGTGCGGCTCCGGTGCCTTTCAGAAGGGGGTTCAGGGCGGCCGCCCCCTTCGGCGCGGTGATCTTGCGCGTGCGGATCGCGTCTTCAACCGCCTGGGTGAGTTCGGCCCGCTGGGCCTCGGGGGTGTCGGTTTCTCCGGCATGCGTGAGAACCTTTGTGATCTCACCAGCGCCACCGATCTGCGCGAGTAACAGGTACAGCCCGCGAACGTTCTCTTTCGGCACCTTTCCGCCGTCGATCAGCGCGAGAACGGGCTTCACGGTGTCCTTGTTGCCGATCGCGTTGAGAGCGAACGCGAGCTTCTTCGCGTCGCCGCCGAACGTGAGCTTGCCCGCCTGGAACTCGGGGAGCCAGTACGGTTCGAGTTCGCGCACCGTCAGCCAGAGGGCGTAGTCGAGAACGCGGTCCATTGGCTTATCAAGAACCGTCAGCGCGATGGGCGCAGACGCGAGGTGTCGGATGCCGGCGAGTGCGCGGACGGCCTCCATGCGGACTCGCGGATGGGGGTGGCTACACCCCGCAGCTATTATTGACACCTTCCGATCATCGCGGACGCCGGACTCTGCCAGTAGTCTTGTCGCGAGTCCCGCAACCTCCGGCTGCGGGCAGTGCAGCAGTCCGGTCAGCAAATCAAACGTGGCGTGAGTTGCCTCTCGCGCGTCGGGCGGCAGCGTGGCGACGGTCCCGAATGCTTCGTGGAGTCGGAGCACTTCGAGCAGGGGGCGGTAGTCGGTCGGATCAGGGTCGGCGGCCTTCTTTGCCCACTTCTCCAATTCCGGCAGTACCTTTTCGGCGCCGCGCTCCTTGAGCACGCGCTTCGCCTGCTGGCGGGTCCACTGCTCCGGCGCCTTCAACTGCTCCAGCAGTTCGGGAACAGTGGCGTCCACCAACTTCGGCGGCTTCACGAGATCGCGGCCCTTCGCGGTGACACGCCAGATGCGGCCGTGCGTCTTGTCGCGGCGCGGGTCGCGGAAGTCCACCTCGCCGTGCTGGATGATCGGGTTGTACCAGTCCGCGATGTATAGCGCGCCGTCCGGCCCCATCTTCACGTCGATCGGCCGGAACGCCGGATGGTTGCTCTTGATCACCTCCGTCATCTCGCGGCTGGCGAACGTGCTGCCGTCGTCCTGGAGCTTGAACCGGCAGACGCGGTGCCCGCGGAAGTCGTTCGTGATGAGGTCGCCCTGCCAGTCGTCCGGAAAGTGCCGCCCGCTGATGATCTCGAGCCCGCAGTGTTTGGGCGAGCCGGGGTTCAGCCCGTGCAGTACCCGTTGCGCGTGCGGCCCCTGCGAAGTGAGATAGTACCCGCCGGGAACGACGTGGTTGATGCCCTCACCGCCGGCCCCGTCGGTCGCGAACGACTGGCCGTATTTGTCGAACGCATGACCCCACGTGTTCACCCACCCGCGGGCGAACACGTCGAGTTCGGTTTTGTCGGGGTTGAACCGCCAGATCCCGCCGGCGTTGAGCCGCTTCACCCCCGTAGGGGTTTCGACGTGCGAGTGAATGTAGATCGACTGGTTGAAGTAGAGCCGGCAGTCCGGTCCCCACCGGAACGTGTGAATGATATGGTGCGTGTCCTCGGTGCCGAACCCGCTCAGCAGCACCCGCTTCTTGTCCGCTTGACCGCCCGGCTTGCTCGCACTCAGGTGAACGAGTTCGGTGCTGTTAGCGACATACACGCCGCCGTCACCGGGTTCGAGTCCCGTGGGGATGAGCAACCCGTCGGCGAACACGGTGGTCTTGTCCGCTCGGCCGGTGCCCTTCGTGTCTTCGAGCACGATGATCTTGTCGTTGGCCTTCTCGCCCGGCTTGATCTGCGGGTAGTGCTCGCTACTGGCGACCCAGAGCCGGCCCTGCGGGTCGAAGTTCATCTGAATCGGCTTGGCGAGCAGCGGGTCGGCCGCCCAGAGCGTCACCTCGAACCCCGGCGCGACGATGAACGTCTTGCGCTCCAGTTCGGGGTCCGGGTCAGGCACCGTGGCGTTGGTCTGCGCGAGCGCGACCGACGGCACAAGCGCGAGTAGCAGGCTGAGCGTGTATGTGCGCATAGTGGGAGGGGGTTGGTGTGCGATTCGGGAGCGGGCGCACCGAGCGTTTCGCCCGGGCGGTTGGGGCGGGTTCGTTACTTTAGCCCCTTGCGGAGCCGGGCGATTTCGTCCTCGGCCTTCTGGATGAAGGGATCGAACTCGGCCATCTCCTTCGCGTTCTTACCTTGCTCGTGCTTGCGGAACCCGAACAGGTAGGTCTCGTTCTGCGGGCGCCACTTGTTGAAGAACTGCTCGTTCTTCGCGACGATCGCCTGGCGAAGCAGCTCAAGCTCTTTCTCGCGCTCGCCGGTAGGGCCGGCGGCAGAATACCCTAGGCTCGCAATGAACGCTGTGGCGGTCATTCGATATCCGTCCTGGGTCAAATGCACGCCGTTCGTCGTGAGTGGTGGGTGCTGGCTTCGGAGCTTTTGATCGTCTTTGAGAAACCTTTCTTGGGTGAAAAAGATGACCTTCACAAATTCATTCAAGTCGGCGAACTGGTGCCCGTGCTTTTGCGCCAGGGTTTGGATGCTCTTGCCGTACAGGTCAATCATCTCGTTGCGCTTTTGCGGATTGGGCGCGCCCGCTTGCGTTTCAAGAGCGTTAACCGGAATGGGCGTGAACAGGACGATTCGCGCGTTGGCGGGTTTCAGCGCGTCGAGGAGCTTTTCCAGTCCCTTCTCGAACTTCGGCAGCCCCTCTTTACCCTCGAACGCTTCGTTCGAGCCGTAGCTCACGAAGATCACGGTGGGCTTCAGTGCCAGCGTTTGGTCAACGATTTGTTTGAAACACGCGTCCGGGTTGTTGAAGTCGAACCGCCCGCGGGACTCGCCGTGGACCGTGTCGCCGCTCCAGCCGAGGTTGCGGACGGTGATGTTCTTGTCGGCGTTCGCGGCAACGAGCGCCGCTTCCCAGTAGCCGTACCGCTGTTCGCGCTCGACGAGCGTGCCGCCGAGCCACACGATTCGGTCGCCGTCTTTTAACTTGAGCGCCTGTGCCGGCTGGGCGGCGGGTGCGGTGCCGAGAAGCACCGCGAACGCGGCGGAGAGGAGCATGAGGGGTTCCTCGCGGGTGGGATGTTACGTTAGCGTACACGAACCGGTCGCGGTTGACACGTCCGGCGGGTTGTGTATTAGTGTCGCCCTTACTTCCTTCAGCAGTGGGCACCGATGCGCAACGGGTTGCGGTGGGTACTGGGGTGCGTCGCCGCGGCACTCGTTCTGGGCGCCCCGGCGGCGGCGTACCGCGCCCAGTACATCCACGCCAAACGGTTCCGGGAGGTCGAACCCGGCCGGCTCTACCGCTCGGGGCAGATGACCGCCGCCGGGTTCCGGGAAGCCGTCGACCGGTACGGCATCAAAACGGTCGTCAACCTCCAGCACGAGGAACCGGACCCGCTGCTCCCCGACCACTGGCTCGGGAAGGGCCAAGTGCGCGAGAGCGAGCTGTGCGCGCAACTCGGTGTACGGTACCGGTTGCTCACGCCGGACATTCTGCCGCCGGGGAACCAGCTCGACTGGGAGCCGCCCGCCGTGAAGCAGTGGCGCGACCTGCTGGACGACGAGAGCAACTACCCCGTGCTGCTGCACTGCAAGGCCGGGCTGCACCGCACCGGCCGGCTCACCGCCATCTACCGCATGGAGTACCGCGGGTGGTCCCCGGGCGAGGCCCTGCGCGAGCTGCGCGCGAACGGGTACGGGTACGTGGCGGCCAGCGAGGGGGACGAGTTCGTGATCCAGTTCGTGCAGAACTACAAGCCCCGCTCGAAGGCCGAACGGCTCGCCTCCGGCGGCGCCGCCGGGGTGGCAGAAGGGGCCGTCGGGGGGCCGCGCCCGTGATGACCGCCATCGACCGGATGTTCCTCTGGACCTTCTTCCGGTCCTACATCATCGTGCTGATCAGCCTGGTCGGGCTGTTCATCGTGATCGACCTGTTCACCCACCTGGACGCCTTCGTCAACAAGCCGGGCGGGTTCGTCGCGTCGGCGCGGCACATTACCTACTACTACGGCAACCGCGTCCCCGAGTATTTCGACTTGTTCGGCAACTTCGTCACGCTGATCGCCGGCGCGTTCACCGTGGCCTGGATGCAGCGCAACAACGAACTGCTGCCGCTGCTCTCCGCGGGCGTGCCCACGCGGCGGGCGATCCGGCCGGTGCTCCTCGGGGCCGCAGTTACCCTGGCGCTGGGACCGCTGAACCAGGAGTTCCTGATCCCCGAAGTGGCGGACGCACTGACCACCCAGCGCGACGACCCCGACCAAGCGAAGGCCCAGGCCCTGATGGGCGCGTACGACAGCAGCGGCATTCACTTCGAGGGGCTGTCCGGGTTCCGCAAGGACAAGCGCGTCAAGAAGATGTGCGTCACGTTCCCGGAGCACTCGCGCAGCGGCATGGTGCATCTGACCGCGCAGGACGCGGTGTTCTTGCCCAAACAGGGCGACGACCCGCTGACCGGCGGGTGGCTGCTGACCGACGCCACGCCCGACACGTTCACGAGCGAGATCCCGTTGAACCTCACCGTTCTGGGGACCGGGCGGTTCTTCGTGAAAGTGCAAGACGCGGACTACGACGCCGTGTGCCGCGGCGGGGCCTGGTACATTTACGCCGCCACCAGTGATCTGCAAACGATGCTGGTCGATCCCGAACCGCGGCGCCGGGGAAAGCTCGCGGTGCTGTTCCACACGCGCGTCACCCGGCCCCTCATCGGCATGGTTATGGTCGTGTTCGGGCTGTCGGTGGTCCTGGGGAACCCGAACCGCCACGTCATCATTAGCTCGGGTTTGTGTCTGATCGTATCCGCGGCAACCTTCTTGTTCGTGATCGCGTGTAAGTACCTTGGGGACCAGGACGTGCTGCCGCCGCCGCTGGCGGCGTGGCTCCCGGTGATCCTGTTCGGCCCCCCGGCGCTGGTTGCGTTCGATGCCGTTCACACCTGACCGCGGACTTGTCGGCCCGCGCTGAGGGCGAAGGCAACCGTGCCGAGGCCCCCACCGCGGCCCCGCCAGACCAGTCCCCGCTTCTTCGTTTCGTGTTTGTCGCGCCGGCACCCGCGGGCTTCGCGCCAAGCGGGAAGCGGCGTCCCCTCGCGCGCTTCCGTTTGACAACAGCGCTAACACTTCGCGCCCGAAAAGTTGACACGCGGGAAATGGAAATAAGCTGCGTTTCATTTGATATCCCGCAATTTCGGTTCTAATTTTCGCCTTTTCCCGACTCCGCTCGGTTTCGGAACGCAAATCGCTTTTCCCGGTCACTCACCCCCTAAACAGACGCACCCGCTGCTCACGCGGCCGGGGCGTCACCGTCGGACACGTGTCCGACGGCTCACCCGTTCCGTTGACGGAGACTCGGCCCGTGAAGTTTGTGACTCGCCCCGCCCGCCCGAACCGGTTCGCTCCGAAGCTCGAACAGCTCCAACAGCGCGATGTCCCGGCCCTTCTGGTCCCCTCCTCGCTCAGCGGTTTCGTTTACGTCGATACCGACTGCGACGGCCGCTTCGACGCGGGCGAACAGCCGATCGCGAACGTCACCGTCACTCTGAGCGGCACGGAAGCCGAAACCGGCCTCGCGGTCAGCGCGACCACAAAGACCGGTTCCGACGGCAAGTACACGTTCGCGGACCTCAACCCCGGCACGTACACCATCCGCGAGACCCAGCCGAGCGGGTACGCCGATGGCGCGGACACCCAGGGCACGCCGGGCACCGGTACCACCACGAACGACGCGTTCAACAACATCGTTCTGAACTCCGGCGTCGACGGCACCGACAACAACTTCGGGGAGAAACTCGCCGCGCCGCCCGCGACCGGTTCGCTGTCCGGCACCGTGTACTGCGACGCCAACAAGAACGGCCGGTTGGACGCGGGCGAGGGCGGGATCGCCGGCGTGAAGGTCACCCTGAGCGGCCCGGCCGGCACCCGGACCGCGGTGACCGACGCGAGCGGCCGGTACGGGTTCGGCGACCTGATCGCGGGCACGTACACGGTCACCGAGTCGCAACCCGCCGGCTACAGCCAGGGCCAGAACACCCCCGGTACCCCCGCCAACGGGTCCGTGACCGGCGACGTGATCGGCGGCATCGCGGTCACCGGCACGGCCCTCACCGGGTACAACTTCGGCGAAATCAAGGTGCCCTCGTGCGACGACCACGGCGGCAACGATTGCGGTTCCGGCCATGACAAATGGTGCGATCACGACAAAGGCCCCAAGGACGACAAGGACTGCGACGACAAGAAGTTCGTGATCTGCGGCGTCGGGACGATCAAGTGGGACGTGAAGTGGGACGTGTGCCCGCCCCCCACCAAGCCCGTCACGCCGACCTGCCCGACACCGGTGAAGAACCACGACAAGTTCCTGTGTGACGACAAGTTCACGCTCCCCTGCCCGACGCCGGTGAAGCCGGCCCCGGTACCGGTCGCGTGCCCCGCGCCGTCCAAGCCGGTGACGTGCCCGACCCCGCCGACGAAGCCGACCACCCCGCCGGTGGTGTGCCCGGCCCCGGTGAAAGTCACCCCCATTTTCTCCGTCTGCCAGCCGACCTTCGGTATCAAGCCGATCCGCTGCTAAGCCCCTTGGGCCGGTCGCAGAGCCGAAGTCACCGCCGGACCGCGCCCGGGTAACACGCCCGTCGCGCGGCCGTTGCTCGGAACAGCCGCCGGCCCTCCCGTTCACCGAAACCGTCGGCCGGGTGGCCGGCGCATCAGTTGTTGCACCGTATTTTTCCCGCTCCGCACTTCCAAAAGTCCGAAACGCCCGTTGCGAAGGGGCCGGGACCCGCAGATTGCTCCGCCGAGCGAATTCGCATGAGCAAGCTGATCGCGGCTTAAGTTTCATTTTGGCAATGGTTTACGTTCTTGCACCGGCTTGAAGCGGGGACCGGTGCCCTCTCCTCTGATGACCTCGTTCGCGACTTCCAGCGTGGGATTCGTGGGTAGCGGCGGACCAGCGAATCGCCAGTCCATGACCCGTTCCGGTACCAGCGGGCGTCTCGTCGCTGTCCCATCGCTTCCCCACCGGCACACGCCCCGCCTTCGCACCGCGAGCAAGGAACGGCCGAGCTTCACGGCTGATTTCTGGCCCGGCGGACCGTGCCCGCTTCTTGCGGCCCGTGCTCCCTTGCCCGTGCATCCGCGCCCGCCGTTACGGCAGAACCGTCAGCGCCGCAAAGGTCACGTCCAAACGTGACGCGGCAGCGGAACCGCGAACAAAGAGACGCGGCCGACGGCCGAAGCAAGCCGCACATTAAACTGATGGCACCGCGCTCGCGCCGCCACTCGGCCGGAATTCGTGCTGTGGGTGCGCCTGTGATCCTGTGTTGTTGACGGGCCGTGACCGCCCGGGAGCGGTGTAACGTCTCCCACCCCCCGGTGGTCGCGGCTCGTCAAGAAAGCGGCCGTATTACCGGATGCGTGTACGAGTACGGCCTGCTCGCGCCGCGAGCCTCGTCGCTAGCCGGTTGTGCCGGTCGCCCGGGAGCGCTGATGCGAGCTGCGGACGGGAACAGCTGCGGTTCAATAGACCGATGGAACGCGCCCGCGGCGCGGCTCGCCGACCCGACTCCGGTGCCGCTCATGAAACCCAACACGCACTGCGGCTTTTGCGGGGCCGCGTTCGCCCCCGACCAGCCGTGGCCGCGGACCTGCGCCGGCTGCGCCCACACCTCTTACCGGAACCCGATCCCGGTCGCGGTGTGCCTGCTGCCGATCGACGACGGCCTCTTGTGCGTCCGCCGGGCGATCCCGCCGGAGGTGGGCGGGCTCGCGCTGCCCGGCGGGTACATCGACTTTGCGGAGACGTGGCAGCAGGCCGCCGCACGCGAGCTGTTCGAGGAGACCGGGGTGCGGGTCGATCCGGCCGAGATCGAGCACGTCCGCACGCTCAGTTCCGATCGCGGCGACGGGGTGCTGCTCGTGTTCGGCCGCGCCCAGCCCCGGCCAGCGGGCGCGCTGAAGGGCTTCACGCCGACGCCCGAAACTTCCGAGTTGGTCGTAATCCGTGAGGCCACGGACCTGGCGTTCCCGCTCCACACTCAGGTGGTGGCCGAGTTCTTCACCCGCTGAGAGCGGTTCGGCTGTGCTACGGTTGAGTGAACCGAACACGCACCCGCTACGGCACCGCTCTCATGGCAACTGCTCCGCCCGCCGAACCGCAACCGGCCGCCCCGCCCGCTGAGGCGCAACCGGATACCGCCCCACCGGCCGCCCCGACCCCACCGGAGCAGCCCCCGACAGCGACGCTGACCACACTTCAGTGGCTCCTGCTCGCGCTCCCGCTCGGACCGCTCGTGCTGCTGTTCCTGGTGTTGGATGCGTTCTACCCGGCTCGTACCGCCCTGCTGTGGACGGACCCGCTCGGCCAGAAGTTGCTGGGCGCGGAGTTCGCCCTGCTGCTGTTCGGCGCGCTCGTCTGCGTCGGCGGGTTCGCCGTCTCGAACCGGTTCGTCCCCGGGCCGCTGGGGCTCGCGGCGCGGGGGGCGATCGTGGCGCTGTGGTGCGTGGGGTTCTGTGTCCCCGCCGGGTTCCTGCTCGTACTCGGGCCGAGCGCCGTTGAGATCCAGCGGAACGTGATCCTGGTCCGGCATTGAACTTCGTGTGATCGGCTCAACGCGGGATGCACCGGCGCTCGATGGGAGGTAAAGTAATCCCCACCCCACGAGGCCGGAGTATGGGCAAAAAGAAGAAAGCCGTTGAGCCCTCATCCCTGTTCGATGAAGACCAACCGCAGCCGCCCGCACCCGAACCGGCGGCCGAAGAGTTACCCCCGCTCCCGCCCGGCGTGCCCGGACTGCCCGCCGACCTCGACCCGTCCTGGCACAAGGCCCTCGATCCCGAAACGCGGAAGCCGTACTGGGCCGATCTTGTTCGGTTCATCATCGAAGAACGCAAAACGCAGACCGTGTTTCCCCCGGCCCCGGACGTGTTCAACGCCTTCCGGTTCACCCCGCTCGATAAGGTGAAGGTTCTGATCCTCGGACAGGACCCCTACCACGGCCCGGGGCAAGCGCACGGACTGTGCTTCTCGGTCAAGCCCGGCGTCGCGACGCCGCCCTCGCTCCGCAACATCTACAAGGAACTGGAAACCGACCTCGGCATCCCGCCGGTCAAGCACGGCTATTTGGCCGAGTGGGCGCGGCGCGGCGTCCTGATGCTCAACGCCTGCATGACCGTGCGGAAGGGACAAGCCAACTCGCACAAGGACAAGGGGTGGGAGAAGTTCACCGACGCCGCAATTTCCGCCGTGAGTGCCCAGTCACGCCGGGTCGTGTTCGTGCTGTGGGGCTCATACGCACAGAAGAAAATCCCCCTCATCGACCAGAAGAAGCACGTGGTTGTGAAGTCGGCGCACCCCTCGCCGTTTTCGGAGCACCTGTTCTTCGGGACCAAACCGTTCTCGAAGGTCAATGAGGCGCTCGAGGCCGCGGGCGAGGAGCCGATCGACTGGCGGCTGCCGGAAAAGGCAGAAGAGTAAGAGTGTTCACCGCAGAGGGCACGAGAGGGCGCCGAGAGAAGACCCAGAGAGGTAAGATTTTGAGCCCGACTCTCCCGAATTTTGGTTTTCTCCGCGCTCTCTCGTGCCCTCTGCGGTGAACACTCTTACTCTTCTCACTCCGCGACCAGCGGGAAACGCACGCGGAAGGTGGTGCCGCGCAGCGGGGCCGATTCGATCTCCAGGTCCCCGCCGTGGTGCTCCAGGACCATCGCCACGAACGACAACCCGAGCCCCATGCCGGCGCTGTACCCCTCGTAGAGCGCGTTGTCGCGCTTGGTGCTGAAGTGCGTCTTCAGGCAGTTGCGGCGCACCTCGTCCGTCATCCCGATGCCGTTGTCGCGTACTTCGAGCACCGCGTGGTCCCCGTCCCGGCGTGCGGTCAGGTGGACCTCGCCCTTCCAGCCGGCCGCCGCCATGAGCTTCTGCCGGCGGGCCGCCGGGTCCGTCTCGCGCTTGGCCTCGTCGCGGAGGTAGTTCCGCATCTCGAACGTGGCGTCGCGGGCGTTGAACACCAGGTTCTCGACCGCCTGCTGGAGGTGCGAGAGGTCGCCGGTCACGAGCGCGGAACCCGGCGGCACGTCGGCCGCCACCGTGAGCTTCCACTTGTCGCGGCCCATCTCCGCCCAGGTGCGCTGCGTGTCGCGAAACAGGCTGAACGCGTCCACCTGGGTCACCTCCGCGTTGGCCGGGTCGCGCCGCACCGTGCGCAGGATCTGCTGCAACCGCTCTGTCACCGTCCCCAGGGTGGATTTCACCTCGTCGAGCATCTCGTGCTGCGGCCCGTCGGCCGCTTCCATGCACCGCGCGATCAGGTCGTTCGGCCGCACCAGCAGGTTTTTGATGTTGTGCGCGTAGCTGCCCGCCATGATGCCGATGCTGGCGTAGAGCTGCGACTTCATCTCCAGCGCCTCGCGCTCGGCCTCGGCGGCGCGGGTCTTGTGCTGGGCGGCGTTCAGCTCCTGCTCGAGCAGCTTGCGGCCCAGTTCCTCGCTCGCGCGCTCGAGCTCCTGCTGCCGGACGCGGACCTCCAGCAGGTTGCGCTCGATCAGCTCGCGCTCCACCTGCGCGGCGAGCAGCTCGCGCTCCCGGTGCTCGGCCTCGGCGGCCACGCGCCACTTTTCGAGCTCCCGGGCCTGCTCCCGTCGGACCGCGCGCACCACCAGGAACACCGCCAGCAGGGTGGTCGGCACGATCACCCCGGCGGCGATCGTCTGCCAGTGCCGGAACTCGTCCTGCTGCTGCTGCATCCGGTTGAACGAGTGCAGTTGGTACACGCACCGCACCGTCGCGCGGGCGCCGGGGCGGTCAAGCGGCGGCTCCACCTCGAGGGTGCGCAGTTGCGCCTTCGCGGACCCGCCGGGCCGCGGCTTCGGGGAGGTCCACGTGAGGGGTTCCGCTGGCGCGCCGTCGGCGTCGCTGACCCCCGCGAACTCGACTTCCAGCGCGTACACGTTGGGGAACAGCGGGAGCTGTGCCGTGTACATCCGGGTCGGCTCGACCATCGCCTCGAGGTGCTGCCGGATCTCGGCCCGCTTGTCGTGGACGCGGTCGGCGCGGTTGGGCAGGTCCGGGGAGTGGAGCAGATCGACGTACTCCTTCACCAGTTCGGCGAGTGTTTTGCGGAACACGCGGGTGTTATCGACCCACTCGCGCACGTCGGCGCGGTCGGACTCCTCGTTCCAGTTGGCGCGGGTCGCCAGCAGCCACGCCAGCAGCCCGACCAGCACCGCCCACAGCACCGCGAGCGGGGCCAGCCGGCCGGCGTAGCGCCACGGGGAAAACCGCGGCGCGTCGGCCGACTCCGGGTAAGGGGGGATCGCGCCCGTGCTCATTCGCTGCCCCCCAGGTCGCTCGGCCGCACGGTCTGCACGACGGGCCGCCTGCGGATGCGGTCCCAGCCCGTCCCGCGCCTGCGGGTCCACACCTCCAGTTCCGCGTCGGGGTACGCCACAACCCCTTCAACTCGCGGCGCCGGGCGGAGCACCACGATGTGCTCCCCGGACCCGCTGATCCGGTTCCCGGACGGGTCGAAGAACGCCGGCGAGAACCCGCGCAGCCGCTCGGCGAGTTGGTCGGCCCCGTCCACGATGCGGCCGGCGCCGTCCGGGTAGGCCCCGGCCGCGAACACGCGAATGAGGACCGAGAACAATCGGATGTCTTCAGTGGTGTGCTTCCCCACGCCCGGGCGCGGCGGCGGGGTGAGTTCGTAGCCCGCGGGCGGGGCCGGGCCGCCGGGCTCGTCGAAGTCGAGCGGGTCGGTGTGCGTGAACAGCACCAGCGGGATCGGCAGCGCCCGCACCGGCCACGCAAACTCCCCGTCCCGGAACAGCGCGTTCACCGGGATGCCGTCGCCGGTGACGGCCACCAGCCGGCGGGCCACGCCCGGGTTGCCCTGCGCCAGCGCGCTCAGCACCCGCCGGGCCGGGGCGGTGACCGTCGGCAGCACCAGCACCGAGCGCTCGCCCCGTTTGGGGAACCCGGGGTGGGCGAGGATGTCATCGACGATGCGCGCCTCGTACGGGTTAGGGCGGGCGAACCGCCCGGTGCTGAAGGGCACGAAGCTGGCCTCGACGCTCAGCCGCACCCGCCGCGAGGCCGCGCCGCGCTCCGCGATGGCCTCGCGGAACTGCTGGGCCAAGTCGAGCGAGTAGGGGTCGTCCTTCCACGCCACCGCGAACGCCTGCACCCGCTGCGGCCCGGCCGCCCGCTCCGCGAGCCACGGGAACGCCCACGTGTCGCCGGCCGCCGCCGCGAGCGCCCGCAACTCGGGCCACACCGCCGGCCCCGGGCGCAGGGTCGGGTCGGCGAACACGAAGTCCGTGACCGCGCCGGCCATCTGCTTGTTCGTGAAGCAGAACCGAAACGACCGGTCGTACAGGTCGATGAGCTTGGGCGGCTGATAATCGACCGCGTAGTTGTCTTCGTCCGGGTACACCGCGTCGGCGGTCGCGGTGGCGAGCAGGAGCAGCGGTTTCTGCCCGGGCCACGGGGCGCCGTTAAGGGCCTCGGCGAGTTCGCGCGCCCGGTCACTCGACCACCCGCCAATAACCGCCACCGGCGCCGGCGCCCGCGCGGCCAGCGCCTGCGCCCACGTCGTGTAGGGGGCGTCGTTGGTGATCTTGTACCAGCGGACGTAGACCTTGCCCGCGAACCCGTCGCGGGAGAGCACAATCTCGGGCACCGCGGTGGTGCGGGTCGGGAACGCCTGCCGGTCGTCCACCTTCAGCCCGGTCGGCAGCGTGCTCATTTCCGCACGCTTCATGCCCCAAACGAAGTTCTCCCACGTGTCGGTGGACGTGGGGACGTGGAGCCAGGCGATCTCGAGATCCCCGTCGGGCACCGGGCGCGGCTCCGCGGCCGAAACGCCGAACCACCCGGACCGCGCCAGCGCCCACGCACCGACCGCCCCGAGCACCAGCGCGCCCGCGACCAGCGGCCACCGTCGCATCGTACACCCTCCTGGCCCCGTTCCTCGAGCGCGGTTCCGCCCGAACTCCCTGCGCGTGCGCGAGTTCCTCCGGCCCGCCGGGGTTGAGCCCGCGGCGCCTGCGCCGAACACCGGCCGGATTCACGCCATGCACGGAACTTATCTTACGCAGGGTACCGCCCCACGCCCCCCGATCCAACGCCAACCGCCGTCCGGCGGGAATGGTGTTGGATCGGGGGGGGCGGCTCGGATGTCGCCGGTGCGGTGAGATTGGGACTCCCGCGCTCACTCTTTAAGGCACCGAGGGCACGCAACCCGAACCCTTCGTCGCTTCAGACGTGGCCAGAAAGCAATAGGATTTAGGCGAGTAATTGAGGTATCATCAGGCGCACTGATGCGATCCGGTTTCCTTCGGTTCAAAGACAATCGAGGAAACCTCACGCCGCAGACTACTTTCACCCGTCCGTTTGCAAATGATCCGCAATCGCGTTGCCATGTCAGATGAGAACGCAATCAGTTCTCTTGCCGGCCCGTACTCTCAGGGCGCGTCACGGGCGACCCTCATTCGTCTACTGCCTTAACGCGAAACGCTATCGCGCCGCACCCGGTTGCTGTGGGTGCGGCGTGATAGCGTGTGGGGAGAAAGAAACCAGATGCGCAGTGGAGTACTTGATTCGCGATTCGTGAGAAACCGTTCCTGCGCTCAGCAGCGATCGGCTTTGGCCCGCGTCGTCACTTTCGGGAGTTCCTTTCGCACCTCAGAAACTGCTTGTTTTCCCACAGAACCTTGGGGTTTTTCTCGCTTGAAGGAGCGGACCGACTCATCAGTTCGAGGCTGGTCACCCTCATTGTGCTTATGCGCCACGTCAACGCTCCTGCTACGGTGAAGAAATGCACCTGAAGCATAAGTGCATTTCATGTGCCGATTTAGCACATTTGGTCCGCTGCGCACGCGGGTGACCAACTGCTATTGATTTCGTAATTTTTGTTAATTTTCTTGTTGCGGCCGAAGATGGGCCGCTTACTATCTCGACTTTGTGAACTGAGCGGCAAAGTAGGTGGACACTCCTCCTGCCCGGTCGTAATTCACAGGTACCGCGGCGGACAAGTGGGCACTTCCTCCTTTTCCGCCAGGCGCCCTGGACGCGAACGCGAGTTCCCGTCCCCGACTCGCTAGCCCGATGCGCAGGCGCAACGCCCCGTTCGGTGTCCGCTCCCCGCGGGCGCCGCTTGCCGGTTGTTTGCGCCACATGCGGCGATGAGCCGTTTATTGCTCGGCACAAGTCCCCAGGTCGGAGGTCGATTGTGGATCACCCCCCGGCAGCACAGGCGGCCGTCACCGGCAAACGGTCACCGAACGATTCGTACATCGCCCGCGGCCTCGCCGGCGCGTCGGTCGGCCTCGGGTTCTTCTCGGCGTGCATCTTCTTTTGGACGCCGATGACCTCGATTCTCTCGTCGGTCGGGCTCACCCTCGGCCTGATCTCGCTCGCCCGCGGGGTGAGGGGCGGTCTCCGCGGTGAAAACTACGCGATGGTCGGCACACTTTTGTGCGCGACCAGCCTCAGTATCACGGTGACGCTCAACCAGGTTCTGCGGTATGTACAGTGGGACCAGCTCCCGCTGCTGCCGTGGTGAAGCGGGTCCCGGCCCGCGGTGTGTGGTGACGGTTCCCTTGGTCCGTGAAGGCCAGTACGCGGAAGGCGGTTCGCAATGCCCCAGATCTTTCCCAAGGCGCTGAACCCGATCGCCAAGATGCTCGTCCTGGGCCTGCCCCTGCTGGCCGGCGGCACGGGCGTCGGCGGGGCCGCGTTCTACCGGTCCCAGTACGCGACCGGGGTCGAAGAGATCCGGCCCCAGCCGGTCGCGTTCAGCCACGCGCACCACGTCGGCCAGCTCGGCATCCACTGCGTGTACTGTCACACGTCGGTCGAGAAGGCCGGGTTCGCCAACGTGCCGCCCACCAAGACCTGCATGAACTGCCACCAGCAGATCTGGCAGGGGGCGGACCTGCTCGCCCCGGTCCGCAACAGCTACAAGGAAGACAAGCCGATCGAGTGGCTGCGGGTCCACAACCTGCCGCACTACGCCTACTTCAACCACTCGATCCACGTCGCGAAGGGCGTCGGGTGCCAGTCGTGCCACGGCCGGCTGGACCAGCAGAACCTGACCAAGCAGGAGAGCACCCTGCTGATGGAGTGGTGCATCGCGTGCCACCGGACCCCGGAGAAGAACCTGCGGCCCAAGTCCGAAGTGTTCGCCATGACCTACGACGTGTCGAAGCCGGCGGTGTGGACCGCCGAGGACTTCCCGCCCAACAGCCCGGCGGCGGCCGAGCACGTCGGCAAGCCGCGTCCCACCACGCAGAAGGAAATGGGCCTGTTCCTGAAGGAGCAGTACCACGTGCGGGACGCCGTGACGCTCACCAACTGCTCGATGTGTCACCGCTAGGCGGTCGCGGGGCCGGCGCCCGCGACCGGCCGGCCGTGGTGGTGTGGACGCCGGGACCGGGGAGCCCCCGCCCGACGAGACGAGAACGGCGGCAACGCGCAAGACTCGACCTGAGGGTAGCATGAAACCCGACAGCACGGAAACGTCCGCCGGCCGCCCGGCCGCGCCGACGATGTGGCGCGGCCTGGACGAACTCGCGGCCTCGCCGGAGTTCCTGGCCGCGGCGATGAACGAGTTCCCCGAGGGGGCGACCGAACTCGCCGACGAGCCGAGCCGGCGCCGGTTCATGGCGCTGATGGGCGCGTCCGTGGCCCTCGCCACCGGCGCCGGGTGCAACCTGCGCCCGGCGGCCCAGCGCAAGATCCTGCCGTACACCACGCAGCCGGACGAACTCACCCCCGGGCTGCCGCTGTACTTCGCCAGCGCGGCGCCGCTGGGCGGGTACGGCCAGGGCGTGCTGGTCCGCAGCAACGAAGGGCGGCCCACCAAGGTCGAAGGGAACCCGGAGCACCCGTCGAGCCTCGGCGGCGCGAGCATCCATGCGATCGCCTCGGTGCTCGACCTATACGACCCGGACCGCTCCCGCGGGGTCACCCGCCGCGGCGCACCTGCCGGATACGATGAGGCGCTCGCCGCGGTTCGCGCGAAGCTGTACCCGAACGGGACCGCGAACGCCGGCCTCCGGCTCCGCATCCTTACCGAAACGGTCACGTCGCCGACCCTGGGCCGGCTCGTTACCAGTCTGCTGAACACGTTCCCGGCGGCCCGCTGGGTCCAGTACGACGCGATCGGCAGCGAGAACGCCAAGGCCGGCAGCGTGAAGGCGTTCGGCACCCCGAACAGCACCGCCCTGGCCGCGACCTACGACTTCGTCAAGGCCGATGTCGTCCTGTCGCTCGACTGCGACTTCCTGTCCGACGGCCCCGGGCACGTCCGGTACAGCCGCGACTTCGCGGACCGCCGCAAGGTCCGCCAGGACGGGAAGAGCCTGAAGGATACCGCCGCCGGCAAGCGCACCCCTGAAGGTGTGCAGCCCGACGCCCTGAACCGGCTGTACGTCGTCGAGAGCATGCCGACCAACGCCGGGGCCGTGGCCGACCACCGGCTGCCCCTCAAGGCGTCGCAGCTCGAAGCGTTCGCCCGCGAGCTGGCGAAGGAACTCGGACTCGGCGCTCCCGCGGGTGCGCTGCCGGCCGACGCGAAGCTCGCGAAGGACTGGATCAAGCCGCTGGCCGCCGACCTGAAGGCCAAGGCCGGGAAGAGCGTGGTGCTGGTCGGCGAGCACGCGCCGGCCTCGGTCCACGCCCTGGTGTTCGCGATCAACCAGCACCTCGGCAACATCGGCCAGACGGTGAAGCTGGCCCCGACGCCGGCGGTGACCGTCGCGGGCAAAATGAGCGACTTGAAGACGCTCACCAAGGAGCTGGCCGATAAGGCGTTCGACGCCCTGATCGTCATCGGCGACGTGAACCCGGCCCACACGGCCCCGGCGGACATCGAGTTCGCCGCCGCGCTCAAGGCGGCCGGCGAAGACGCGGCGAAGCTGACCCTGCACCTCGGCCAGCGCCAGGACGAAACCGGCGTGCTGTGCCAGTGGCACATCAACGAGGCTCACTACCTCGAAGCCTGGGGCGACATCCGCGGCCACGACGGCACCGCCGCGATCCAGCAGCCGCTGATCGCCCCGCTGCACGGCGGCAAGAGCGCGATCGAGTTCTTCGGCGCGCTCGTCCCGAGCCCCTCCGACGGGGACGCGAAACTCGGCGCCCGCGTGTCGGCCGCGACGCAGGACCCGTATGAGGTGGTGCGGGCCACCTGGCGGGCGTGGTACGACGAGAAGAACAAGGGGGCCGCGCCGGGCGGCTTCGAAATCTTCTGGCAGCAGTCGGTGCGGTCCGGGGTGGTCGCGGGCTCGGCGCCCGCCCCCGTCACCGCCGCGCTGGCGGCCAACTGGGCGGCCGGGGCCGCTGCTCCTGCGGCGCCGGCCGGCGACTTCGAGCTGAACATCCGGGCGTGCCCGTCGCTGCACGACGGCCGGTTCGCCAACAACGGCTGGCTCCAAGAGTTGCCGAAGCCGCTCACGAAGATCTCGTGGGACAACGCCGCGTTCCTGAGCCCGAAGACCGCCGACAAGCTGGGCGTCTCGACCTCGTTCCGCTGGACCGCCGGTGAACACGGCCGGGCCGAGGTGAACGTCGTCGAGATCGAGGTGGGCGGGAAGAAGATCAAGGCCCCGGTGTGGGTCCTCCCCGGGCACGTGGACGACTCGGTCACAATCCACCTCGGGCACGGCCGCGACGGCGCCCGGGCGGGCAGCGTCGCCGGCGTCTACACCGACGCCGCGATCATGGGCTGGGGCAAAGAGGTGAACGTCGACGGCAAGCCCGTCGCCGGCTTCGACGCCTACCCGGTCCGCACCTCGGGCGCCCTCTGGACCGCCGCCGCCAAGGTCACGAAGACCGCCGCCACGTACCTCCTGGCCTGCACCCAGGGCCACTGGTCGATGGCGGAGAAGGACCCGGTCTCCGGCAAGGTGCTCGACCGCAAGCCGGTCCGCAAGGGCACGGTCGAGGAGTACAAGAAGAACCCGGCGTTCGCCAAGATCCCGCCGATGGCGGCCGGCGAGACCGAAGAGATCAACCTGAACCTGCCGCTCCCCAAGGCGAAGGCCCCCTCCAAGGACCCGGTGAAGGCGCACCACCCGCACGACGGGCGGCTGCACCCGCTGAACATGTACAAGCCGGCCGAGGGGTTGGCCCCGGACCTGAAGGACGCCCAGCGCCGCCGCTGGGGCATGGCGATCGACCTGAGCGCCTGCACCGGGTGCAGCGCGTGCGTGGTCGCGTGCGTCAGCGAGAACAACATCCCGGTGGTCGGCAAGAACCAGGTCACCAAGGGCCGGGAGATGCACTGGATCCGCATCGACCGGTACTACGAGACCACCAGCACGCCGGACATGAAGGACGCGTCCGCCAAGGACGCCGCGGCCATCCGCACGTACTTCCAGCCGGTCATGTGCGTGCAGTGCGAGAACGCCCCGTGCGAGATCGTGTGCCCGGTCGGCGCCACGGTCCACAGCAGCGACGGGCTCAACGACATGGCGTACAACCGCTGCGTCGGCACCCGGTACTGCTCGAACAACTGCCCGTACAAGGTGCGGCGGTTCAACTTCCTCACGTTCCAGGACTGGGCGACGGACACCCTGAAGCTCGGCCGCAACCCGGACGTGTCGGTGCGGAGCCGCGGGGTGATGGAGAAGTGCACGTTCTGCGTGCAGCGGATCCGCGGGGCCGAGATCGTCGCGGAGCGCGAGTTCCGGCAGATCCGGGACGGCGAGATCCTGACCGCGTGCCAGTCGGCGTGCCCGTCCGGGGCGATCGTGTTCGGCGACCTCAACGACGCCGACAGCGCCGTCTCGAAGTGGAAGAATGAGCCCGCCAACTACGGGCTGCTGGCCGAGATCAACACCCGTCCGCGGCTCACGCACATGGCCGCGATCCGTAACCCGAACCCCGCAATGCCGAAGGGGAACTGACGTGGCGACAGCGGAACATCCTCCCGCGCGCTCGACCGAGTTGCCGCTCGAGCCCGAGATGCACGCGCTCGTCAAGAGCGTGTACGACCAGAAGCCGCACGGGCTGGTCTCGGTCGGCAACGCGATCGGCAGCGTGGTCCTCGACGGCCAGCACCCGCGGGGCTGGTGGATCGGGTTCCTGGCCGGCTTCGCGCTGCTCCAGATCCTGGGCGTCGCGGTGGCGTGGCTCTTTTACTGGGGCACCGGGGTCTGGGGCCTGAACGTCCCGACCGCCTGGGGCTTCGCGATCGTCAACTTCGTGTGGTGGATCGGCATCGGCCACGCCGGCACGCTGATCTCCGCCGTGCTGCTCCTGCTGCACCAGAAGTGGCGCACGAGCATCAACCGGTTCTCCGAGGCGATGACCATCTTCGCGGTCATGTGCGCGGGCGTGTTCCCGCTGATCCACATGGGCCGCCCGTGGTTCGCCTACTGGATGTACCCGTTCCCGAACGTGGCCGGCGTGTACCCGCAGTTCCGCAGCCCGCTGGCGTGGGACGTGTACGCGGTCACCACGTACTTCACCGTGTCGCTGGTGTTCTGGTACCTGGGGCTGGTGCCGGACCTCGCGGCGCTCCGCGACGACGCCAAGAAGCGGTGGCAGCGGGTCGTGTACGGCCTCCTGGCCCTCGGCTGGCGCGGCTCGGCGATCCACTGGCGGCGGTACGAGAAGGTCTACCTGATCCTCGGCGGCATCAGCACGCCGCTGGTGCTCTCGGTGCATACGGTGGTGTCCTTCGACTTCGCCGTGTCGATCGTGCCGCTGTGGCACGCCACGATCTTCCCGCCGTTCTTCGTCGCCGGGGCCATCTACTCGGGCTTCGCGATGGTGGTGGCGATCGCCATCCCGGTCCGCAAGTGGTACAAGCTCGAGGACTTCTTCACCGACCACCACCTGGACATCTGCGGCAAGGTGATGCTGGCGACCGGGTTCCTGGTCACCTACGGCTACTTCGCCGAGATCTGGATGGCCTGGTACGGCCACAGCCTCTACGAGTGGGGCACGACGCTCGAGCGCGTGTTCGGCCGGTACGGCTGGTCGTACTGGTGCCTGATCGGGTTCAACTGCGTGATCCCGCTGACGCTGCTGTGGTCCAAGCGGGTCCGCCGCAGCGCGTTCTGGCTCGAGGTCAACTGCGTCTGCGTGCTCATCGGGATGTGGTTCGAGCGGTACGTGATCGTCATCACGCTGACCCGCGAGTACCTGCCGAGCGCGTGGGGCCAGTACGCCCCGACGGTCTGGGACTACGCGACCATGATCGGCTCCGTGGGCCTGTTCCTGTTCCTGTTCTTCTTGTTCCTCCGATACCTGCCGATGATCTCGATCACCGAGATGCGCGAGCTCCTGCCCAAGAAGCAGGGCGGCGGCGGCGGCCACTCGATCATGGAGAACGCGCCATGAGTACGACCGTCACCCCGGGCGCGGCCCACGACGCGGGTCACGCGCATCACCACCCGGACCCCACCGTGCCCGTGCTGTGGGGCGTCCTGGCCGAGTTCGAGACCGCCGACCAGATGTCGCACGCCACGGCGGCGGCGACCAAGGCGGGCTACACCCACGTGGACGCCTACAGCCCGTACCCGGTGGGCGAGGCCGCGGACGCGCTCAACTTCCCCAAGAGCGAGATGGGGCCGATCATGTTCATCGGTGGGCTCACCGGTGCGTGCGCGGGCTTCATCATGCAGTACTGGGCGAACACGTACGGCTACTCGCTGAACATCGCGGGCCGGCCCTACTTCTCGTGGCCGTCGTTCGTGCCGGTCACGTTCGAGATGATGGTGCTGACCACCGCGCTGTCGGGCTTCTTCGGCCTGATGGCGCTGTGCGGGCTGCCGCGGTTCAACCACCCGCTGTTCAACAGCGCGAAGTTCGACCGGGCCTCGCGGGACCGGTTCTTCGTGTGCATCGAGGCGACGGACCCGCAGTTCGACGCCGCCAAGGCCCGCGAGCTCTTTAACGGCCTCCACCCGCTGTCGGTCGAGGAGGTGATGGAATGAGCACCGTGCAACGCGGAACACGCGCCCGGCTGCTGGCCCTGGCCCTCCTGTCCGCCCTCCCGCTCGCGGGCGGGTGCCGGCAGAAGATGTCCGACCAGCCGTACTACCGGCCGCTGGAAGAGACCGAGTTCTTCCCGGACAAGCGGGCCAGCCGGCCCATCGAACGCAACACGATCCACCGCGGGCAGTACCTGGAGAGCGACCCGCTCGTGACCGGGCTGACCCAGGACGAGTGGAAGCGGGCCTACGAGTACAGCCGCCCCATCGCGAAGCTGGACGCGGTGACGGTGTCGGAAGAGGACCGCAAGACCCGCGCCTTCGGCGCGCCGCGGTTCGCCCCGGGCGACGCCACCAAGGTGTTCGTCGACGAGTACCCGTTCCAGATGACCCACGCGGACCTGAAGCGCGGCCAGGAGCGGTACACCATCTTCTGCGCGGTGTGCCACGGCCCCTACGGGAACGGGCAGGGCAAGATTTGGGAGCGCGGGTACCTCACGCCGACCTCGTTCCACACCAAAGAGGTGACGGCGGACGAGGTCAAGCTGAAGAACCCGGCCGAGAAGCTGGGGTACTCCCGCGGGTACAAACTGTGGGGCCACGAGGTCGCCATGCCGGACGCCCCGGTCGGCTACTACTTCGAGGTCATCACGAAGGGGTACGGCGGTATGCCGAGCTACTCCGCGCAGATCGACGCGACGGACCGGTGGCGGATCATCGCGTACGTCCGGCTGCTGCAACTGAGCCAGAGCGCCGACGCCGCGAAGCTGCCCCCCGAACTTAAGAAGCTGGTCGACGAGGCGGGAGGAAAGAAGTGAGCACGCACCCCGCTGCCCCCCACGGCACCGGACACGCCGCGCCGGCGCACACGGACCAGCCCAACTGGTCGGCCTACACCCGCACCGGGGTCATCCTCGCGGTCGTCGGTTGGGCCGTGTTCGCCATCGCCGGCTTCCTGAACCTCGGCGCCGCCGAAGGGGTCGAGGCGAAGCACGACGCGAAGGCGCGGTTCTTCGTCGCGTACCTGTCCGGCTACACCTACTGGCTCAGCCTGCCGATCGGCGCGCTGGCCCTGCTGATGATCCGCTACGTCGCGAAGACCTCGTGGGGTCTGCTGCTGACGCGGCCTCTGGAGGCCGCGACGCGGACGCTCCCGCTCCTCGTGCTGTTCTTCCTGCCGATCGCCGCGGCGGTCGCGTTCAAGAACCACGAGACGCACGAGGCCCCGCTGTCGCCGTACTGGTGGTCCAACCCGTTCCACGCGCACGACGACCACGGCGCGGACGCGGGCCACGACGACCACGCCCATGCCAAGGCGGACGAGCACGCCAAGGGCGACGACCACGCCCAAAAAGACGGCGGGCACGAGATCAACAAGAACCGCGAGAAGACCGAGGTGCTCGGTAAGCGGATGCTGCAAAAGGCCGTCGAGGTGCAGAAGGCGGCCGAGCGTAAGGAGCGAGAAGAGGGGATCTACGGGTTCACCTCCGTGCCCGGGTTCATGATCACCAGCGCCGTGTGCTTCACGGTGTGGGGCGTCCTGATCTTCTTCCTCAACCGCTGGGGCAAGGAGACCTCGGACGCGACCGACCCGAGCCGGGTGGACGCCGGGTTGGAGAAGCTCAAGAACATCTCCTCGATCGGGCTGGTGCTCTACGCGATCATCAACACGGCGGCGTGTACGATGTGGGTGATGTCGCTGGAGCCGGGCTGGTCGAGCACCATGTTCCCCGTGATCTTCACGGTGAACACGTTCCTCACCACGTTCGCGTTCTGCCTGGCGCTGTTCCTGCTGATCGCCGACCGCCCCCCGTTCAAGGGGTTCATGCGGCCGAAGTTCCAGCTCGACATGGCCACGCTGATGCTGGTGTTCACCCTGTTCTGGTCGTACACCTCGTTCAGCCAGTTCATGCTGATCTGGATCGGGAACCTGCCCGAGGAGATCCCGTTCTACCTGAAGCGGTCGAACGAGTCCGGGGACCGGTCGTTCTGGTGGTACGTGTCCGCCGCGCTGATCGCGCTGCACTTCGCGCTGCCGTTCCTGCTGCTGCTGTTCCGCGGCATCAAACTGCACCCGAAGCGGCTGCGGGTCGTGGCGCTGTACCTGCTGGTGATCTGTGGCATCGACGTGATCTGGTGGATCGCCCCGAGCGCCCCGCCGAGCAAGTTCCCGGCGTTCCTGATGGACGTTGGCGCGGTGCTGGGCGTGGGCGGGCTGTGGCTGCTGTACTTCGTGTACCAGCTCAAACAGCGGCCGATTTTCCCGGACAACCAGGCGTTCCTGCTGCCGGAGGGACACGAACATGGCCACTGATCCGCTGCACGGCGGCCCGACCCCGTCGCCGAACCCCGGGGCCGACCCCGTGAACGTACTCGCGCCGAAGGCCCCCGGTCAGCCGTCGCACGACGACCACGACACGAGCGGCCCGCCCGCGCCCGAGGTGATCGCCCGCGGGTACGAAGAGGACGTGTACGACGCGAAGACGGTGCTCAGCGTCCCGGCGCTGGTGGTGTTCTTCTTCGTCCTCGCGTTCGGCATCACGACCGCAGTGTTCCTGGTTCTGGCCCCGGCTCACTTGGACCCGGCGGCCCACCCGCAGGCCCAGGCCCGGAACAAGGCGCCGCTGAACGAACGGCTTGCCCGGACGGGGCGCGGCAAAGAGGTCGACCAGCCGCGGCTCGAGCCGCTGAAGCTGCGGGACGGGGAGTCCCGGGCCATCACGCGGCCCGAGTTGAGCGTGAAGGCGGGCAACTCGCCCGAACTGCACCCGGAAGACCTGGTCCCGAACAAGGACCGGTACCCGGAGCTGTTCGTGAACGGGAAAGACCGCATCGGCCTCGACAAGACGCTTTCGCTCGGCGACGAGGCCCTGAAGAAGCTGTTCAAGTCGTCCGCCCCGCCGCTGCCGGCGGACGCGTCGGCCACCGCGGTGACGGGTGCGAACGCGGGCCGCGGGTTCGGTAAGGCTGAAGCGGTGTCGCCGAAGCTGCCCGAAACCGCGACCCCGAAGAATGCCGCCCCCGCCCCGCCCAAGGACGCCAAGGGAGGCAAGTCGTGATTCGCGGTTCGCGATTCTCGCCCGTTGCCCTGCTCGCGGCCCTCGCGGTTGTGTGCGTGCTGCCGGTGCCGGCTGCGGCCGGTCCCGACGGCGTCGTGCCCGAACACGACCGCCCGCGGAGCAACAAGTACGAGGCGCGGATCGACGAAATGATCGGCGCCCAGGTGCCGCTCGAAGTCGCGTTCCGCGACGAGAGCGACAAACCGATCACCCTGCGCGAGTGCATCGGCGGCAAGCCCACAATTCTGGTGCCGGTGTACTACCGGTGCCCGATGCTGTGCAGTGAAGTGTTGAACGGGCTCGTGAAGGCGCTCCGCGACATGCGAAAGCAGCACAACTACTCCATCGGCCAGCAGTTCAACGTCGTCACGGTGAGCATGGACCCGAAGGAGCACGGCGGGCTGGCGACGGAGAAGAAGGCCGCTTACGTGGGCGAGTACGGCGACGAAGCGGCCGCGGCGGGCTGGCGGTTCCTGACCGGCACCAAGGACGCGGTCCAGGTGCTGCTCGACGGCGTCGGCTACCGGTTCGAGTTCGACAAGATGCTGAAAGAGTACAACCACCCCAGCGCGCTCATCATCCTGTCCCCGGAGGGGAAGGTGACGCGGTACTTCTACGGCATCGGCTATGACAAAGAGTACCCGGTCGAAGGCCCCGAGGTGGTCGGCCCGAACGGGAAGACGACCAAGCCGATGACCACGCTGCGGCTGTCGCTGGTCGAAGCCGCCGACGGCAAGGGCGGGTCGCTCGCCGACCGGGTGCTGATGCTGTGCTACCGGTACGACCGGCTGCACCAGGGGTACTCGCTGAACGTGCTCCGGGTGGTCCAACTCGGCGGCATCGTGACGCTGGTGCTGGTCGTCGGCGGGGTGTTCCTGGCACTGAACCGCGAGAAGCTGCTCGGCGTGTTCCTCCGCGACGCGCTGCCGTACGCGCTGGGCCTGATTATTGTGCCGTTCTTCGGGCTGGTCGCGCTGATCCTCGCGTCGCCCGACGCGGCCATGACGCTGTCACCGAAACTGTTGGTGCCGTACTACGTCGTTGCGGGCGGCGCGCTGTACGCCTGGCACCGCTCGCGGGCGCGGCTCGCCGCAGCCGCCGCGGCGGGCGGCCCGAATCCCACACTGCCCCCCGAGGGGACCGCATGAACCTGTTGCCGTTAGTTCCCGAGCGGGCCTCCACGCTGGCGGACCAGTTCGAGTTCCTGTTCTGGTACATGTCCATCACGATGGGCCTGGTGGGGCTCGGCGTGTACGCGGTGCTGGCGTACTTCTGCGTCCGGTACCGCCGCGGCCAGGGTAACGGCTCGACGCCGCGCATCCTCGGCTCCACCCGGCTCGAGCTGACCTGGACCATCATCCCGCTGTTCGTGTTCCTCTCGTTCTACGCGTGGGGCGTGATGGTCTACAACCACCACACCCACGCCCCGGCCGACGCCGAAGAGGTCTTCATCATCGGCAAGCAGTGGATGTGGAAGGCCCAGTACCCGAACGGCCAGCGGGTCATCATCGGCGGCAACCCCGCCAACATGACCCAGGCCGAGCGGAACTCGATCGGCAAGCTGGTGCTGCCGGTCAACCGCCCTGTTAAGCTGACCCTCACGTCCGAGGACGTGATCCACGACTTCGGGGTGCCCGCGTTCCGCTCCAAGGTGGACGTGCTCCCGGGCCGCTACACCAGCGTCTGGTACCAGCCGACCAAGCTCGGCGAGTACCACATTTACTGCGACCAGTACTGCGGCACGTGGCACTCGCTGATGGTCGGGAAGATCGCGGTGGTGCAGGAGGACGAGTACCGGAAGTTCTTGCAGGGCTACGAGCCTTTGCAGGGCTCCGACAACCCGGTGGACGGGTCGCTCGCCCAGCAGGGCCAGCAGCTCTTCCTGAAGCTCCAGTGCATCAACTGCCACAGCGCCGACGCCAAGGCCCGCGCGCCGGTGCTGGAGGGGCTGTACGGCAGCACCGTCCCGCTCGCCGGGGGCGGCAAAGAGGTCGCCGACGACCACTACATCATCGAGTCGATCCGCCGCCCGCGCCTGAAGCAGGTCGAGGGGTGGGAGAAGATTATGCCGGCGTACGACGAGACCCAGGTCTCGGCCGACGAGATGAACGCCCTGGTGGCCTACATCCGCAAGCTGGGCCGGGGCCAGACGCCGAAGAACAACCAGCAGTTCCCGCCGCCCGTCGGGGCCCCGACCACGCCGACCGAACGCGGAACGACCTCGCCGGAGAAGAAGTA
This sequence comes from Gemmata algarum, assembly GCF_034097035.1. Taxonomy (NCBI): domain Bacteria; kingdom Pseudomonadati; phylum Planctomycetota; class Planctomycetia; order Gemmatales; family Gemmataceae; genus Gemmata; species Gemmata algarum. The sequence continues at coordinate 89,743 of NZ_JAXBLV010000211.1, forward strand.
AATGAGCACCGTCGTAACGCACCGCGGGCCGGCCGCGGCCCCGGTCCCGCCGGAGCCGGCGGAGCAGCCGGTCAACTACCTGAACGTGTCCCACACCATCTGGTCGTGGCTGTTCACCGTCGACCACAAGCGGATCGGGATCCTGTACCTGATCTCGATCTCGGTGTTCTTCGCGCTCGGCGGGTTCTTCGCGGCCCTGATCCGCGCGAACCTGGTCACCCCGACCGGGGCGATCATGACCGAGGACGCCTACAACCGGGCGTTCACCGCCCACGGCGTGCTGATGCTGTTCTTCTTCCTCATCCCGGCGGTGCCGGCGGTGATGGGGAACTTCTTCATCCCGCTCATGGTCGGGGCGAAGGACCTGGCGTTCCCGAAGCTGAACATCGCGAGCTGGTATGTGTTCATGATCGGGGCCACGTGCTCCGCGTGGGCCGTGCTCGCGGGCGGCATCGACACCGGGTGGACCCTGTACCCGCCGTACAGCACCCGCGCGGCGCAGTCGGTGGTCATCCCGGGCGTGATGGGCGCGTTCATCTCGGGCTTCAGCTCGATCATGACCGGGCTGAACGTCATGGTGACCGTCCATAAGATGCGCGCCCCTGGCCTGACGTGGGGCCGGCTGCCGCTGTTCGTATGGTCCCTGTACGCGACCAGCCTGATCCAGCTCCTCGCGACGCCCGTCGTGGCGATCTCGCTGGTGCTGCTCATGGTCGAGCGGGCCTGGGGCATCGGGATCTTCGACCCGAGCATCGGCGGCGACCCGCTGCTGTTCCAGCACCTGTTCTGGTTCTACAGCCACCCGGCCGTGTACATCATGATCCTGCCGGGGATGGGCGTGGTGAGCGAGATCCTCACCTGCTTCAGCCGCAAGAACATCTTCGGGTACCACGCGGTGGCGTGGTCCAGCATGGGCATCGCGGTGGTCGGCTTCCTGCTGTGGGCGCACCACATGTTCGTCGCGGGGATCAGCTTCTACGCGGCGCTGCTGTTCAGCCTGCTCAGCATGCTCGTGGCCGTGCCGTCGGCCATCAAGGTGTTCAACTGGGTGGCGACCCTGTACCGCGGGTCGATCACGTTCCACGCGCCGATGCTCCTGTCGCTCGGGTTCCTGGTGCTCTTCACCATCGGCGGGCTCACGGGCCTGTTCCTGGCGACGCTGGGCACCGACATCCACCTGCACGACACCTACTTCGTGGTGGCCCACTTCCACTTCGTGATGGTGGGCGGGATGGTGCTGGCGTACATGGCCGCGGTCCACTTCTGGTGGCCGAAGATGACCGGCCGGATGTACTCCGACTGGTGGAGCCGGGTCGCCTCGATCATTATCATCGTCGGGTTCTTCCTCACGTTCATCCCGCAGTTCGTGATGGGGTACCACGGGATGCCGCGGCGGTACCCGAACTACCCGGCCGAGTTCCAGTTCTACCACGTGATGTCCACCGCGGGCTCCAGCATCTTGGGCCTGGGGTACCTGCTGCCGGCGATCTACCTGCCGCTGTCGCTGTTCTTCGGCAAGAAGGCCGGCGCCAACCCGTGGAGCGCCACGGGTCTGGAGTGGCAGACCCAGAGCCCCCCGACGGTCCACAACTTCGACGCCACGCCGGTCGTGGTGTGCGGGCCGTACGAGTACGCGATCGGCGTCGACCAGATGGGGCGCGGGCTGCCGGAACCTCCCGGCTCGATCGACGATCCGGCGCACCGCAGCGGCGTCACCGGCCCCGAAGGCCCCATGAAGAAGGAGACCGAAGTTGTCGGCTAGCACCCACTCACCGGTGCTCAAGCACCACTTCGAGGATCTCGGCCAGCAGCACGCGTGCGAGCGGCTGGGGATCTGGATGTTCCTGACGACGGAGATCCTGTTCTTCGGCGGGCTGTTCGCGGCGTACACCATCTACCGGATGTACTATCCGGCGGAGTTCGTGTTCGCGAGCTCGTACCTGAACCGGACCTTCGCGACCGTGAACACCATGCTGCTGATCACCAGCAGCCTGACGATCACGCTGGCGATCCGTTCGGCCAAGCTGGGCGACCGCGCGGCGGTGATCCGCAACCTGCTCATCACCGCGGCGCTGGCGTCCGCGTTCATGGTGGTGAAGGGGTTCGAGTACAACAACGACTTCGAGGAGCGCTACGTCGCCGGGGCGCCGTTCCGGGCGGAGTACGACAAGGCTGCGACCAAGCTCGCTCCGCTGAGCGACGCGGACGCCGAGAAGTTCGTGAAGGAGAACCACGCGAACAAGCACCCCGAGATCCAGCACTGGGCGGCCCAACTGGCTCTTCACAACCGTGAGGGCGCGGGCCACTCGGCTCTGGACCCGGGCAAGGTGCAACTGTTCCTGTGCTTCTACTACATCATGACGGGCATCCACGGCATCCACATCATCGTCGGGATCGGGTGCATCCTGTGGGTGGCGTGGGAGGCGTGGCGCGGGACCGTGCCGCCGGAGAACTACAGCACCGTCGAGGTGGTGAGCCTCTACTGGCACTTGGTCGACGCGATCTGGCTGTTCCTGATGCCGCTGCTGTACTTGGCCGGCGCCGGGGCGCACCACTAACGCTCCGATGCCGATTGGGGGGACAAGGCTCTGCGCAGTCCCCCCCTCATAAGCCGCTCAACGGCGGGACCGCGCAGAGCCTTGTTCCGCCTCACAACACGCACGCGATCCCGACCGGGGTTCTTCAATGTCGCACCCGCACACGTCCGCCGACCCGAGCGACCCGCACGGCATCCGCGTCAGCGCGGACGGAACCGGACTCCTGCTGACCGTTTTCGCCGCCGTGGTGGCGCTCTCGCTCGCGAACATCGGCCTCTCGACCAGCATCGGGCCGGGCAAGTTCACGCTGCCGATGCAGTTGCTGATCGGCACCATCCAGGCCGGCCTGGTGGCGTACTACTTCATGCACCTCCGGCACGGCGACAAGGTGGTGATCCTCACCGCACTGTCGTCACTGTTCTGGATGGGGATCATGTTCGTGCTGTTCCTGGGCGACTACATGACCCGACAGTACGTTGTGACCGGCTGACGCCGGAAGGACCGGATTCCGATGACGGCTCGACACACGGGGCGGGGGCGGTTTCGGGTCGCGGCGGTTGCCGCGCTGCCCGTAGCGGCCCTCGCCCCGGTGCTTTTGATCGGCCTCACCAGCGGTTGCGGTAAGCAGCCCGAGTACCCGCCGAACTTCACGTTCCCCTCGCGTGCCGACCGGCTCGTGCTGAAACTGCCGGACAAACCCGCGGCGGCGGTCAACGACCCGAATAGTCGCAACGACGAGATCGCCGCACTCGACTCGCTGGGCGGCAAGACCGCGGACCCGGCCACAATTCCGGCTGAGGAGCGTGCGAAGGTCGAGGCCTTCCTGAAGATCACGTTCGGTACTCCGGCGGCTCCGACAGTTGCGGTAGAGGGAGAAACCGTGGCCCGCCTCAAGCTGACGGCCGCGCACCTCGCCGAAGGTGGCAAGCTTTTCCGCGCGAAGTGTCAGCAGTGTCACAACCTTGCGGGCGATGGTCGCGGCACGTCCAGCGCGACGATCCCCTTCCCCCGAGACTACCGCCAGGGCGTCTTCAAGTTCGTGACGAGCAGCGCGAGCGGAAAGCCCCGTCGCGCGGACCTCGTGCGCGTCATCGCGGACGGGCTCGTGGCCACGCCGATGCCGTCCTTCGCGCGGCTGCAAGAGGGGGAGCGTGACCTGCTGGCAGGGTACGTCGTGTACCTCGCGGTGCGCGGGCAGGTCGAGTTCGAGGGCCTCCGGGCCGCGGCGGAGGGTCGGGCGGACGACCACGCGGCGCGCACCCGGGCCGTTCTCCACGAGTGGGAGCAGGCCGAGGCGGCGCCGCTACTGCCCGCCGAGCCGGACGACGGCGAACCCGGCACCCCGAAGCATCAGGACGCGGTTCGGCGCGGGCTCGCGCTGTTCACCGCCAAGGCCGATAACTCGTGTGCGAGCTGTCACGGCGAGTTCGGGCGCAAACCGGTCCTGCGTTACGAGGTGTGGGGCACGGTCGCCAAGCCGGCGAACCTGACCGACACGACGCTGAAGGCCGGTTCCAGACCAGAGGACGTGTTCGCCCGGGTCCGGTTCGGGATTCCCGCCGTCGGCATGCCGGCCCACCCGGAATACTCCGACCGCCAAGTGTGGGATCTGGTGCGGCTCGTGCGGTCATTACCGTATCCGGGCCGGCTGCCCGAAGACGTGCGCGGCACCGTGTACCCGAAATAAGAACGGCGGCCCGGGTCGCCCCGACGGGCCGCCGGCTCACTGCGATTCCGAGCGTTTCACCGATGACTGACTCCATCCGTCCCGTTCCGCGGTGGCTGCATGTGTGGGCTGTGCTGGCGGTGCTCGCCACGCTCGTACTGCTCGCCATCGGGCAACTCGTCACCAGCTTCGGCGCGGGCATGGCCGACCCGGTCTGGCCCACCGAGCCGTGGTACGTGTTCCGCACCGCGACCGAGTCCGAAAAAGAGCGGTTCCGTAAGGACTACGCGTTCTTCCTGGAACACTCGCACCGGATCGCGGGCTGGAACATCGGCGGCATCGTGATCGTGCTGGCGGGCGGCTTGTGGCGGACCGAGCCCCGCGTTGTCGCCCGTTGGTGGGCGTTGGCCGGGGCGGCGGTGCTGATCGCGGGCTACAGCGAGTTCCACCGGGGGCTGCGAACGCAACACAACACGCCCGCGGCGGAAGTGACGATACCCGTCGGCGCGGCCGGAGTTGCGGTGTTCGGCGCGGTGAACATGATCGCGGTGGCGGTCTCCGGACTGCTCGCACGCACGCCAGCGGCCCTCGTGCGTTTGCTGGGGAGTTTGTCGCTCGTCGCGGTGATGATCCAAGGCCTGCTCGGCGGTTTCCGCGTGAAGCTCAACGAGTTGGTGGGCACCGATCTGGCCGCGTTTCACGGGATATTCGCGCAGGTGGTGCTGGGGCTGCTCACCGCGGTTGCGGTGCTCTCTGCACGGTACGGCGCCGGAACGGAGACGCGCCGGCTCGGGCGGTGGGCCGGGGTTTTAGCGGTCGTCGTGTTCGTGCAGGTCGCGTTCGGGGCGATGGTGCGACACTACCCCGTGCCGCTGTCGCAGCGGCTGCACTTCGCGACCGCGTTCCTCGCGACGGGGCTCGCGGTGTGGGTGCTGAGGGCTGTAGTGGTTGATCCGGCGGCTCTGATACGGGCACGCGGCGTAACGTGGGTTCTGGCGGCGCTCCTGGTGGTACAACTGTATCTCGGAATCGAGGCGTGGCTCGCCAAGTTCGGCGCGTACATGTTGCCGGAGCTGGTGCCGGTCACTCCCGAGGGCGGCGCGATTCGCACGTTCCACGCGCTCGTGGGCAGCGGCGTGTGGGCCGCGTCGCTGGCGCTGGCCCTGCGGCTCGGCGGCCGGCGAGCGGGCAAAATTGTACATTGAACACTCACGATTCCGGTGCCCCGGCGCATGCGCAAGCCCCGACGCACCGGACTCGGTCGGAACACACTTCCGCGGAGACGCGCGATGATGAAGGTGACGTTGACCGGCGAAGCCGACACGCTCAACCCGCTCGGCACCGGGGCGGGTGCGGGCGCCGCCGTCGCCGCGCCGAAGGCGCACGCCCCCTCGCGTCTCGCGGACTACCTCGAACTGACCAAGCCCAAGATCGCGGTGATGGCACTGTTCACCGTCGGCGCCGGGTACCTGCTGGCCGCGGGCGGCAGCGCCGGATGGAGCACGCTGCTCCACACGCTGATCGGTGCCGGGTTGGTCGCCGCCGGCGGCAGCGCGCTGAATCAACTCTTCGAGCGACGCATCGACGCCAAGATGCGCCGCACCCGCAAGCGTCCCCTGCCGTCGGGTCGATTGACTCCCGAGGAAGTGGCCGCGGTCGGCGCCGGGCTCGCGGGCGCGGGCCTGGCGTACCTCGCGGCGACCGCCGGCGCGGCGGCGACCGTCGCGGCGGCGCTCACGTTCATCGCCTACGCGTTCGTTTATACGCCGATGAAGACGTGGACCGTGTGGAACACGGTGGTGGGCGCGGTGCCCGGTGCGCTGCCCCCGGTGATCGGGTGGTACGCCGCACAGGGCTGGGGCGGGGCCGAGTGGGAAGGGGCGGCGGCGCTGTTCGCCATCCTGTTCCTGTGGCAACTCCCGCACTTCCTCGCGATCGCCTGGATGTACCGCGCGGACTACGCCGCCGGCGGACTGAAGATGCTCCCCGGGTCCGACCCGACGGGCAAACTGACGGCGTTCGCGATGGTGGTCACGGCCGCGGCGCTGCTCCCGCTGGCGGTGCTGGTCCCGCTCGCCGGGCTGGGCGGCTGGTTGTTCGGCGTGGGGGCGGTCCTGTTCGGCCTCTCGTTCCTCCGCCGGACCGTGGAGTTCGCCCTCGACCGCACCGACCGCAAGGCCCGTAAGGTGCTGCTCTCGTCGCTGTTCTACCTGCCGGGCGTGTTCGCGCTGCTCATGATCGATGTCCTCCTGGTGAAGTGAATATGACCCGTTGCACCGTGCCGCTCTTCGCACTGATTCTGGCGGGGTGCGGTTCGCTCTCGTCCCCCAGCCAGCCGGCCAAAGAGCCGGACCTCGAGTACCCGGTGGGCGAGTTCGTGCTCACCGAACGCAGCAGCGCCACCGTCACCGACCGCGACCTGCGCGGGAAGGTCTGGATCGGGTCGTTCATCTTCACCCGGTGCAACGGCCCCTGCCCGGCCGTCACCTCCTCGATGCAACGGCTCCAGACCGAACTCGCCGAAGAACTCAAGGGCGGGAAGCTGAAGCTCGTCACGTTCACAGTGGACCCCGCACGCGACGACCTGAAAGCGCTCAACGAGTACGCGGACGCGCGCAAAGCCGACCCCAAGAACTGGCTGTTTCTGACCGGCGACGAGAAAACCATCCACCGGCTACTCCAGGACCAGTTCAAGCAGGCGGTGGAGCGAAAGCTCGGTCCGGACGTGAAAGAGGGTGACGAGTTCGGCCACAGCACACGGCTCGTACTGGTGGACCGAGACGGCGTGATCCGGGCGATGTACGAAGGGCTCCCGAACGAAGAGTTCCCGGACGGGAAGCAGCGGTTTGAAGCCGGGCTCGGGCGACTGAAAGACCGGGTGCGTGAACTGTTGCGCTGAGAGCCCGTGGCGGTACGCCCGAAACGCGGGTTGTGCCACCTTCCACAACGAATCACCGCGGTTCCGGTCCTGAAGTTCGCCGGAGTCGAAGATGCTGCTGCTGCTCCTCACCGCCGTCCTCGGTGCCCCGCCAGACCAACCTGAATTTACCGTAAACGGAGCTGACTCCGATACCCCGACCGGAAAGCTCACCGCCATTTCGCTTACCCTCGGCGCGCAGGTTTCAACCGCGGACGGCCTGAAAACCGTGAAGGGCGTGGTCTCGCTACGGCAAGCCGGTCGTCCTCTTCCCCCTTTTCCGGACGGGGCGCACATCGTGACCGCGATTGGCGACCGCATCCCGGGTGCTTTTGCCGGTGGCGATACGAAGCAGCTCCGCTTCCGCCATGTGACCAGCACCGGTGATTGGGCCATCACGGCCGACATGGTTGCAGCCGTCTGGCTCCGCCCGCCGCCCGCAGACACGCCTCCCGACCCCGCCAAGTACGCCTGGCTCAACGGCCCCGCGCCGCGTGACGCGTTGCTGTACCGCAACGGCGATAAGGCCCGCGGTGCGATCACCGGGTTTACGGAACACGGCGTCAAGTTTACGGCGGATGCCGGCGCGCCCCGCGAAGTCCCGCTCGTCGATCTCACGGCGATCGGGTTCAACCCGCGTTTGGTGCGTGCCCGCAAGCCGAAAGGGCCGTTCGCGCACCTCGTTCTTACCGATGGAACGAGACTGATTGTGTCGGAGGTGGCGGTGAAGGGCAACGCCCTTGTGTGTACGGCGGTGTGCGGGCCGGCGTTCGAAGTGAAACTCGCTCAGGTTGTCGCGCTCGACGTGATGCAAGGGGTTGCAACTTACCTTTCGGACCTGAAGCCGACGAAAGCGGAAACGGTCGGCTTCTTGGATCCCGCGTGGGACTGGGCGGCCGATCGGTCGGTTCGCGGCCAACCGCTGCGACTCAAGCTCGGCGACGACGAGAACACGTTCGACAAAGGGCTCGGCACGCACCCGAAAACGGTACTCAATTACGACCTCGCGGGGAAATACACGCGGTTCGAATCGCTCGTTGGGCTCGACACGGTCACCGGCAAACGCGGGCGTGCCGACGTTCGCATTCGTGTGGACGGTAAAGAGGTGCCACTGCCGGAGCTGAAGGCACTCACGGCCGGGAACGCGGTTCCGGTGAAGGTGGACGTGCGTGGCGCGAAGGAACTGAGGCTCGTAATCGGCTTCGGTCCCGCCGGCGACGTACAAGCGGACGTGAACTGGGGGGCCGCGAGGCTCGTTGCGGAGTAACAGGCTTTCGAGCGCGTAGCGGGATTGAACCGAACTCCCCTCGGGCTTCGGTCTTCATCCTGTTGATCCTGTCAAATCGGTCTGCGTAAACACGTGCCTCGCATGGGCGGGAATGCTGCCAGGACCGTCGCTCATGCTGCTATCTTTTATGTGTTGAATCTCGCGTCCCCGGAAACGAAGCAAGCCGGCCCTTTTGGACCGGCTTGCTTCGTTTCCGGGGACGCGAGACCCTGGAGCAGAAAACGCCTTTGGCTTAGCGCTTCGAGAACTGGGTGCCGCGGCGGGCGCCACGCAGACCGTACTTCTTACGTTCCTTCATGCGGGCGTCGCGGGTGAGGTACCCCGAGTCGCGAAGCTTCTTCACCATCCCGCTGGCAACGTCAGCCGGTGACGGCGCGGCGGGGGCAGCCCCCGGGATCAGCGGCGCGGCGGTCGGTGCCGCCTCGGCTGTCGCGACAGGAGCCGCAGCCTTCGGCGCAATCGCCTTGGCCTTGGCCTGCTCCTTTTTCTGGTCGCGAAGCGTCTTGATGACCGTAACGGTCGCGCTCTTGAACGTTTCCCGTTGCTCGTCGGCCGGGCTGAACATGGTCTTCATCGCGCGGGCGAGGCCCTGCGAGACCGCCCCGGCTTGGCCGGTGATGCCGCCGCCCTTCGCCGTGACGAACACGTCCACGCGGCTCAGTTGGTCGGTGATCTTGAGCGGCCCGAGGACCGCGGCGCGGTCCTTGTCCTCGTGGAAGTACTCGTCGAACGGCTTGCCGTTGATGAGCACTTGGCCCTTGCCTTCGGTCACACGAACCCGGGCCACGGCGGTCTTGCGCCGGCCGGTGGCGATGTAGTAGGTGCGGTGCGTTTTGTTGGCGGGCTTCGCCGGCTTCTTCTCGGCCATGAGTGGTGTTTGGTGTTTGGTGTTGAGTGTTCAGCGCCCGGGGTTCGTGCGGCTGGTGCGTCGGGGTCCGGGGACCGAAGCGCGAAGCACCAGGCAGGAAACGCCGACTTACTTCAGCTTGAGCTCTTGCGGGTTCTGCGCCTGGTGGGGGTGGGTGTTGCCCTTGAAAATCTTGAGCTTCGAGAGTTGCTTGTAGCCGAGCGGACCGCGTGGCATCATCCGCTTGACGGCGCGGAAGATGATCTCTTCCGGCTTCTTCTCGAGCATCTCCTTGGCGGAGGTGATCTTCTGGCCGCCCGCGTAGTGGGAGTAGTCCTGGTACTCTTTCTGGTTCCACTTGTCGCCGGTGAACTGGACCTTCTCCGCGTTGACGACGACGACGAAGTCGCCGGTATCGCAGTGCGGGGTAAAGGTGACCTTGTTCTTACCGCGGAGGATGTTCGAGATCGTGACCGCGAGGCGGCCGACCACGAGGTCCGTGGCGTCGATCAGAATCCAGTTTTGTTGAACCGTGGAAGCTTTTGCGAGGGTCGTGGACATTGTGATTTCAATCCGCTGCCGGCGGTCTGTTGCCGGGGTGCCAAAAACACACTACGCGACGCCGCCGGCGCCGGAAGATTATCATGGTACGCCTCAGAACGGGTGCGTCAAGGCCGTCACAACGGAAAGGTTCGACGGTCGCGCGCGAATCACATTGGTAGGACAACGGCGTACCGTTACGGTCCCGGAACGTCACGCACCACGAGGGTCGATTCATGGCCACCGAACTCGCACGCCCGCAAGAGTACCCGACGTTCGGGCTGCCGCCCGGCTCCGTTCGCGGGATCATCTCGGTGCTGATCTGCTCGTTCTTCTGGATCGTCCTGCTGTGGCCCGCGACCGCGCCGCTCACGGTGCCGCTGGCGCACTTCTTCCTGCTCACGCTCGTGTTCCTGGCGTTCGCCTCGCCCCCGCCCCACGACCCGGGCGCGTCCGCACTGTTGCCGTGGGTACTGCGGGTGCTGTTCGTGGGCGGGAGCGCGGTGGTCGTTGGGCTGGCACTGTGGCAGGACGCGGCGCTGACGGCGGCCCGTTTGACCCCCGGCCCGGCGCAGGTGGTGCAGTGGCCGCTCCTGCTCGGGTGCCTGGCGGGCGGGTTCGGTGCGGCCCTGGTGCTCCGCACCGTGCTCGGCCGGCACAACCCGCTGTTCCTCACGCTCCGCGCCTGGGTCGGCACGATCGCGATCCTGCTCCTGTTCGCGGAAACGATCCTCCAGTTCCTGGTGCTCCCCGGGATCAGTGAGAAGAACCCGGACGTTCTGAAAGTCTGGGAGGGCGTCATCATCGCCGCGGTGGCCGCCTACTTCGGCGCGCGAGCGTAGGCGGAGTTCGGAGCGCGGAATGAAAGACGACGGGAGCGACTTCGGAACAGAGGTGGGGTCAGCTTCTGTTTTCCGTTCCGCAATCCGAACTCCGAGTTCCGCATTACCCCGGCAGATTTGCGTCCCACCTGAATCTGTTCTAGGGTTCGGGCAGAAGTCACGCCCGGCCCGGGAGCACACGCCGGGTCCCGCGGCCCCGTCCCCGACACGGTGAGCGATGTCTGTACCCTCCTCGGTCGAAGAGCTGCTCCAACTGATCCGCAAGAGCGGCATGGTGGACGAGGCCAAGCTCACCGCGTACCTCCAGCGGCGCCAGGTCACCCGCGGGCTCCCCGCCGACTCGCGCGAGTTCGCCGACGAGCTGGTCCAGGACGGCATCATCACCTACTTCCAGTCCGAGCAGTTTATGCTCGGCAAGTGGCGCGGGTTTACCATCGGCAAGTTCAAGCTGCTGGAGCGCGTGGGCGTGGGCGGCATGGGGCAGGTGTTCCTGTGCGAGCACATGTTCATGCGCCGCCGGGTGGCGGTGAAGGTGCTCCCGCCGGCGAAGGCCGAGCAGCCGGCCGCCCTCGGGCGGTTCTACCGCGAGGCCCGCGCCGCCGGCAGCCTCGACCACCCGAACATCGTCCGCACCCACGACATCGACCAGGACGGCAACCTCCACTTCATCGTGATGGACTACGTGGACGGGCCGAACCTGCTCGACGTGGTCAAGCGGTTCGGACCGCTCGACCTGGGCCGCGCCGTCAGCTACGTGCGGCAGGTGGCGAACGGGCTGGAGTACGCGTTCCGCAACAAGCTGATCCACCGCGACATCAAGCCCGGCAACATCCTCATCGACCGCAAGGGCGTGGCCCGCATCCTCGACATGGGGCTGGCCCGGTTCCTGAACGACCACACCGACCAGCTCACCATCAAGTACGACGACAAGATCGTGCTCGGGACCGCCGACTACGTGGCCCCCGAGCAGGTGGCGAACAGCCACTCGGTGGACATCCGGGCCGACATCTACGGGCTGGGCGCGACGCTCTACTTCCTGCTCGCGGGGCACCCGCCCTTCCCGACCGGCACGGTGTCTCAGAAGCTCCTCTGGCACCGGACCAAGGACCCGACCCCGGTGCGGCAGATCCGGCCCGAGGTGCCCGAGGGGTTGGCCGTGATCGTCGGCAAGATGATGGCGAAGGACCCGAAGGCGCGGTTCCAGACCCCGGCGCAAGTGGTCGCCGAACTGGACGCGTACCTGCCCGCGTCCGTGCCGCTTCCGTCCCGGGACGAGATGCCGCTGCTGAGCCCCGCGGCGATGGAGGGCGCCAGCCCCGACGACGAGGGCGCGAGCGAGGCGGTGGCGGAAACCCCGCTCAACGCCTCCGCGACCCTCGGCTCGGCGAACCCGGTGAAGGCCGCCGCGGTACTGTCGGGCGGCACGGCAACGGTCGCGCCCCCGGCCCTGAACCCGTTCGGCACGCCGGCCGCGCCCTGGGGCGGCTCGGTGCGGCCGAAGCCGCCGTCCCGCCCGGCAATGGCCCCGCTCCCGCAACCGCCCCTGCCGCGCCCGGGCGACTCCGCCGGCCCCGACGGCATTCCGCCCGCGAAACGGTCCGGCCCGTTCGCGCCGTCGAACCCGTTCCGCGAGGACGCCGTTTCCGGCCCGGCCGCCCCGCCCCGCCCCTTCCCCTGGGTGCTTCTGGGGGCCGGCGCCATCACCGTTGCCGTACTGGCCGCGCTGCTCGCGCTGAAGCTGATGTGACGCGGCGCGCATCCCTCTCCACACATCGCGGCTACCGCTGAGTAGCCGCGATGTCGCGACGTGTCCGGCCTCGGGAAATCAGGGGCGGGGCGGCTTCGGTTTCTTCGGGCTGCACAAGTTCGCGCCGGTGTTCGTGTGCGGTCGGAGCCGGTTCGTGATACTTCCGTGTGCCAACACGGGGTGCATGGGACTGGCGCGGGCCGATTTCGCTGGCGGGGCCGATCCGGATCGGCGCAAGGTGCTGGTGCGGATCGCGGATGGGTCAGACAGGCACATGGGCAAGAGGTTGGCGGTGACGGCCGGGGTGGTGCTGTCGTTGTCCAGGCGCGCGATCGTGGCCCCTTCACCACAACGAGATCAGCGCCGCGGGGATAAGAATCCGCATCTATCGTAAACAAGTTGTAATTCACTTGCGCCAACAACTCTGATTCGTGACCGTACTTGAACACGCTTTGCAGCTATTGGATCACGTTCCGCAGCCGGACCGCACGTCTTCGCCATCCAGGCCCGTAGCGCCGCGAAATCGTCTTGGCCGAGTTCAGTGACCAATACGTCTGCCACGTGCGCGGCAACCGCTCAGCAGTGTCGAGCGCGGCCTTTTGTGGTTCAGGAATACGTTGTACAGTGCCTTGGCTGTGACAACGTGGAGGTATCACGGGGCTTCCGGCCAGCGTGGAGCGCGTCCTTCTGCTCGAGGTACCTGGGGAGTGCGCCGTCGGGACTGTTTCACAGGCCGAGGTCGTGCAGTTCCCGCGGATCTTCTACACCCAGCGGTTTGTAGAGTGCGGAAATAGCGGGAACTCCGGGTGCGGCTTGTTCGGCTTGTTGGCGAACCCGGGCGCAGTAGAATCGCTCTGAGACGTGACGGCCGTTCTTCAAAAACGGCTGTTGTGATGAAGGGCCGAGGCGTTGCAAACACCCTCGGCCGTTTCCGAGGATACCGGGCGTCAGATCGGGTGTCAAAGACAGGAAGTCTGGAAGCCAGAGAAGACGCAAGTAGCTGTTCTTAAAGATTTAGCCCTCGTAGCTCAGGGGATAGAGCACTGGTTTCCTAAACCGGGGGTCGCGCGTTCAAATCGCGCCGAGGGTATTCAGGATTTTCAAGGATTTCAGCGCTAATCGTCGCCACCGCTAACTGTGCCTACCCCTTTACCGCCACCTTGGACGTTTTTTGTTCGCCGTCCGCTCCTCCGGCTTCGCAGATGGCGCTTCGTTTCCCAGCCTTGCCGCGCCCTGGGTGTTGAGCCCGTGGGCGTAGGCCCCAGTCACGATCTCGATCCGGCCCCCTCTCCACGGCCGCAGCAGAAGCCCATCGAGAATCGCAATGATCGCAATCACCACGAGCAGGACGGATCCTCCCGGCGCCGACCACGCGATCAGCCTGAATCGATCAAATTATATTTAATTTAACAAATAAAATACAAAATAAACACGAACAAACGGGCCGCAATAAATTCCGAAGCATCACCGCAGGTACAACAGGCTACGAAGCGGTTCAGTCCAGTTCGTCGCGCGCCAAGAACCGCTCGACATCGGCCGGCGGCAGCCCGACGGTTCCTTTGACTCGTGGGGTGAAACCGATGGAGTTGATGACGCGGGTGCCGTTCGGGTCGGGGAACTCGATCACCGCCTTGTGCAGCAAGCCCAGCGGGTTCGGCCCGCCGTGCGGTAACTGGCTGTTGTTCACCACGATTACGAACGCCTCGCCGAACGGCAGCGCGAGCTCCGTCACGAACGGCTGAAGCGCCGCCTCGCCCGCCGGAAACATCGGGTTGTTGGTCTTGAGGTACTCTGCCAGGGACAGACCCGCCGACACAGCCGCCGCGGACACGTCGGCCACCCAGAACCGGCTGCGCACCGGCGTGGGCTCGTAGCCCAGGACCAAGAGGGACGCCGGCGGCGCGCCGTCGCGATGGAACTTCGAGCTGACCTGCTGGTCGAACCGCCCGAACCGTTCGGGCACGAAGTCCGCCGGGAACGCCGCGACCAGTTCCACCATCGCGCGACGCAGCTCGCGCGAACCGACCGGGCGCGGGAACCGCAGCAGTGCGAACCCCGGTTGGTCAAAAGAGGTGCGCCAGACCCGAGCGAACACGGCCGTCGCGACGGCCGCAACATCATCGGGGGCCAGCAACAGTGGCTCGATCACGCGACAAACCTCCGGCGCCGACACGCTTCGACATAGGCCCATTCGAGTTCGACCGGAATAAAGACGTTCCCCACCAGCCGCAGCGGCATCGTCGGCAGCGGGGTACCAACGGCGAGTGGGCTGACCCAGATGTCAATCTGCGTCCGCTTACCGCGCCGAACCGGACGGTATGCCGCCGCGTAAAGGAACGATTCCGCAGAGAGCATCAACTCCGAAGGTGCGCCGACGCGCTCGGCGATGTCGTTGTGAAGGTTCGCGCGCCGGTCCGTGACAACGTCCACGATGACAACAGCCGCCCCACCGGCGAGGTAATCAAGGCACTTGCCGACGAACGCTTCGCGCTTCGTCCCGCGGTCCTTGTTCCCCGGGCTGACCAGTTCGACCGCTCCGACGACGCGGCCGTCTCCGGTCGCCGAGGTGACCCGCAGTTCAAGAAGGTCTGGGAACGTGTATTCCGCGCTGCCGGACGCGGCCGGGGGAGCATAAGTAGCTCGGGTGGTAGCGGTAGCGACTCCACCGGCCGGTACTTCTGATCCGGCACCCGGGCCGCTCAGCAATTCTTCAACGCCCAGATCAATTTCCAACCCGCCACCGATCCGAACGCGGTCGAGCGCAACGTACCCTTCCGGTAGCCGCTCGTTGATCCGCCCGGCGAGTTCCGACAGCCAGCCGCTGTGAAGTGGCTCCCACGGAAGCCGATTATCGGGCGGGCGGAAGTGATCGTGCAGCGGCATCTGCGGTTCTCCCTGGGGCACCGCCATCTTACCACGGCCGCCCGTTTGGTCGCGGTCGGTGGGACGGGTAAAATGCCGCGTACCGCCCACGCACAAGGACGCACCATGAGCCACCGGCCGACCACGTTGAACGAACTCCGCGCGAGCGGCTGGCAGTCCAAGTCCGTCAAACACGAGTTGCGCGACAACTACCTCAAAGCGCTGAAAGGCGGCGAAACGCTGTTCCCGGGGATCGTGGGGTACGAAGACACGGTCGTCCCCGAGGTCAGCATCGCGGTGCTGGCCGGGCACGACATGCTGTTCCTCGGCGAGAAGGGGCAGGCGAAGTCGCGCCTCATGCGGTCGCTCGTGCGGTTCCTCGACGAGTACGTTCCCTACTTGGACCTGCCGGGCTGTCCGGTCCACGAGGACCCGTTCGCCCCGCTCACGCGGGCGGCGAAGGAGCACCTCCGGAACACGCCGGACGAGCAGGTCCGGATCGCGTGGTGGCACCGCGACGAGCGGTACGCCGAGCGGCTCGCCCCCGGCACCAAGTTCGCCGACGTCATCGGGGAGATCGACCCGGCGAAGCTGGCGGCCGGCACGAGCATGTCCGCCGAGGACGCGCTGCACTTCGGGCTGATCCCGCGGATGCACCGCGGCATCTTCGCGATGAACGAGATTCCGGAGCTGGACGAGCTGATTCAGGTCGGGCTGTTCAACATCCTCGAAGAGCGGGACGTTCAGATCCGCGGGTACCCGATCCAGTTCGACCTGGACGTGCTGATCCTGTTCAGCGCCAACCCGAGCACGTTCAACCGCTCCGGGAAGGTGATCCCGCAGCTCAAGGACCGCATCGGCTCGCTGATCCAGACGCACTACCCGCGCGAGCGGGCGCTGGGCATCGAGATCATGGAGCAGGAAGCGGGGCTCGACACCGGCGGGGCGTTCCCGGTGTTCGTGCCGTACTTCATGAAGGAGATCATCGAGCAGATCAGCGTTTCGGCGCGGAAGTCGAAGTACGTGGACCACGCGAGCGGGGTGAGCGCCCGGTTCAGCATCGCGAACTACCGCACGATGATCGCCAGCGCCCGGCACCGCGGGGTGCGGCTCGGCGAGGAGCCGGCGGTGCCGCGCATCTCCGATTTGGGCCACTTGCCCACGTCGTCGCTGGGCAAGCTGGAACTGGACCTGATGGGCTCGCACCAAATGGGCGAGCGGCAGGTGCTAGAAGCCATCATCGCCGACGCGATCCGCACCGTGTTCGAGGAGTACGTGGACAAGCACGGGTTGGACGAGATCTCCGACGTGTTCTCGAAGGGGGTGAAGATCGAGGTCGGCGACATGCTGCCATCAGCCGAGTACGCGAAGCGGTTGAAGCGTGTCCCCAAGGCCTGGGAGAAGGCGTTCGAGGTGAACTCCGGCGCGAGCGACGCGGTCCGGGCGAGTTGCGCGGAGTTCGTGCTGGCGGGATTGTACGCCAGCGACCGCATCAGCCGGGCCACCCGCCACGGCCGCATGACCTACGAGACGTGAACCGATGGAAGCTGTCATCCCGTATGAACAGCGACTGAAGGCCAACCCGCGCTGGGCGCTTCTGGAGGGCAGCATGCACTTCGAGAAGGAAAGTAAGGTCTACGCGTCACTGTTGCGGATCACAAAACGGCTCGACGACTTGGGCGTTCCATACGCCCTCGTTGGCGGCATGGCGATGTTCCTGCACGGCTACCGGCGGTTCACGGACGATGTTAACTTGCTAGTTACAGCGGATGGTTTGAAACGTATTCACGAAAGGCTCGAAGGGCTTGGTTACGTCCCGCCGTTCACTGGCAGTAAGCAACTCCGCGACACCGAGAACGGTGTACGGATCGAGTTCCTGGTAACGGGTGCTTACCCCGGTGACGGAAAGCCGAAACCTGTGTCTTTTCCTGATCCCGCTACCGTGTTCACAGTCATTGACGAAATCAAAGTGTTGAACGTCGTAACCTTGGTCCAGCTCAAACTCGCTTCAGGAACGGCCCCAGGACGGCTGAAAGACCTTGGCGACGTGCAGGAACTGATCCGTGTGCTTGAGCTGGGGGAGGAACTTGCGGAACAGCTCGATCCGTCCGTTCGCGAGCAGTACCTCAAGTTGTGGCGCGAGTTGCGGGAGCTGCCGAGCGAATAAGCTCCCGGCGCGTGCGGCCCATCACGCCTCCGAATCCTCGCGCATCCGGCGGAGAATCGGAAGCACCCGCTCCGCCAGCGCCGGCGGATAATCGGGTAACAACTCCGGCAGGTGTCGTTCGTCGATTCCGAATTGCCAGAGGTCACGAGCGCGATCCTCAAAGTCGCTTGCAGTGAGGGAGCGGGCTGTTCCCCACCATTGCAACAGTCGCGCCAGGTACTGTGACAGCTCTTCCGGGCTTGGCGTCATCGATGTTGGCTCGGTCCCAGCGCCGGGAAAACACTCAGCGACCACCTTTCGGAATTCCACATCGTCCGAAGTGCGTGCGACCCGATCCGCCAGTTCGATAGCCGCACGGTGCACCCGTGCGATGGAGCGCCGATAGTAAAACGCAGTGCTGGGAAGTTCTACGCTAACGCTCATTCCGGCGTTCTCGGCCGTCCAGAACGAGATCGACATCCGGCTGCCGTCCGCTTGGCTCCAATAGGGCGGATAGTTGAACGGGCTGAGGTGGCACCACCGAACCGCCGCCAGCGGACCGACCACCGGATCGTCCGTCAGGTCGGCGGTTACGATCGGCGACGGCGGGTGGCGATCGAACCGCGAACCGAGCGCTGCCTTCCAGACCGGCACGACGGCCTGCCGCGGGTGCGGGTCAGTTCGGAGCAGGAAGCCAGCAACCATCAGGGACGCCGAACCGAACCAGCCGTCGGTACAGGTCACGCGCCACACGTACCGTAGTTGCCGTTCCGAAGTGCGACGTGGGCGGTTGGGGTGGCCCGCGTAATCGATGCCGAGCGCGTGGCCGAGCCGTTCGTCGACGGTTGTGGGGGTCATGGAGCGATTGTACCCGTTGCGAAAACGAAGTTGCCACACGCGATTACTGGCGGTCGGTACAATGCGGTGTCGCCACTGCGCCGAGGAACGCGATGGACAGCCAAGAAGCACAGACCCCGGGCGGGATCGTTCACACCTACCAGCGGTACGACCCGGTGAACTTCCCGTCGCCGACCGCGCCCCCGCCCGACGTTGTGTCGCCGATGATGGAGCACATGCTCGAGTTCGGCGACCTGGACGACTTCACGGAAGAACAGCTCGCAAACGCCATCCGCCTCGATGCCTCGCAGATCGCCAACCTCGGCCCGAGCATCAACGCGCTTAAAGAGATGCTCCTGGAGCGCAAGCGAAAAATCCTCGCCACCTACGAAACGGGTGCCGCCCAGAAGGCCGCGGCAAAAGCGTTTCGTGACGCCGCGCAACAGGTCACGCCGCCCAAGAAGCTCGCGGGCGACTTCCGGCGGGCGGTGAAGGACGAACAGATCGCCGACCTCGAAACCTTGTACTTCCGGGAGGGTAACGACAGTTCCCCCTTCGCGAGGGCACTGGTGCCGCTCGTGGAGCGCTTGGGGGACAAGTACCAGGTTGACGAACTCGCGGGCAAGTACGCGTTCACCGGGCGCGAGAAGATGAGCGTCCCCACCGCGCTCGAGGTGAAAGAAGAGCTCGAAGCCATCGACGAGTTGCTCAAGCAACTCGACGAGGCCAAGAAGACGGCCCAACTCGCCATCATCGACATGGAGCAACTGGAGAAGTTCGCCGAACCCGGCGACATCGAAGGGCTTCAGGCGCTCCAGCAGCAGATCGAAGACTACATCAAAGAGCAGGCCGAGAAACAGGGGCTCGAGGGCGACGGGGCCGGCAAGTTCCGGCTCACCCCGAAAGCGCTCCGGCTGTTCCAGTCCAAGATCCTCACGCAGATCTTTTCCGACATGCAGGCGTCGCGCACCGGACGGCACCCGGACGCGGTGCAGGGCGAGGGCGCGGTCGAGTCGCCCAAAACCAAGCCGTACGAGTTCGGCGACTCGGTGTCGCAGATGGACATCCCCGCCAGCATGGTGAACGCCCTGTTGCGGGCCGGGCCGGGGCTGCCGGTCAGGATGAAGCCCGACGACATCCTGATCCACCGCACGCGCGTGAACCCGAAGGCCGCGACGTGCGTGCTGCTCGACATGAGCGGGTCCATGCGCTACGACGGGCAGTACGTGAACGTGAAGCGCATGGGCCTCGCGCTGGACGGTCTCATCCGCAGCGAGTACCCGGGCGATTTCCTCCAGTTCATCGAAATGTACACGTTCGCCAAGCCGCGGCACGTGTCCGAAATCGCCGGGCTGATGCCCAAGCCCGTCACGATCTTCAGCCCGGTGGTGCGGCTCAAGCAGGACATGAGCAACCCGAACGCCAGCGAGTTCCGCATCCCGCACCACTTCACCAACATCCAGCACGCGCTCCAGACGGCCCGGCGGTTCCTGACCAACCAGGACACCCCCAACAAGCAGGTGGTGCTCATCACGGACGGGCTGCCGACGGCCCACTTCGAGGGCAGCACGGTGTTCATGCTGTACCCGCCGGACCCGCGCACGGAGGAAGCGACGATGCGGGAGGCGCTGCTCTGCGCCCGCGATGGCATCACCATCAACATCTTTTTGCTTCAGAACTGGAACCAGTCGCACGAAGACGTTCAGTTCGCGTACCGGATGGCGCAGGCCACAAAGGGGCGGGTCGTTTTCACCGCCGGGCGCGAGTTGGACCGGTTCGTCGTGTGGGACTACATCAAACGCCGCAAGCAGATCGTTTCCGGCTGAAGTTCTCAGGCCGCCGGGGCCGATCGATCGTCGGTTGTACTCCCAGGAGTGACGTCATGCGCCGAATGCTCGCACTGACCGCGGGCCTCATGCTCGCCCCGCTGCCGGCGCGAGCCGACGATTACTTCATCACGGTTTTTACGGCCGAATCGGTCCCGTTCGAGTCGAAGAAGACGCACACGTTCGCCGCGCTCCAGAAGGTGAGCGACGGGGCCGTGACGCAGCACTCGATCAGTTGGCTCCCGGAGTCGCGCAAGGTCCGCGGGCTCACCCTCCGCCCCGAAGCGGGCGCGAACGTTTCGCTTGATGAGACGTTCAAGCTCTGTCGCGAACGGGGAATGCGGGTCTCGGCGTGGGGGCCGTACCGGGCCAAGCCGGAACTGTACGACCGCCTCGTTTGCCAGAAACAAAAGCTGGAATCCGGAACCGTGCGGTACAAGCCGACGGACAGCATGTACCCATCGAACGTGGCCTGTAACTGCTACCACGCCCTTTGGCAGCCGGTCGCGCCGCACCGCAAGTACGCCGGCCCGTTCAACTGCGGCGACGCCACCGGCCCGGTAACCGTACACCTCTTCAGCAAGTGGCTGATCGAGCCCTGTCACACCCACGACGAGTTGTTGGAGCTGACCGTGCCGAAGGGCGAATCGGTGACGCGCCGCGCGTTCGACGACAAACCCACACGCGCAGACGCGATCCGATCCGCGCGCGAGCGGTAGCGTCATACCGGGTCTTCGAGTTCGGCCATGAGCTCCCGGTCGGTCGGCTCGTCTCCTTATCCACACGCACAGCGCGATCGAACGTGGCCATCCGGCCCTCCTCGGTCATTTGGCGTACAGCTTCTTTACCTTCCGCGCGAGCAGCCAGTTGGTCAACCGCGGGAAGAACCGGTTGAATCGCAGCAGTCGCCGCGCTTCCGACCCGACCACCAGTTCGGCTTTGTTCGCCCGGACCGCCGCCAAAATTTTCTCCGCGAGGTACTCGGGCGTCATCCCGTCCGCGAACCGCAAATCGGCCCTGCCGTCGGTGCGGAGCCAGTTCTTGTCGAACCCGCTGTTGGTCAGCCCCGGCACGATGGTGATTACGTCTACCCCGAACCGGGCGAACTCGCCGCGCCACGCCTCCGACATTCCGACCAGCGCGAACTTGCTGGCGGAGTATTCCGACCACGCGGGCATCCCCTTCCGCCCGCACATCGAGGTGACATTGACCACCGCGGGTTCGTTCCCGCGCGTAAGGTGCGGCACCGCGAGCCGTGTCAGCTCGATCGGGCCGAAGAAGTTCACTTCCATCACCGTGCGGCAGATCGCTTCGGTCGAGTCGGCGAAGTGCCCCCAACTCCCAACGCCCGCGTTGTTCACCAGGATGTCGAGCCCGCCGAACGCCGCCACGGCGCGTTCTACCAGTCGCTGTCGGTCCTCGGCGCGGGTGATGTCGGTCGGCACCGGGATCACATCGCCGCCGGCTTTCCGGAGTTCGTCGGCGAGCGCGTTCAGTTTCTCGGCGCTGCGTGCCGCCAGAGCGACCCGGGCGCCGCTCGCGACTAACCCGGTCCCCAGCGCCCGACCGATGCCACCGCTGGCGCCCGTCAGGATCACCCGCCGCCCGCTCAGTTGCCGACTCATAGTGTCCCCTCGCGTCAGTACCAATTTACCGGGCCAACGCGCAGGGCGGGCTTAAACACGTCAGGGCAAACAGAAAGAAGTTTTTCTGCCATCGGCACAGCTTGCGCAGCCGGCACGTTCGTAATTCGCACCCGACTTTCCGACGATTAAACCGGGCACAACCGGTAGCCGGAGAATCGACCTGGGCTTCCCAACCGGCCCGCAAAACCGATACGATATCCCAACACTTTCGACAACGCACCAGGGACGGTGTCATGCGCTGGCTGCTCATCGGCTACATGTTCCTGTTCATCCACCGCCCCTTCGAGGTGTGGCCGTGGCTCGGCGACCTGCGGGTCGAGCGCATCTACATGCTGTTCACCCTCGGCGTGTGGGCCATCTACCCGGGCAAACGGTTCCTCCCGAACGTTCAGCACGTAACGTACCTCGCGTTCGGGACGGCGGTGCTGTTCGCGTGGGCCATGAGCCCTTGGTCCGAGTACGGGCAGCCGATCATTGAGGACTGGCTCAAGATCGTCGTGTTCTATGTGCTGCTCGTCACCACCATCCACGACGAAGAGGGCCTGAAGCACGTCGCAGTCGGGTTCCTCGTGGTGATGGCGGGGTACCTGTTGCACTCGTTCCGGGAGTACCTCGCGGGCCGGCACACGTACCGCATGGGCATCGCCCGCATGATCGGCGTGGACACCACACTCGGCGACCCGAACAGCTTCGGCGCGAGCATCATTTTCGCCCTGCCGATTGTGGTGGCGCTGTGGAAAGCGGGCACCGGCGGCAAACTCGGGCGGTGGCTCCTGCTCGGCTACGTCGGGCTGTCCTCGCTCTGCATCCTCCTCACGGGCTCCCGTGGGTCGCTGATCGGGTTGCTGGTGTGGTTCACCATCGTCATCTGGGGGACCAAGTACCGGCTCAAAGCATTGGTCCTGTTCACCCTGGTCGCCCCGGCGGCGTTCGTGGCGCTGCCGGAGTCGCTCCAGACGCGGTTCGAGACGATCATCAACCCGGAGGTCGGGCCGGCGAACGCGCGCGAGTCCGGGGAGGGCCGCTGGGTGGGATTGGTGACGGGCTTGCAGCAGTGGGCCAACAACCCGCTCACCGGTATCGGCCCGGGCGCGTGGCGCCCCGCGAACAACACCAAGATCGAGTCGCACAACCTGTACGGACAGCTCCTCGGTGAGACCGGCACGCTCGGCGGGGCCGCGTTCTTCGCCCTGATGGTGTGCTTCTGGATGAACCTGCGGGCGATCCGCCGCGTCCGTCGGGCGATGCCGGAGTGGCAAAACGACCTCGTTTTCACGCTGTCGTCCTCCATCGGGGTCGCGGTGTTCCTGCTGCTCTTCATGGGGAACTTCGGGCACAACCTGTTCCGGTTCACGTGGCTCTGGTACGGCGGCTTCCTCATCATCGCCCGGCACTGTGTGGCCCGTCGGCTCGCGACCTGGGAACCGGAACCGGAACCAGAACCGGAAGAGGAGCCAGAAGCCGAACTGCCTCCGGGCTGGGTGCTCCACGGACCGCACGGCTGACACCAAACCCGGCGTCTGCGCATTCGTCCGCCCCCACCGGCTACGCGGGCCGGGGAATCGCACACTCGGCGCCCACAACCGAGACCATCTTGCTCAACCGGGCGCGCCCGCCGGCGCAAACAGCTTTACACCCCCATGAATGAGGGGTGATTATTTGCGTGTCCGTCAAAGAGTAGCGACTTGGTAGGGCGTCGGTTGCCGCCGACGGATGGCGCCCCCAACGGCGCAGGCTCACCTGTTGCGGCGCTCGAGCAGGTATGCCGCCAGCGCGTCCGTCCACAGGCGCGGCGCGGGGACATCGTGTGCAAACAGCTTCGCGGTGGAAAGCACGCTGTAAGGCGGGCGACGGGCGGCGGCGCCGAACTCCGCGCTCGTGATCGGGGTAAGGCTCGGCGTCAGCCCCGACTGGCGGAAGATCTCGGCCGCGAACTCGTACCAAGTGCAATCGCCGCCGTTGACCACGTGGAAGAGGCCGCCCGCCCCGCGCCCGAGCAGCGCCACCGTCGCGTCTGCGATGTCGGCGGTGTAACTGGGCGTGCAGCGCTGGTCGGCCACGACGCGAAGCGGCTTGCCCTGGCCCGCGACGCGCAACATCGTCTCGACAAAGTTGCCGCCCTTCCCCCCGCTCCCCCACACGCCGTACAGTCCACAAGTGCGGATCACGAGGTTGTTCGCCGACGCCGCCAGTGCCGCGTGTTCGCCGCGGAGCTTGCTCTCGCCGTACGCGCTCACCGGCCCGGGGGGATCGGTTTCCGTGTAGGGAGCGGAGCGTACCGCGTCGGCTCCGAACACGTAGTCGGTGCTAAAGTGGACGAGTTTGGCCCAAATACCCGCACACGCGGTCGCGAGCGCCTCGACGCCCGTGTCGTTGACCGCGCGGGCGGCTTCGGGGGCGCTTTCGGCCTTGTCCACCAGGTTGTACGCCGCACAGTTCACGAACACGTCCGGCCGGACCGACTCGACCGCCGCACGGATGCTCTCGGGGCGCTCCAGATCGAGCTCCGCGCGCGACAGAGGAACGACCTCACCGAACACCGCGAGCCGCGGGCACAGGTCACGCCCGAGTTGCCCCGCGGCGCCGAGAACGGCGATTTTCATGAGAATAATCCCGGCTGGGAAGGAGGAGATAAACGATTCGATCCGCGGGCGGCCGCAGGAGAAACGGCAGGGCGTAAGGCCGTTGCTTGCCTTACGCCCTGCCGTTTCCCCTGCGGCCGCCCGCGGATCAAACGCTTCCGCCGCGTGTTACTTGCCCGGGGGCGTCGGGGTGGTCGGGGTGGTCGGCTTCGCGGCGACGTAGCTCGTGTCCGACGTGGTGATGGTGGTCGTCTGCTGCTGGTCCAGTTCCACCTTGGTGTCGGTGTTGCCGATCACCACCGTCAGCTTGCCGTCGAGCTTGATGTTGATCTCGGCCGACTCGATGCGCTGGGTCTTCGGGTCGTAGATGATGGTGCCCTTGCTGCCGGCCGGGACGCTCTCCAGCGTGCTGCCTTCCTTGATGCGGAAGAGGAGCCCGTCCGGGCTGTCCTTCGGGGCGGTGTACTTGATCACGGTCTCGAGCTCGAGCTTGTCCTTCTCCTTCTCGACGGCCGCGTACTTCAGCTTGTAGGTGAGGTCGTAGGTGCCGATCGGCCCGAGGTTCAGGGTCGTCTTCTTCTCCCAGGTGTCGCCGACCTTTTTCGCGCCGTCCGGGAACAGCTTGGCGGTCGGGTCCACCATCTCCTTGAGCGCGTCCTCGGTGAGCACCTTCTTGAGCAGCGCGTCCATCTGCTGGCTGCCGGAGCCGAGCTTCTTGATGAACTCTTCCTTGCCCTCGACCTTCTCGACCTTGTAGTTGTTGCCGAGCGTCGCGGTGAACTCGGTGTCCTTCAGGCCCTTGAAGAACTCGACCAGGCCCGGGTTGCTGGAGCTGCTGGTGTTCTCTTCCTTGGAGGAGTAGCTGATCGGGTTGCCCGAGATGTCGATGTTCATCTTCAGGCCTTCGATCTTCTGCTTTACGGTCCAGCGGGTGAACTGGTCCTTGCCCTCGGTCGCCTTCTCCTCTTTAACCGGGGTCCACTGGTACCAGAACGTGCTGTTCTGCTTCTGGGTCAGGTCCTGGTTCTGCACCTTGATGACCTGGGTGACCTTCGTTTCGACCTGTTGGTAGTACGGGGTGAGCTTGCCGTCCTTCCCCTTGAAGCCGATCTCGAACTTGCGCTCCTGCGCGCCGGCGAAGCTGACCGCCGCCACGCCCAGCAGGACGGCGACGACGAAACGGGTGCGGGCCACGATAGGTATCTCCTGTGAACCTGCAGAAGCTGCCAAAAGTCCTGGCGGGGCCGGGACGGGGTTGACGTTCCGGACTGTTCTACCCGCACCGAACCGGGAAACAAGACTTTTAGGCAAAACCGGACGGCCCGGCCCCGGTGTTACGTGAGGGCGGGCGTTTCGGTTCGAAGTACGGGCGCGAACGACCGGGCCGCGATTACGTGACGCGGCCCGGTCGTTCGCCGTGCGATCGGGGGCGAAGGGTTCGCCGCGCTCGCCTTGACTCGGACCCGCCCCCTGTCGAGAATGCCGGTATCAGTTATTTCGTCGCGCCCGCCCGCATCCGGCCCGACCGCGGGCCGTCTCCGAGAATTCCCCTCATGCCAACGCCTAACTTCCGGTTTCGCCCCGTGGCGCCGTTCGTACTGGTCGCGTGTCTCGCTGCCGGCGTCCTCGGGTGCGGGGGCGACGGGATCAGCGTGTCCACTGCCCCGAAGGCTAACGGCGGTGGCGGCGGCGGCGCCGTGAGCGAATACCGCATCCTCGGGGCCATGTACCCCGCCGACTCGCCCGAATGGTTCTTCAAGCTCCCCGGGCCGGCGGACGACCTCGCCAAGTACGAGGCCGACTTCGACAAGCTCCTCGCCAGCGTGTCTCTGGCCCCGGGCGGGCAGCCCAAGTTCGATGCCCCCGAGGGCTGGAAGGTCGGCCCCGGGCGCGCCGGGATCGTGATCGCCACGATCCGCACGCCGGACGGCAAGTACGAGGTCACCATCACCTCCTCGACCGGCGGGGTGGAGCCGAACCTCAAACGGTGGGCGGTGGACCAGCTCGGCCAGAAGAGCTTCGGCCCCGAAGACGTGGCGAAGGTCACCAAGCCCGTCGAGGCGAAGGGCGTGAAGGGGCTGAAGGCCGACCTCCGCGGCCCGAACAACCCCGCCCCGAAGGGCGGCCCCATGATGATGGGCGGCGGCAAGTAGCTTACACCTTTCCCGGGCCACGCGGTCGGGACCGCGAGGAGCACGCACCATGAGCACGACCCTGCCGCACACGCCCGGCGAACACGGCGAGCCCCCGGCCCCCGCGCCCCGCGGGGCGCGCCGGCCCGACCGCTACAGCATCGACTACTACACGCTCAAAGGGCTGAAGGCGCTCAGCTCGCTCCAGCTCACGGTCGGGCTGTTGGCCGTCGGCGTGCTCCTCGTGTTCTTCGGCACGCTGGCCCAGATCGACTTCGGCATCTGGACCGTCGTCGACAAGTACTTCTGGTCGTGGACGGTGGACGTTCCGTTCGAGCTGTTCCGCAAGTTCCTCAACGTTTTCTGGGAGGAGGCGTTCCCGAAGACCGGGGCCGAGTGGAAGGGCTCGTTCCCGTTCCCGGCCGGGAAGGCCGTCGGGCTGGCGATGCTCGTCAACCTGCTCGCGGCGCACGCCCTCCGGTTCCGCCTCACCTGGAAGCGCACCGGCGTGTTCCTGATCCACGGCGGGCTCATCCTGCTGTTCGTCGGCGAGTTCGTGACCCGCGAGTTCGCCGTCGAGCAGCAGATGCGGATCGAGGAGGGCTCGTCCACCGACTTCGCCATCGACACGCGGAACGTCGAACTCGCCTTCGTGGACCCAACGAGCCCGGCGTTCGACCGCGTCGCGGCCGTCTCGCAGCAGCGGCTCAAGGCGGCCGCGTCCGGCGCGCGGATCAGCCACCCGGACCTCCCCGCCGATGTCGAAGTGCTGCAGTTCATGAAGAACTCGGACCTGCTCGACACCCCCAAGGTCGCGCCCGGTGAGCTGACGGACTCCGTCTTCCTCGACGCCCCGAAGGGCCGCGCGCACGAGGCCGGGCCGGCGGCGTACGTCCGCCTGCACATGAAAGCGGGGGCCGAGGCGAAGGGCAAGGGGCCGCTCCCGGCCCTCGGGACGTTCGCGGTGGCCCCGCAGGTGAAGGAGCAGCGGTTCGGGGTCGGCACCGCGACCGGGCGGGTCGCCCTCGCGGATGACGGTTTGGTGGTTGTGGACGAGTCGCACCCGGGGTTCGACCGGACCATGAAGGTGTCTCTCGACCGGCTCGCGGACGCCGCGCCCGGTTCGCGGATCAGCCACCCGGACGTGGCGGTCACGGTCGAGGTGCTCAAGTTCATGCCGCGGGCCGAACGGGTGGACGTCGCGCGGGTGACGAAGGCCCAAACCGGCGGGTTGGCCGGCGACCTGGTCGTGATCCCGGCGAGCGAGGAGTCGGGCGTCGCGATGAAGCAGCGCGGCGACGCGACCGCCGCCTACGTGCGGCTCTACAAGAAGGGCACCGACGAGGTGATCGGCACCTACGCGGTCGCCCTGTTCACGGCCCTTCAGAACCAGGCGGTGACCATCGACGGCACGCCGTACCTGCTCTCGCTGCGGAACGCCCACTACCCGAAGCCGTACAGCGTCAAGCTCCTCAAGTTCAGCTTCGACCGGTACGAGGGCACCGACAAGCCGAAGAACTTCTCCAGCGACGTGGAGGTGAACGAGCCCGGCAACTCGGAACCGGTCCGGAAGACGCGGATCGCGATGAACGAGCCGCTCCGCCACGCCGGCGAGACCTTCTACCAGGCCGACTGGGACAAGGACACCGAGAAGGCGACGGTGCTCCAGGTGGTCAAGAACCCGGGACACATTGACGTGTTCGGGTTGTTCCACGCGTCCATCGACTACCTCGCGTGCGCGGTGGTCGGGTTCGGGCTGGTGCTGCACTTCGGCATCTTCCTGACGCAGTTCCTCGCGCGGAGCCGGACCCGTCCGGCTGCCGCCGCCGCGCCGGTGGTCGCGCCGGGCGGGCGCACGGTGTCGGGCGTGCTCCACTGGATCGTTCTCGGGATCGCCGTGCTGGCCGTGCTGGCGGCCGTGGGGCGGATGACGCCGCGGTCGCTCCGCGAGCCGTACAACCTCGACGCGTTCGCCCGCATCCCGGTGCTGGAGGGCGGGCGGGTGAAGCCGCTCGAGTCCGTGGCCCGGGTGTACCTGCGGACGGTCTCGCACCGCGAGGTGTTCGTCGACGACAGCGACCGGGAACAGCCCGCGATCAAGTGGTACGCGGACGTGATCGCCGCGGGCTCGTTCGACGACGAGTCGCCCGCGTGGCACCACAAGGTGTTCCGGGTCGAGAACGACCAGGTGCGGCAGGACCTGAACCTGCCCAAGCGGGAGGGGCTGCGGTACTCGCTCGCCGAGATCCGGCCCGGCCTCCCGAGCCTCGAAGAGAAGGCGGCCGCGGCCCGGCGGGCCAACAAGGCGGGCGCCGGCGACCTCGTTGGCGCCAAGTTCATCGAACTGGACGAACACCTGACGCTGGTGCGCGGCCTGAACCGGCTGAAGGCCCTGGACTCGCACGGCAAGGACACGCTGCACCACCTGGCCCCGGCCGAGGGCCGGGCCTGGGGGGCGCTGGGCGGGCTGCGCGACGAGGCCGAACTGAACGGGCTGATCGCGGCCCAGGCGGCGCTCAACAAGAGCCCCGACCGGCTGTACCAGTTGTCGCGCGAGGAGGCGCGGCAGGTGGTGCTGGCGTTCGCCGGGGTGGACCTGAACCGTGCGGCCGACGAGAAGCGCCAGATGGACGCGCTCATTTTCGTCGTGAAGGCGCTCCAGCAGCCCGCGACCGCGATCCCGCCCGAGGCGCGGCCGCGGTGGAACGCCGCGACCCTCGCCGCGCTGCCCGCGGCCGAGGCGAGCCGCATCCGCGACGGCATTGAAGCGGAGTACCGGGCGCGGCTGGCGAACGCGCCAGCCGCGCAGGGCTGGGAGCGGATGATTTCGACCTACCGCGCGAAGGACCCGACCGCGTTCAACGCGGCCGTCGCCGACTACCGCGCGACGCAACTGGGCGGGGTGCCGCCCGCGGACGCGCGGCGCACCGGGGCGGAGGTGGCGTACAACCGGTTCGCCCCGTTCCTCCAGTGCTCGGCCATGTACATCCTGGCGTTCGTGCTGGCGGCGGTCGGGTTCGTGATGTACGCCGCCGAGCGGCCCCGGTGGGCGGTCGCCCTGCGGAAGGCCGACACGGCGCTGCTGCTCGTGGCCCTCCTGGTTCACACCGCCGCGCTGCTGGCCCGCATGTACATCATGGAGCGGCCCGGGGTGTTCGTGACCAACCTGTACTCGTCGGCCGTGTTCATCGGCTGGGGGTGCGTGGCGCTGTGCCTGGTGCTGGAACGCATCTTCCCGATCGGGGTGGGCAACACGGTCGCGGCGGTGCTGGGGCTGTCCACCTGCATCGTGGCCCACAACCTCGGCACGCAAGACACGCTCGAAATGATGCAGGCGGTGCTGGACACGAACTTCTGGCTGGCGACCCACGTCACCACGGTGACGCTCGGGTACACCGCCACGTTCGTGGCCGGGTTCCTCGGCGCCGTCTACGTGGTGATGATGCTGGCGACGGTGGTCCGCGACTCGTACCGGAGCACCGGCGAGCCGAGCGTCGGGTCGCTGCTCGCGTTCGGCACCGCCGTGCTGGGGCTGGTGGCGGTGCCGGTGTTCTTCATGTGGTTCGCGAAAACGGCCCTGGAGAAGTTCGAGGTGCTCCCCGCGGTGCTGCTGGACTTCGGGTTCTGGGTCGCGGCCGCCGTGGTCGGGGTCTACGGCGCCTTGCTGCTGGCCCTGCGGGTGATGGCCGTCGGCGTGGACGCGCACGGCCGGCCGTTCCAGGGGCGTGTGCCGGAACCGGCGCAACCGGTCGTCGCCCTCGCGCTGACACCCGAGAGCGGGAAGATCATGGGCCAGATGATCTACGGCGTGGTCGCGTTCGCGACGCTGCTCAGCTTCATCGGGACGGTGCTGGGCGGCATTTGGGCGGACCAGTCGTGGGGCCGGTTCTGGGGCTGGGACCCGAAGGAGAACGGCGCGGTCCTCATCGTGCTGTGGAACGCCCTGATCCTGCACGCCCGCTGGTGCGGGCTGGTGAAGGACCGCGGGGTGGCGGTGCTGTCGGTGTTCGGCAACGTGATCACCGCGTGGAGCTGGTTCGGGACCAACCAGCTCGGCATCGGGCTGCACGCCTACGGGTTCGACAGCCGGCTCGCGGACGGGTGCTTCAACTTCTGGCTGCTCCAGTTCGTGATTCTGGTCGTGGGGGGGGCGATCCCGCGGCACTTCTGGGAGAGCGGGTTCCGCCGGAGCAACCCGGCGCCCGAAGCGGCGGTCCCGGTGACGCCGGTCGCTCCGCCCGCCGTGGGGCCGCCGGCCGCCCCGTCGTTGGCCGTGCGCACGGTGCCGGTCAACGGCTCGCCGAACGGGAACGGGCACTCGCCTCGTGACAAGAAGAAGTCCGGTAAGCGGCGCTGAGCCACCCGCCCGCCGGTCCCGCACCGAAACTCGGTGCGGGACCGGCGGGCGCGGGTTACGTGTTTTTCACCTCTTCCGCTTTCGAGGCCCGTGGGCGGCTAAGAAGCCACGCGGTCGGGGCGATCACCAGCGCGGTGCCCGCCGCCGCGACCTCGTCCACCCCGCGGCCGAAGGCACACGCGCACAAGCCCATCACGAACACGATCTGCGTCAGACCCACGACTGACACCTTTGCGGGCGCGCCGCGGCCGAACGCGAGCGTGAGGAACACCTGTCCCGCGGTGGCTGCGACTCCCATCCCGATGAGGCGAGCCATTACGCCGAACTCCAGTACCCGCGTCACGGGCTGCTGGCGCGGTGTGAGAAAGAACGCGCCGGCACAAAACACCGTCGCGACCACGGAGAAGTGAACGACCACGGCCCGCGGGTCGATGTCGCGGAGCCGGTTCAGCCCGAGCATCGCGACCGCGGTAAACACCGCCGCCGCCAGTGCCGCGAACACCGCCAGCCGCCCGGCCTCAAAGTGCGGTTGCTCGACCAGGACCACGCCCGCGATGCCGACCGCGATCGCAATCACCACCCGCATGCCCGGCGCCTCGCCGTACAGGGGCCAGGAAATGAGTGCTACCCACAACGGGAACGTGTTGGTGAGCGTGACCACGTCGTTCGCTGGCAGGTTCCCGAAGGCGTAGAACGTGCCGACCATGCTGCAACTGCCCGCGACGCTCCGCACCCACAGCCGCCCCGGCCGGAGCCACACCAGTTTGGCCCCGGCGTGCTTCGCGAGCGCGGCCGCGAACAGCGCGACCAGGGCGGCGCGGAACACGGCCATCGTTTGCCAGTCGCACAGCGGGGCGCCGCCCGGACGGGTGCGGGTCAGGTCTTCGGCGAGCACCGCCATCACCGAGAACGAGAACGCGCCGCACAGCATCCACAGGTACGGCCGGGGGTCGGACTGACTCATTCAGCAACCTTAGAGCGCCGGGCCGCACCGGGTAGGCAACGCGGGCGGCACCGGAGTACAATCGAGGACGCCCGCCCCGCGCCCGCGGGCCGGTCCGCCGTGCAACAGCTTCGCGGGGCACACCTTGGAGGGACCGATGTACCCATCGGGCCGCTGGGACGGGTTCTGGGTTCAGAGGCACATGGGCCGCCAGGCGATGACGCCGTTCACGCTGCGCTTTACCGACGGTACGGTGACCGGCGAGGGGCGCGACATGGTGGGGGCGTTCACGTTCGCCGGCACCTGCGACGAAACGACCGGCGCCGTGCGGCTCGTGAAGCAGTACGTCACGACCGACGGGCGCCGGCGGCACCAGGTGCTCTACGTCGGCCGCCCCGACGGCGAGGGGAGCATTTCAGGGACGTGGTCCCTCGGCCCCCACGACTCCGGGCCGTTCCTGTTACGTCCGCGGGTGCAAAAACCGACCGGCGACGAACCCATTCACGAGATCGGCTGATGTCCGTGCCGCCCGACCCGCGCGCGGCGCTGGCCCGCCTCGTGGTGCAGTTGCGCGGGGCCGCGCCCGCCGCCCGCGCGCCGCTCGTGCGCCGGATGCTTCCCCTGCTCGCCCAGCCCGGCATCCCGCTGGCCGTGCGGTACGCGGCGGCGGCGCGCGCGATCGACGCGCTGCCGGACCACCCCGGCGCGGTCCGGAACGTGGTCCGAGCCCTGACCGGTCGCGTCCCGCCGGCGCGGGCGCTGCGCCGGCTCCGGCACCTCCAGCACCTCACGGAGCGCTCGGGCGCCCTCGATGCGCTGGTGGAGCGGCGCGAGCGCAAGGTGAAGCTCACGTGCCCGCGGTGCGACACCAAGCTCCCCCGCGCGGAGATGGCGAAGCACCTTTGGCACGAGCACCGCCTGGAGCTCGTCGAAGGCAAGGTGCGCTCGAACGCGCAAATAGTAGAGGTTTTCCGGGCCGAACACACGGCCACCGGCGACCCGGCGCTCATCGACCGGGCCGCGTTCCGTACCGGCCGAGTGGGCGTGTGGGCCGCCGGTACGGCTACGCCGGAAGAAACCGTTCCACTGTGCTCGGCCGCTCGCGAGCGCGGGGTGAGTTTGTGCCCGGTATGCTTCGGAGACGTAGCGCCCCAAGTGCCGGCCCTGCCGCCGGAACTCGCACTCGCGAACGGGCGGCTCGCCGGCGACGGCTTCGTCGCCACCGCCCCGGTGCTGTCGTCCCCCCGCGTGCGGGCGACGCTGCTGGCCACGGGTGTGATGCTGGCCGGCGCGCTGGTGATACCGGTCGCGCGAGCTCTCGTGCTGTCCGCCATCGCCTATCTGCTCGGGCGAGCCCTCTTCCGGTCCCAAGGCGCGCCGGACGATCTGGCCCTCAACGCGGCTTGGCGGACGCTGGCGCGGAAGCTCACGGACCGGCGCGACGCCGCCCGCTTCCTCACGCGGCTCTGCGTCACCAGTGTGGGCCGCGGCGACCCGTTCGATCGCGCGAACCCGCTGAACGCGCTGGTGGCCCGGGCGAACGCGAACCGGGGTGAGGGGCAGTTGCTCGCGACCGCGCTCGCGCTACGTGTGAGCGACAGCGCCCGCTTTGGACGTGACTATCCGGCCGGATTGGCGGATCTGATTGCACCAGTGTTCCGGGGCGAGCGGTCCGCCGATTTCGCCGAGCACGTTCTGGCGGTGTACTTCCGCACCCCGCGCCACACGGGCGAACTCGCCCGCCTGCGGGCGCTGCTCCTGGCGTCCGCGTTCGAAGCCGAGTGTACTCCGCGCGAGGTGCTCGCGCTCTGCGATGCTGCCCCCCACTTCGCGCGGGCCGCGCGGCTCTCGGCGAATCACGTCGCCATCCTGTACGGCGTCTGGGCCAACCGGACGGCGCGCCCGTGGGAAGCGGTGGGGAAAGCGCGAACGGTGTTCGAGCTGGCGGCCGACGCGCCGAGCACCGCGACCCGGTTACTGGCCACGGACCCGGGACTCGTTTTGTTGTGCCACCCGCGGGGGGCCGAAGACGAACTCGGGCCGGTGCGCGTGCTGGCCGGAGGGGTATCGATCGGTCGGGGCGAGAACCCGATCACCGTCGCCGACCCAGGCACCGACGTGCGGCTGGTTTCGCGGCGCCGAGAACTCGTGTTCGGGGAACGCACGTTGCGCGTCCGCGGCCCCCTGCCCGAAGGTCTGGTTCGCGAGCTGAAGGGGTGGCTACTGTTCCGCGCCGAGGTGCTGGCGGAGTTCCCGGCCGCGTTCCTGAGCGGCACGATGCCAATCCCGACGCGCTTGCTGAAACCGTTCGTCGCGCGGTGCGCGGCCTGCGGAGCCGAGTGCCTGCCCGCGGTCGGGGCGGTCGCCCGACCGTTCCCCACCTGACACCGCGACCGCCTCGCCGGCCGGTTGCGCCGGTGGTGCGGACTCGCGCGACGTGTCCGCCGTCGGCGTGGCCCGGGGACCGGAAATCGTTCGCGCGTGGGTACGGTCTTGTGGTCAGACTGGATGCGTCGGGCTTCACTCTGAGAGGACGCACCATGAAGCGCTTCGGACTCGCGACCGTTCTGGTCGCGGTGCTCGGCCACTCGGCCGGCGCACAACCCGCGCCTACCCCGGCGCCGACCGTCGTTCAGCCGCCGCCTGTTTACCCGCCGAGCACGCCCCCACCGCCGGCGTCGCCGGTTGGCGTTACTCCCACGCTGGAAGCCCCTTCGGTAGGAGCGCCGGCGCCGAACGTGTTCGTGCCGCCCGGGACGCCCCCGGGACCGGCGGTCCCGTTCGCCAAGAGCGGCGGGTTGGTGGTTGGGGTGTACGGGTACTACCCCTACGACACGGGAGTGTGGCTACGGGGCGGCACCGACGGGCTCACCCGCCAGAGCGGCGCGTTCACGATGGTGTATCCGGAATCAACGGGTGTGGTGGTCGGTCCGGTGTCACACGGCCACTTCCACGGTAAGCTGCGGTGCGGCCCCTTCGGTCGCTGAACCAAGTTGAGTAACGGCCGCGTGGTGGCGCAAGGTTTGTTGACCGGCGCCACCGGGACGCGGCCGTTGCGGCAACGGCCTGCCTAAATATTCTCAGCCAACTCTCGCGCCAAGTGCGTGCGTCGCGTTTTGGCGCCGCCAAGCACGCACACCGTACGCGCCCCTACCCGTCATTCGATCGAATCCCACGCTCGTTAACGGCATTCATTCCCCTTTATCCGAACGCTGTGAAGCACAGAACAACTCTTAAAACGACTGAACGTGGTGTGAGTGCGATTGCAGCGGGGTAGCGGGTCGGGTATAAGCCAGTAGTTACATCACGGTACGGTAATGCGGTCCACGTCCTGAGAAACAGAACACCGGCTCGGCCATCAAGGATGGTGCCATGAGGTGCGTGTTATTCCCGCTCGCGGGTCTACAATCGGCCGCTCCATTGGGTCGCCGTCCGGCGCGCATGTCCGCCCCGTCGTCGAGCCATCGACCGCCGATCGCTCCGCACGAGAAGAACCGAGAGATTTCGCCCGAACCTCTGTCCCGTAAGCCCCCTTCGATCAAATTGCCGTTACGTCGCTGTGCCTATCCGCGGTTACGAGCTGGTACAGTGTGCGGTTCGAGCACATGGGGCCGATGGGGCTGGCACAGTTTCAGTGCCCTTCTGCAACACAATCACCGCCCAGACTGCTTGGAAGCAGGCCGGATTCACTGCTCCAAAGAAACGGACCTATTCCCAGTTGTTGCTTCCGGGGTGTCGGGCACGTCAAAACTGACCCATCCCACCTGGATGCGATAGTACCAGCAGCGAACCCCCGCCATGAAAGCGGAGTTACGAGCGACTGAACGGTCAGAAAGGAGATATCCGAGCAAGCAATGACAGCTTGAGCCAAGAAAGCGTCTCGCCTGCGAAGCGTTGGCACGAAAAATGACCTAGAAAATCGTCGAGATGAGTAAGGTGGCTCTGTTCTTGAAGATACTGTCGTCTGTAGTCGCATCGTACTTCAGCCCTGACCGCTCTGCTGACGAGTTATGTGTTGGTGGTACCGGTCGTCCGGTACCAGAATCACGGAAACTTCATGACCATCTGTCTGTGTTCTTGCACGGGCGGCCCACTCGCGACAAACTGTGAACCGCTCGGTACCCACTAAACCGTTCGCCCTCTCCCCGGACCGATGAGGCCGATATGATCGAGCTCAGCTATCCGATGGTCGCTCTGATCACGTGCTTCGTGCTTGTGGTGCTCGTGCTGTGTTTGGGCGGCAAGAGTTTGGACGAAGCTTGGCGCCGCTAATGCCAACGTTGTGGAAGCGCAAGCCGCATGTGGCCCCGGGATGTCCGGGGCCACGTTATTTGAACGGCCCCACAGGCCATTCGCTTTTTTCATACCTTCTGGGGGCAGTGAGCGGCGTCTTCGAGTTCGACAAGCACGTCTCGCAAAACTTGGCCTTTACGCCAGTTTTCTACGTGACCGATCACGGAAACCTCACCGCCATCGGTGAACTTCTCCACCTCTGCTGTGCCAGCCGGACGCTGTAAGCCGGTGACGTTCGGCGGGTAGCCGACGTTGCGACGACACCGCCAGCCGAATTTCCGGCGACTTTGCGCCAAACCACGTCGTTCCCGGCGTGCCCGATTACTCAGGGCACAAAAGCCGCCAGCATCGAAGTGATTCTGAGAACGGATTCGTGCCGTGTCCAAGCACATGACACGGGTGGGCACGAGGGCACGAAGGTGAACGAAACGCCACACCACTCGCGTGTCTAGAACACGAACTTGACCAGCATCACAGCGAGGACGCCGACCGCCGCCATGCAACAGAGGGTTGCAACGAGGAGCGGAGCTTTCCGCTCGTCCGATCCCGGGGCGGCCCGCCGGATCGGCCCGAACGAGGCGAAGGCCACCAGTAACAGCGCTCCGAAGAGCGCAACGAATTCCCAAGGGCGCATGTGTCGGGTGCTCCTGATCCCGTGGGCGAGCAGCGACAAATCCGGCACCACGAAAGGTATTCGGGCGCCGGACGACCGCGAAGTGTTCGTTTGTCCAAATCCACACTCACCCGCCGGATCCGCTGGCCGAGGTTCGGGAGGCCTCTGAACCTGACAACCCGAACACCAGTTCGGGCGCGCGAGGAGGCTGTTGTTCGACGCTCAAAGGTCCGGCGCCGCTGGCATATTGACGGGCGGCCGACCGGTGTTGACAATGTGGCAACCTCCCCCAAACCCTCTTGTAAACACCGGGTGCCGTATGGCCACGCTCCGCTACGCGCTGCTTGCTGCGTTCCTGACTGCCGCAGGACTTACATCGTCCTCCGCGCAGCCGCCACCGCCGAAAGACCCGAAGGCGCCTACGGGGGACGACAAGAAGGCGTCCCCGGAAGGCAAGACCGCACCCAAGGACGAGACGGCTGGCTCCAAGGGCGACAAGAAGGGGCCGCCGACCGTTGTTACTGACGGGTCGGTCATCATTGCCGGACAGAAGGTGGAATACAAAGCGACCGCCGGGATGCTACCGGTGACGGACAAAACGGGTAAGGCGAAGGCGAACATCTTCTTCATGGCGTACGTCCGCAGGTCCGGGGAGGCCGCGGCCACGCGCCCGCTCACGTTCTGCTTCAACGGCGGCCCGGGGTCCGCGTCGTCGTACGTGCATCTCGGCTTCTTCGGCCCCCGCCGCGTACTCATCAACAACGACGGGCTGACCGCGCCCAACCCGGTCGAGTTGGTCGATAACGACTGCTCGATGCTGGACGTAACCGACTTGGTGTTCATCGATCCGGTCAGCACCGGTCTGAGTCGGGCCGAGACCCCGGCCGACGCCAAACTGTTCCACGGGTTGGAGGAGGACACGCAGTCGGTCGGAGATTTCATCCGGGACTACGCGGCCAAGTTCGACCGGAAGGAATCACCGGTGTACGTGGCGGGCGAGAGCTACGGCACCACCCGGGCGGCGGCGCTGGCCGCTTACCTTCAGAACAAGGGCGGGGTGAAGTTGACCGGAATCGTTCTCATCTCCACTGTGCTCGACTTCCAAACCATCCGGTTCGGTACCGGTAACGACCTGCCGTACGCCCTGTTCCTGCCCACGTACACGGCCACCGCGTTCCATCACGGGAAACTCGACAAGAAGTGGGCGACGGACCTACCGACGGCACTCAAGGAGGCCCAAAAGTACGCGGCCGGACCGTACTTGGAGGCGCTACATAAGGGCAACCTGTTGAGCGATTACGAACGGTTAGCGGCGGCCAAGCAGGTGGCCGCGCTGACCGGCCTGTCGGAGGAGTTCGTACTGCGGTCCGACCTGCGGGTGGAGGCGATCCGGTTCCGCGCCGAGTTGCTGCGGGACCAGCAGACCCTGGTCGGGCGGTACGATTCCCGCGTGTCCGCGAAAACCGCCGCCCGCCCGGCCGGCGCGCCAGCGACCGGTGCCCCAAGCGGCGGCACCCCGCCCGCGAGCGGCCCGGGCGGCGGGCCGGGCGGCCCGCGCGGCGAACGTGTGGGCGGGGGGGACCCGTCGGCAGCGCTGCTCTCCCCGCTGTTCACCGCCGGGATGCGGCAATACCTCCCGGACGGGCTCGGGTACAAGACCGACACCGCTTACGTGCTGAGCGCCCCGGTGCAGCCGTGGAACTACGGGCCGGCGGGCACGAACCAGTACGCCAACGTCGCCCCGCGGCTGCGGGCGGCGATGGAAAAGGATAAGGGACTGCGGGTGTTCGTGGCCAACGGGTACTGTGACCTAGCTACCCCGTTCGCGGCCACCGAGTACACCTTCTCCCACCTCGGGCCGCGCGCCCTGCTGGACCGGGTAACCATGGCGTACTACGACGCCGGGCACATGATGTACACGCACGAGCCGTCCCGGAAGAAGTTGCGGGAGGACCTGCGGAAGTTCGTCACCGCTCCCACCGCCGAGCCCGTGCCGAAGCCTTGACAGCATGGTGACGCGGTGGCGCGATCCCCTCCGGCCGGGCCGGCGGCCGAAGGGCGGTGCCGGGGCTGCGATCACGGACGCCAATCGGCCCCCTTGCGAAATAGGCGTTCACAGCGACCCGGATAATGATCGGGTCGAATGAGCTGCAAAACCCGGCAATTGCCCGTCTTGACATTAATCAAACGATCTACCAATCACGCCCGGTGTCGTCGCGCTGGCCCAGTTCAGGCCCGCGCGGGCACCTCCGGTATACTGGTCATCCCGTCGCCCGAGGAGCACGCATGCCGATTCGGACCTTGGCCGTAGCTGTTTTGGCACTGACCGCCGCCGCCGCGGAAGCCGGTAACGTGTACAAAATCACCGCCAAGAAGGGCGACGAGGAGGTCGTCTATAACGTGAAGTTCGGCGGCGGGCGGCGGTTCGAGCAGTTCACCGCGTTCGACCCCGTGTCCAAGAAGTTCGTGTACCTGACCTGGAACCGCGGGGAAACCGCGCCGAAGCCGGCGGCCACCATCTGGGACCACCGGACCGGTGAGACGATCAAGCTGTACACGTTCCCCGATGTCGAGACCCCGCTCCCGGCGATCCCCGCAGTGGACGCCATCAAGGTGTGCCCGATGACCGGGGACAAGGGGTTTAAGGTCGAAAAGACGATCGTGTACGACTGATACGGATTGGCCGCCGGCCACCGCACCAGCCACTGCGCTGGGCGGTGACTGGCGGCCCGTTTGTGTTCCGATCACGGCGTCAGCCGACCCACCAGCCCTTTTTTCAGTCCCTCGTCGAGTGGCTTCGGTCCGAGGTACACCTCCCACAGGGCCTGACCTTGTTCCCCTCCGACTGGTGGATGATCTTCAACTGCGACGCGGTCCCGGCCTCCACCGGCACCAGCTTGAAGCTCTTCCCCTTGTACGCAAAGGTGAATTGCGTCGATGTTAGTTTGCCGGATTCGGCCCCCGTGATCACCCCGCCACCGAGCCCCTTGGCCACCGCCGCCACCTGGTCCCGCAGCAGCTTGTCCACACGCTGCGGCACGTACTCGGTCAACCGCTTCAGCTCGTCCCGCAGCTTGTTCAGGCCGAACTGCTGGGCCGCCAACCCGATCAGCGGCCCGAGCGACGCGTTCATGGCCCCCAACAGCTCCGCCCGGAAGTTCCCCGCGTTGCCCGCCGCCAGCGCGTTCAGGCTGTCCACGATCTTGGTGAACATCGCCCCCATCTCGACCCGGTTGTCGATGGCCCTCCGCAACGGCGAGGGGGCCACCCTCGTGAAAGCGTAATTCTTCGAACACAGGGGCGTGGACTCGGAAGTGAAACGCCCCTGTGTGGTTCGGACGCGGCATCGATCGCACGCACATCGCCGATTCCCCCTGCGTGGTAGTTCTGGCCGTTCGAGCAGCCCCGGGTGGAGCGACCGCACCAGTTCTCGCCCAAGACGAGTGAGCCCGCGTGCCAAGCGACATCCGCCGTAACAGCTCACACAGAAATGTGTTACGGCAGACATTTCGCGTTAAACGGCAGCCCGGCTCGGTTCGTCGGGAGCGATTATCCGGGTTTTGACGGCGCGATTCGGTGGTAGTGCCGTACCAGCGAATGGGCAGCGAATCGCCCGCGGAACGCCAGCTCATAACCCATCGCCCGTCCCGCCCGCGAATGCCGCCCGCGCCACGAGCGGCCGCCCCTCTGTCACTGACCCCGGCAGTCTGGCTGCACTTGGGGCCTCGGCCACATGACTCGTGTAGCGCCCGCTGCGGCCCCCGCCCCCTACCAACCTGATGGCACGCGCGGGCCGGTCGATCTTCTTGGCCGCGCCGGCGACCGCTGCGGCCCCGGCCCCCTACCAACCTGATGGCACCGCGCTCCGTGGTACGCCCGGGTCAGCGCATTTCAACCTTGCCGAAAATGCCGTTGCGGACGGGATCTGTAAAGCACCCCCGCGATAAGTGAGACAATCGAGGTGTGAAGCCAGTGCGGTACAGGTGATGTCGCGAAGCTCTTGTGGTCCCACCACAACGCCCTCCGATACCAGCAAGGGCGGACCGGGGTTCGCGTTTCTTTCGCGCTGAGCGACTGGGTTAAGTTGGCGGCCGTCTGCCGGCCCGCACGCGAGGCATTGGTCCGCACCCGCGACGAGACTGAAGCCGCGTTCAAAACCGATCTATCCTGTGATCTGTTACACGACTTGACCGCGCTGAACGTGAACGTCGCTCGACCGACCCCGCATCGCGTCAGCAGCTTACTTCTGGTCGTGAAGCACCCGGCGTTGAACTCCTGGCACACGTCGTTCACGATGCCCGCGACCACCTGGTCCGTGGCGCCCGATGCGACGGAGACTGGGTGCGCGGGCCGGCCGGGCCGTGAGCCGAGATACACGGGTTGCGGGGTAAGCATGCTGCCCGCCCCACAACCCGTTGGTAAGTGGTCGTCGGCAAGCCGGGCCGCCTACCCAACAACCGTGACTCAAGAGCGAGGCGTCGACTCGCTCTCGGTTTCGGGACAATCACTCACGAGTGAAACCACGTCGGATCGACCACGCAGTTCGGATCGGTGTTCAGTTCAGTCGTGACCGCCCCGTCGGGGCTGACGGTCACCTTCAACCCGTACCACTCTGCTGCCGAATCCTCCTTCCGCACCTTCCAAACTTTGTCGAGAAGGGCCTTCATGTCGCTTGTCACACGCAACGAGCCGTGGAGCTTACGGTTCG
Organism: Gemmata algarum; assembly: GCF_034097035.1. Lineage (NCBI taxonomy): Bacteria > Pseudomonadati > Planctomycetota > Planctomycetia > Gemmatales > Gemmataceae > Gemmata > Gemmata algarum. The sequence goes on from NZ_JAXBLV010000211.1 coordinate 131,072, forward strand.
GCAGCACGACACGAAGCTTGGACGTGAAGCCCTCGGCATCCGCGAACCACCGCGCGTCCACAAACGCGGAGGTCCACGGCGAGACGTCCGCCCGCGGTTTGGCCTTCGCCTTCTTCGCGGGCAAGCCCTCGTCCACCTCCGCCCGGATCAACCGGCCCAGTTCCCGGATCAGCTTTTGGAACTTCTTCTGAAGCACCTCGGACATAACGAACACCTTCTGTTGCAGGGCGGTATCACGGAGCCGTCGCAACAGCCAGTGCGGCCGCGAGAGCCTGGGATTGCTGAGTGCTCAGAGAGGTGTCACCGCCGGCGACCGGCACCCACTCGCCCGACAGCGTCGCGATCCGGTCACCCGCGGCCAGCGACCCGGCCGCGGTCCACCCCTTCCCGTCCACCCAGAACGGGTGCTCCGGCGTGGTGCGGATCCGCTCACCGCCCCCGAAGTGCAGGTGCAGCACACGGCCCGTGCGGCGGAACGTGTCCTCCACCGCCTTCCACTCCACCGGCCCGCACGGGTCGTGCTCGGTCCGGCTCGCCATTTGGCCGCTTAAGTCATCTTCATCTGCTTGAGATTTGTCCGATATCCCTTAGTCTTACCCCACCACTTCAAATAGCTCTTAACACATCGATATAAAATATCATAAATTCATTAAATTAATACACGATAGATATACATTCTACAAGTCCTTATTCAACCGGTGATTGCGCCGCGGCAACGGGGTAGCATTAGGAACAGGCCGAACTCGGCGGCTCGGCGGAGACCCATTCCAATTGCGACTCCGCTTGGTGGACTGGCCTATAGCCCCAAGCAATGCCGCCGGAACTACCGAAGCATATATATACATTATTCCCCGGCCGAATAATTAATGGCTCATCATTCATCCGGAGAAACGCCCGCCAATTGCGAAGAAACACACCCCACGTCGTCTTATAGATCGTCCACTTGTTAAACAAGAACAGGACAGTATCACTTTCAGACCAACCGGTTACGCGGTGCAGGGCGGGCACCACAGTGTCAGGTCGGTCGGAATGGTTGGCTGATTCATACCAGTCCATCCAGCTCTCCTCATTCAGCTGAGACCAGTGCCCTTCTGGCATGCATGCAACACCATGCAAATTGGGATCAGAGTGAACCAACTCGGCCCATAACCGGGAGCTGTCCTCAGTGACGACCTCGACGATCCCTGTGCGGTCGGAATCAGGTATCGGTCCGCCGACATAAAGACGCGGAGAAGTCGCTTTTGAGATCTCATGTACTCGGAGTCGCATACTGCCTCCTACCACCCGTCCGCGGGTTGGCTAAACTGGTGCGGGCCGCTCCACGAGCCGTAATAAATGTGTCCGTCAGCCGCGACGTGCCCACCATCCGTCCGGTTGTCTGTCCATTTTATGTGTAAGAGGTTATTGTCCGGAGTATTCCCCTTAGGGGTGCCCTCGTATTGCTCATCGAACTGGTATCCGAACTCATATCGGCCGTTCTGCCACGTATCTGACCATTCAGGCTTTCGGAGTGGAAGGCGGCCGGTGGGCGTCCCGTCGTAGGCGTCCCAGATCAACTGTTGCGCCTGTGACTGGCCGGCCACACGGAAATTGGTTCCGTGCGCGAGGGTCGGGTTTCGAATGGCCTCGACGGCCGCCTGCCAATCGGCCGTGCCTGGCGAGAGGATCCGAAGTTCCGATGCGGCTTTTCGAATCGTGACTGCCTTTACCGCCGCGTTGGTGGATCGCCCGATAGCCGCACGAATGTCGTCCAGCACTTGGTTGAACCCAGCCTCGCTGCTCTGTAAGTTGGCCAGATAGTATGCCGCCTTCTCCAAAGAGCCGGCGCCCTTTGCCTTCGCCACCGCATCCTTCAAATTGCCCTCGTAGATTTGCACCAACCCACTTGGCGAGACCTTAATGTTGTAATAAGTGTTATGCGCCCAAGCGGCGAAGCCCCACCCATCGTCGCCGACGAAGTACGTGTGGTGGTCAGCCACCCGCAGGTTGTACACGGGCTCCCATTCCTGCGTGTCGTACACCTCGGTAATCGGCACCCACTCGCCCGACAGCGTCGCGATCCGGTCACCCGCGGCCAGTGACCCGGCTGCGGTCCACCCCTTCCCGTCCACCCAGAGCGGGTGCTCCGGAGTCGTGCGGATCAGCTCGCCGCCCGCGAAGTGCAGGTGCAGCACCCGGCCCGTGCGGCGGAACGTGTCCTCCACCGGCTTCCACTCGACCGGGCCGCTCGGGTCGTGCTCGGTCCGGCTGGCAACCTCGTCGCCCACCCCCAGCAACTCCACCGCCACCCACCCGCGCCGCGTCAGCAGCTTGGTCCCCGCCGCGAAGCAACCCGCGTTCAGGTACTTGCACCCGTTCGCTTGCAGGTACGCCGTCAGGTCCGCCAGCTTGGTGTCCGCGCCCCCTTACAGTTTGATGGCGTGCGCGTACCTCCCCTCAGCCCTGCCCATCTGCCGATCCATATCAGGTACAGTTCGGTACAGCACAATCTCGGTGCCACCGCCGCGCCGGCACCGAGATCGCCCGAGCGAACGAAAAAGCTTGTGCCCGGCTGATGCCGACGCTCACCTACCTTCGTTCACCCGAGTCGCCGGACGGCAACAGGAGCGCTACCGGGAAGCGACGAAGAAGATCGACTTGTGCCGGCAGTCGGGCGAGTGTTCTCAGCACCCGACATGGACTGAACGGCTCAGCCCCTCACCCAAACCCATCAGACCCGCGTAGACAAAGCTGCGGCTGTCGCGCCTGATGCAGAGGGCGCCTTCCCAGCGCAGCAGTTCAAGGCATCACACCTCGCCCTCACTCTTGTCTGGTGCCAACTTCGACAAGAACGCCTTCCACTCTTCGCTTGCGGTATATCGCCTGAATAGAGTTCGCAACTGGTTCTGAGACAACGCAAACAAATCAACCGGGGGGGTGTCAGCATCCGCCTCGATCAATCGCAGTTCGATCTTCTTGCCCTCAGTACCCTCGTCTTGTTCGCTGTACTCCTCAAGGAACTGAAGGAACGAAAAGCAGGCATAGTGGATAGCAGAGTAACAAAAGTCATTTAGTGACCTTCGCTCATCATCGGTGCATCGTTGATATAGGTCTGCGGCAGCTTTGAACGAGGCATACTTGGGATTGCCACGTCCGGCAGCAGCCAGAAAGCCTAAAGAGGCTCGATAGGCTGGCACGGTGACCAGATAGTGAATTTGGGCGACGAAATTCTCGACGATGTTATGGTCCATAATCTCACTTAGGTAGAGTCCCGATGTGGACATCGAGGGTCGCCTCGATAAGTCTCTTGAGTTCCGCGACTTTATTCCTTGGAACGTTAAAATCCAGAAGCTGCTTTAGATGATATCGAATATGGACGACGATATCCGCATTCTGATGCTGCTCAAACTCTAGGCCCGTTAGGTGATCGATTTGCTGGTGCATCCACAAAGGAATGACAATCGCCGGAGCCTCGTTGGGATCATAGTCATCGCCCCATGTGTAATTTCCGGCGCGCACTTGTGGAACGTGATGTCTCGGGAAGTTGGCATCTGAAGGCAGTGACGCGTAAAGACCCACGTCGAAGCACGCATTGTGCGCCCAGGCGGCGAACCCCCACCCATCGTCGCCGACGAAGTACGTGTGGTGGTCAGCCACCCGCAGGTTGTACACGGGCTCCCATTCCTGCGTGTCGTACACCTCGGTAATCGGCACCCACTCGCCCGACAACGTCGCGATCCGGTCACCCGCGGCCTGCGACCCGGCCGCGGTCCACCCAGAACGGGTGCTCCGGGGGCGTACGGATCAACTCCCCCAGCCCGGCGCTGACGGACCCGAGCCACGCACCTTGGAGTTCCGGAGCGATGGGGTGAAGTGCAAGGAGCGGTTGGATAGGCTACGGACGCGCCACTTCGTGCGGCCACCTGAGTAGCTTCATGCGGCCGCCTGAGTAGCATCGAGACCATTTTCAACTACAATAGTTCCGCCCTGCCGCTATGTAGTGGGGTCCTCCAACACGCGCGAGCCGGCCGGTGCCGCGCTGAACGCACGGCGCGTAACTTTTTCACATCGACTTGTCTCGCCAAACGTAACCAGCCCATTCCGCAAATCACACCGCACATAATCTGGATAATTTTTATATTATAATATTAATTATTGATAAATGTATTTACATTGTAAATTGAGCGTCGCTTTATTATATCGACCTAGAGGCAATCAGAAGTTAAGGGTGACGAAATCTAGCTCCCGGCAGGTGGCGATAAATCTCTCGATGTCCGATTCGCTCAGCCACCCGCGTCCTCGTATCCATTCCAGGGAAAGTGCCAATGCAGATAGAGAATCGTCAGCTAGTGTAAGGCTTTGCAAAAAATTTTGCAGCGGCTGATCTCGGTGGATAGCCAGAATCTCCGCAGCATGCCGCCACGGCTCGTGGACGATGAGATGTGGCAACTCCGGCCAAATCAACCCTTCTGGGTTGATATTAAGGAACGGGCACGCATCTAGTCGAGCTTTGGAGAAGTCGCATCGCTCCATCCGGGTCAATGGAGCTTGGAAGCACCTGTTCTTGGAAATACGACCGAATGAACAACTCGAGAACACTCCTTCGAGTTGGCAGTCCAGCCAATGCACGTTGACCCAATTTGGATCGACCTGAGGTTGCATCGCGATCAGCCGGCACCGCTCCAGTGTCGAACAATAAAAACCTGATTTCTTGGGGTGGTGTAACCGAATTTCGCAATCAGTTACTCGCGCCCCCCATTTGACGAGATCGTTGTACTGCCGCACCCCAAAATCCAAACTTAATCCAGAAGCTTCGGAATTAATTATCTCTATCTGGTTTTCACCAATAGACAGGCGCGGATCAGGGTAGCAAGATGGATCGAGGTCGCGATCCAACTTATCTTTCATACGAATGAGTTCACTATCGTCCATATCTACGCCTCCAATTACGAATCCATCTGTATTAGTTATAGGCTAAGGCTCGCCATGCGGCGCCCGTTAAGGCGGGCCGATAATGAGCACTCCACGATCCAGCCGTGTCGCGGAGAACCTCAAAGTGGATGCCGGTCTGGATATGAAGGATATCAATCCCCTCGCTAGAAACATGGAATCCGTTCCCATCGAACTCGTTCTGCATCTGCTTATGAATATATTCCCCCTTTGCGCCCCCTCGCTGGAAGTTTGCGGTCTTAATCGCCTTCCCATGGTCCTTCTTCAGCTGCGCGTATACGCCATCCGTCATCCCCGCTGGTGTTGCGGATTGGAGGCGGGGCAATTCAACAGCTCTCGATAAGAAATCGTTGAGCGCCACTTGCGGCATCCCCAGCTGTGCATAGATTTGATTCGCGGTGGCAACTGCAGCCGCAATCGCGTCACGGCGTCCTTGCGAATACTTGTCGTTGCTGCTAACAGGCAAAGCGTCCCAAGCAGCGCTGTACCGGTTAACGCCTGCCTGAAGCGCATTCCCAATTCCGAGGGTGTTATCCACGCATGCCTGGCGGAGCGCCTCGAAGTCTTTTAGATCATGCGGCTTAAACCACGTCGAATTGTATCCATCGCTAGAATCCCTGATCGTTAAGCGATCCCCAACCGTCGTAACCTGCTCAGTTTCCTCATCCTTCCATTTCGCTTTTCGGCGTGGGCCAGCGATCTCGCAGGCATTATGCGCCCAGGCGGCGAACCCCCACCCGTCGTCGCCCACGAAGTACGTGTGGTGGTCGGCCACCCGCAGGTTGTAGACAGGCTCCCATTCCGCGGTGTCATACACCTCGGCGATCGGCACCCACTCGCCCGACAGCGTCGCGATCCGGTCACCTTCGGCCAGCGCGCCGGCCGCGGTCCAACCCTTCCCGTCCACCCAGAACGGGTGCTCCGGCGTCGTGCGGATCAGCTCACCGCCCCCGAAGTGCAGGTGCAGCACACGGCCCGTGCGGCGGAACGTGTCCTCCACCGCCTTCCACTCCACCGGGCCGCTCGGGTCGTGCTCAGTGCGGCTCGCCACCTCGTCGCCCACCCCCAGCAACTCGACCGCCACCCACCCGCGCCGCGTCAGCAGCTTCGTCCCGGCCGCGAAGCAACCGGCGTTCAGGTACTTGCACCCGTTCGCTTGCAGGTACGCCGTCAGGTCCGCCAGCTTGGCGTCCAGGACCGCCTGCTTCGCCTTCAGCTCCGCGAACTTCGCCTTCGGCTGCGGCGCGGTGGTGCCCGCGCCGTTGACGTTCTGCTTGATGGCCACCCGCGTCGGGCCGCTCGCCGCCGACCGCACCGCCGCCTCGGCCGTCATCACCTCCTGGTATTTGGTCAGCGCCAGCCCGTCAAAATCCTTGGCCGTGAACACGTGGACCTTGTTCCCCTCCGACTGGTGGATGATCTTCAACTGCGACGCGGTCCCGGCCTCCACCGGCACCAGCTTGAAGCTCTTCCCCTTGTACACAAAGGTGAATTGCGTCGATGTTAGTTTGCCGGATTCGGCCCCCGTGATCACCCCGCCACCGAGGCCCTTGGCCACCGCCGCCACCTGGTCCCGCAGCAGCTTGTCCACACGCTGCGGCACGTACTCGGTCAGACGCTTCAGCTCGTCCCGCAGCTTGTTCAGACCGAACTGCTGGGCCGCCAGACCGATCAGCGGCCCGAGCGACGTGTTCATCGCGTCCAACAGCTCCGCCCGGAAGTTCCCCGCGTTGCCCGCCGCCAGCGCGTTCAGGCTGTCCACGATCTTGGTGAACATCGCCCCCATCTGGGCCCGGTTGTCGATGGCCCACTGGAGCGCGTTGGCCAGACCCCGGATCGCACCCGCACCCGGCACGAACATCGACGCCGCCTGCGCCACCGCCCGACCCGCCGCGAGCGTGATCTGCTCCAGCGCCTTGGTCTTCAGCCCCTCGACCAGGGTGGGATCGAATTTGTTCACGAACGCCATCAGCGACCGGGCGCTCGACGTGTCCGACTCGGTCGCGAAGTAGTCGTCGTAGATCTTCGTCACCGCCGCCACGTTCCCGGCGCCCAGCTCTTGCAGCATCACCGCCTGCACGTTGTCCCACGTCAGGCCCGCGTACCCGAGCAGGAACGCCTTGATGTCCTCCCATTCGTCGAAGTTGGCGTTCGCCAGGTTCGACAGGAGGGTGGTCGAGCCCGCCCCGAGCCACTCGAAGAACGCCTTCTTGCTGCTCGTCTGGAACCCGCTCACGAAGTCGCTCAGCGCCCCCTTCAGCCCGACCTCCAGGTTGCTCATCAGGGTCGCGAACCCGCCCTCGGACAGCGACGTGAACAGGTTGACGGCCGCGCTGCCGAGCTGCGGGGCCAGGTCCCGGACCATCTTCCACAGGTCCACCGCCTGGTCCCAGGTGGACTGCGACCGCGGGGTGGTGGCGATCACCTGGTGCGGACCGGCCGACCGCACCACGGTGCCGCCGCTCAGCATCTCCGGGATCACCGTCACGATGATGACCCGGTCCTCCGGCTGGCCGGGGACCGAAATGATGTCGCTCGCGCTCTTGGTGTACTGGTGCGGCGGCAGCGGCCCGCTCCCGTGCCCGTCGGACGGGTACTGTACGTCGATCGCGTACCGGTACCGCAGCGTGTACCCGTGGTCGGCGGCGAACGCCAAGCTCGCCGGGTCGTAGGTGAACTTGATGTCGAACCCCTGCCCGGCCCCGACCGTCCGCCGGACCGTCGGGCAGTCCGCGTACTGGAGGTAGTTGTCGACGGGTATGTCGGTCGGGATGAACGTGCCGAACACGGTCGCGGTTCCCGTCCCGTGGCCCAACTGGGGCTCCACCAGAACGGTCGATGCCGTGGCGATAAAGTCGCCCTCGTTCGGGCCGCCCAGATTGATCGCCTCGGCGATCGCGGGGGGCATGGGGCCGTCCGGCGGCACCACCACGAGTTTGAAGGTGACGTGCGTCATCTCGCCGCCGTCCTTGTCCCTCATGTACGCTTCGACAATGTGGGGCCGAACCACCGTGTAGTCGGGCAACGCAACGGCGGCCGCGTTCCCCAACCAGTTATTGTCGACTTTCCAGAAGAACTGCATCTGTTCGAGGTCCGCCTCGGACGGCTCGACGATGTTCTCGAACGAGAGCAACTCCTTGTCGTGCAGCACCCGCACATCCTGGCCGCCCGTGGCCACGGTCGAGATGACCGTGCCCGCCTTAACCGTTGCGGTCGGGATCACGTTGCGGACGTGGACATCAACGGCGTCGTCGGTCGCCGCCCCCCAATCGTCACTCACCCGGACCTTGGCGTGCCAAACGGTGCCGCCCGCCGGGTTGTCTTCATACGGGGTGTCGAACGTGACCGTCTTGAGCTCCCGGTTGAACGTCCAGTCGCCGTCGTCGACGATGTCGTACTCTCCGGTCCCGTACCAATCGACCTCCACGGTCAGCGAGTCGGTGTTCTTGATGTCGAGTTCGCGGTCGAGTTCGGTGACCACGAACGTGACCACGCTCCCCTCATCGACCGTCGCGTTAACGGCACCGGTCGCGGTCCGGTAGAACGCGTACCCGTCCGGCGCGTCGTTGGTGGCCTTGACGGTGAACCAGTTCTCGGCCACCTCGCCGTTGGCGTCGGTCACCTGGACCCAGAAGTCGTAATCGCCGTAGGTCTCGAACTTGTAGTCCGCCGCGAGCGTGGTCATGTCCGCGACCCGCTCGTACTCCCAGCCGTCGAGGGCGACCCACCACTCAACCCCGGTGATGGCGACATCGGTGTCGGCCGTTACGGTCAGCGTCTCGGTGTTGCCGGCAACGACCGTGAGGTTTTCCGGGACGGTGAGGACGGGCGGTTCGTGGTGGACCGTGACGGCCGTCGTGACGACCTCGACACTTTGGGCGTTGGTCAACCGCGCGGCAACGGTGGCGGTCCCCACGCTCGTGAACGTGTGCGGAGCGAACTCGTCGGTACCGGACACTTCGGCCTGGAAGTTGCCTGTCTGGTAGTCAAAATCCCACTCGATCGAGGTGTACACCGGCTCGGGCGTGAGCGATGTCTGGAGGTAGAACGTGACGGTATCGCCGCGGTAAACGTAATCGTTGTCGGCTTCGAGCCAGACGCCGGTCGACGAAGTTCCGCCGCCGGTACCACCGCTACCGCCCGTACCACCGCTACCGCCCGCCCCTCCACCACCTCCCACTTCGCCGCCCGGCGCCCCAATAGTCCCTCCAGTCCCACCCCCTTCTTCCACACCGCCGCCCACCGGCCCGCCACCCGCTCCCCCGGTTCCTCCGGTGCCACCTCCTTCACCTTCCAGTCCGCCGCCGACCGCTCCGCCGCTCGGCGGCCCTCCGGTCGGGTCCTCCCCGAGCCCCGCGAGACCGCCGGCCGTACCATTCGGGTTCGGGGCTGAGGTGGGTGGCATCTCGCCCAGCGAAGCGAACGGAACGTCCCAGGAGATCCCCAAATCGTCATCAACGGTGCTGCGGGAACCCGGCAGGGGCTCATCGCTCGGTGCTCCAGAGCCCCCACGGTCGGAGTCGCTCCCGGAGAACGCAGGGACGGCAGGGGCCGAGCTTTCGGCCGCTGAAGAAGCCGGCAGACCATTGGCCGGATCGGCACCCAGCCAGGAAGTGAGAGCCGGAACGCCCTCAGGCGGCGCGGGGAAATTGAGGTCCTGAAACGTCGGCAGGGACTCAAGAGCGAGCAGCGAGCCGGGAAGGTCCCGATTCTCGATCGCCTCCAACCCCGCCAACCGGAACCGGTACGGCAGACCCGTGTGGCGGGTGACAACACGCGGCGACCGACCAACGGGTTTGCGGAACGGAGACCGGGCCAAGAGACGGCGGACGAACCGGCGCAAGGCTTCACTGAACATGGGCGCGTGCTCCGTGCGAAAAGCTTCAGGCAGACGATTTTGCGACAGAAACAGCCAGAATCATTGCCAATCAATTGCCAACGGGATCAGCATTCGATCCAGTCGGACACGGAAAATCGCGGCGATTCGGGAGAGTTGAGCTGCGATTGAAGAGAGGATTGTTGTTTTGTTCAGCGCCCAAGTCAATCGACGTTGTCCAACGAGGCGTATTTTTCCAATGCGCGTGAAGCGCACGTGGGGCTGACGCCCTCACCCCACCAGACCATCGGATTCCTTCAACACTTCTGCGACAGCCGCATCGGCCACGCACTTCCCGCGGCGCGTTAATCGTATGCGGTCTCCGTCGTCGGTAACGATGCCGTGGTCGCGGAAGAGCGCCAGCGCCACCGGCGCCAGCGCGTCCAGGTCGAAGCCGGTCTGCGCGCGGAACGAAACCCGCCCGATGCCGTCGGCCCGGCGCAACTGCGTCGCGAGCGTCTCGAACGCCCGCGCCCGCGGTTCCAGCTCCTCGCGCTGGAACGTCACGTCCTCGCCCCCGAGCGCCTTGCGGATGTAGAGTTTCGTGTCGCGCACGTTCAGTTCGCGGCTGCCGTTCACGTACCGCGCCGCCCCCACCCCGAACCCGTAGTAGGCGTCGTTGGCCCAGTACCGCTCGTTGTGCCGGCACCGGTGCCCGGGCCGGGCGAAGTTCGAGATCTCGTAGTGCTCGAACCCGCACGCCGCGAGCCGGTCCATCGCGTGCTCGTACATCGCCAGTTCGGTCTCCTCCGGCACCGCCTCCACCAGCCCGCGGGTTTGGCGCTTCCAGAGCGGCGTGCCCTTCTCGTAGGTCAGCCCGTAGGTCGAAACGTGCTGCGGGTCGAACGCCAGCGCCGCGTCGAGGTCCGCGCGCCAGCCCTCGATCGTCGAACCCGGCGCGCCGAAGATCAGGTCGAACGACACGACGGGGATGTGCTTCCGAACCGCGTCCACGGCCCGCCCGATGTGCTCCGGGGCGTGCCGGCGGTCGAGGGCCGCGAGCGATTCCGGGCGGAACGACTGCACCCCGATGCTCACCCGGTTCACCCCGAGCGCGGCCATCACCGCGGTCTTCTCCTCGGTCAGCGAATCGGGGTTCGCTTCGATCGAAAACTCGCGCCCCGCGCCGCGGCCCAGCGGCAGCCACCGCGTCACCGTTTCGATCAGCCGCCGCAACTGATCGGCCGAGAGGTGCGTGGGGGTCCCGCCGCCGATGAACAGGCTTTCGACCGGGCGCGGCTCGCGCAACCCCGCGAGTTCGGCGCCCAGTGCTTCGAGGTACAGTTCGATGAGGTGGTCGTGCCCCGCGGTCACGGCGAAGTCGCAGTAACCGCAGTGGTGCGCGCAGAACGGGACGTGAACGTACGCCGTGCGGGGGTCGAGCCAGGGATCGTTCAATGCAGCAGTGATATCAAAAGGTGACGGGCGGAAGTGGTCGAACCGACGCGGTTTGCCACCGTTCGATTCTACCACTTCCGCCCGTCACCTTCTCACTTTTGCCGCGCTCTTACGGGAACAGGAACGCGAACCCGGTGACCAACCCGGCCTCGGCCATGATTCCGCCACAGGTCAGGTTCGGCGGGTACAGGTACAGCGGGGCCGGGCTACCGGGCAGGCACTTGCCGGCGTTGGTGTCCCAGAACCCGTAGGTGCAGCCGGACACCAGCCCCGCGGGCCACAGCAGCACGTCGCGGTAGAACTTCCCGGCCGACACGAGCGTCGTCATCGGCCCCAGGTCCCAGCCGGTGCGCTCGAAGTTCCGCTGCTCGAAGTGGAGCCGGCGGTGGACCACGTACAGCGGCTCGATGGTGAGCTTGCTGCCCGGATAAGCAAGCGTCTTCGGCTGATACGCGACGCCCGGCGGGCTGACCACCGGCAGGGTCGGGAACTCGAACTCGGGCAGCGTGCGGGGGTCTTTAACCGCACGGTAGGTGCGGAGCTGTTCCTGCGTGACGTCCGTGGGGCGCCCGGCCGCGGTCTCCTCCTTCAGCGATTTCTCGAGGAGCCGCAACCTGTCCCGGTACGCGGCGTCCACAATCGCCTGCCGGAGTTCGGCGTCGTTGTACGAGACCCCGAAGATCTTGTCGCGCGACGGCAACTGGATCTCCTTCGGGTCCACCTCGATCGCTTTGTACTCTTGCTTCGAAGCGCTCAGATCACTGGCCGGCGCCTTTTGCACCGGCGGCTGTGCCGCGGGCAGCGCCGCAACCGCCGCCGGCGCGGGGGGCACTACCGCCGGGGCGACGGTCACCGGCGGCAGCACCGGGCGTGCGGGTGCCGTGTCGGGCACCGGCAGCGGCACCGCCGGCTCGCGGCCGCCCAGTTGCGCGACGCCGTCGCCGGCGGTCGCCGTGAGCCCGCCGCCGGTCGCGGTCAGCGCGTCCGCCGGCTTGTGGAAGTACATCATGGTTCCGGAAGAACCCGGAGCCGCGCCCGAAGCGGGCGGCTGAGCAGGCCGCGACGGCTGCGCGGGTTGCGCCGCCTGAGGCTGGGCCGGCGGCGTCCGCGGCCGGTAACCGGGTGGCAGCGCCAGCCCGTTGGGCAGGACGTTGTTCGCCGGGGCGGCACCCGCCCCGCCCGATCCGGGCACAAGGTTGCCCCCCGGAATGGGAGCGGGCGGCTGTGCAAGGGCCGGCGCTGCCATGAGCGCCAGGAGCAGGGCGGTCTTAGCCGCCCGCGTCCCCGGCGTAATCGACCGAAGTGTAATTCGGCGCTTCCTGCGTGATAGCAATGTCATGCGGGTGGCTCTCCTGCACACTCGCCGCGGTCACCTGAATGAACCGGGCCTTGGTCCGCAACTCGTCCAGCGTCTTGCAGCCGCAATACCCCATTCCGGCCCGCACGCCGCCGACCAGTTGGTACACGAACGGCGAGAGGTGCCCCTTGAACGGGACCCGCCCCTCGACCCCTTCGGGCACCAGCTTCCCGTTCGCCGGCTGCGCCCCGCCCTGCTGGTAGCGGTCCGCGCTGCCGGCCATCATCGCGCCCATCGATCCCATCCCGCGGTACTGCTTGAACGAGCGACCGCGGTACAGGATCAGTTGCCCCGGGCTCTCGGCCAGACCGGCGAACAGCCCGCCGATCATGACCGAATAGGCCCCGGCCGCCAGCGCCTTGGTGATGTCGCCGCTGTACCGGATGCCGCCGTCGGCGATAATCGGTACCCCGGTCCCCTCGAGCCCTTTCACAGCGTTGGCGATGGCCGACATCTGCGGCACGCCGACGCCGGACACAACCCGGGTGGTGCAAATGCTGCCCGGGCCGATACCGACCTTCACCGCGTCGGCGCCGGCGTCCGCCAGCGCCCGCGCGCCGTCAACAGTCGCCACGTTACCCGCGATCACATCAATTTTGTGCCGCTTTTTCAGCTCCCGCACCGTCTCCACGACGTTGCGGCTGTGCCCGTGGGCCGAATCCACGACCAGCACATCGACCCCCGCCTCGATCAGCGACGCGGCCCGCTCGAACTCGCGCACCCCGATCGCCGCCCCGACCTTCAACCGCCCGCGGGCGTCTTTAGCCGCGTTGGGGAACTTTTGCGTCTTGTCGATGTCCTTGATCGTGATCAACCCCTTCAGTCTGAATTGATCGTCAACCAGGAGCAGTTTCTCCACCTTATTTTTGGTCAGGAGCTTTTCGGCCGCCTCGAGGGTGGTGTGTTCGGGAGCGGTGACCAAGTTCTTCTTGGTCATCACCTCCTCGAGCTTCTGCTCGTTGTCGTCGAGGAACTTGAGGTCGCGGCGGGTGAGGATGCCCTTGAGCACGCCGTTAACGGTGATCGGCACGCCACTGATGTGGTGCTCCTCCATCAACTTGCGCGCGTGGCCGACGGTGTCATCGGGAGGGAGCGTCTGCGGGTCGGTGATGATCCCGTTTTCGCTCCGCTTCACCTTATCCACCTCGCGCGTTTGCGCGGCGATGCTCAGGTTCTTGTGGATGATCCCGATGCCCCCCTCCTGGGCCAAGGCGATGGCAAGTTCGCTCTCGGTGACCGTGTCCATCGGGCTGGAAATGATCGGGATGTTGATCCGCACGTTCCGGGTGAGCTGGGTGCGCACGTCGGTCTCTTTGGGGATCACGTCGCTGTAGCCCGGTTCCAGCAGCACATCATCGAAGGTAATGCCCTGGTACGCGATGCGATCCTGCATGAGTTCGCTCCGTTCGGCGGTGAGCGGGAAATTAAAGTGTGGTCTGGGATTATAGGGACCGGGCAAGAAGTGCGTCGATGAGGGCGGCCCGGTAAATGACGCAAGGGCACCGCCGGTCCCGCGTGCGGCGCCTCAGCGCCCGGGACCAGCAGTGCCCTCGCGACGGGGACGGGAGCCCCTCAACCCGACTTCGGCTTGAGCACCAGCAGGTGCGGGCCGTCGCTGACGACGACCCCGCCCGCGACTTCCTTTGTAACCGCGAACGCGTTAGCCTCGCCGACGCGGATCGGCGCCCGCACCCGCACGAGGGCCGTGCCGTCGGGCCGCACGTCAAAAACCCCGCCGTCCACCGGCTGCTTTTTCGTCGGGTCCACAATCCAGAGCTGGTACTGCTCTTTCGAGGGGTCCAGCGGCGGCAGCCCCTTGAGTTCGAGATACCCCTCTTGCTTGGCGGTGCTCCAGAGGACCTCGCCGGACAGCCCCGGCTTGTCCGCCGCGGCGAACGCGACCGCTTGCGGGCGCAACCGGTCGCGCAGTTCGGCCAGCGTCGGCTCCTTCTTGGGCCACAGCGCGAACGCCAGCACACACGCCAGCGAAGCCGCCACCGCCCACCCCGACCACGCAACCCACGCGCGGGAGGGCCGCGGCTTTGCAAGGCGGACGGGCACGGACGGCATCGCTACCGCCGTCAGTTCGAGCCGCTCTGCAAGGTCCGCCGGGAGCGGTTCCCGCGGTCCGATGAGCGAAAGGTGGATTGCCGCCGCAGCCAGTTCCAAACCGTCGGGGTCTTCGTCCGGAAACTGTGCGAGCAGCGCGTCCAGCTCTGCCGCATCGGCGGGAGCCAGTCCCTGAGTCGCCTCAAGGGCCAGCAACTCGTCTAATCGGTCGTGTTTGAGGCTCATGCGCCGCCCCCCTTCTGGGTCAGGCGCTCGCGCACGCGAATCAGCCCGCGGCGGATGTGCGTTTTAACTGTACCGACCGGCAACCCGGTCGCGGCCGCGATCTCCTCGTGCGTCAACCCGTCGTAGATGGCCAGCCGAATCACGCTGCGCTCCTCGTCGCGCAACCCGGCCAGCACCGCCGCGGCCAGAGCAGCCTCGTCCTCGATCTCGATCCGATCGACCGGCGTTTCCCCCGCGGGCGGCTCTTCGGCGAGGGGTTGCGCTCCGGGCACGCGAGACGCCCGGCGCCGGCGGTCGATGAGCCGACGGCGTGCGATCATGGTCACGTACGTGGGCTCGGACGAGCGGTCCGGGTCGTACCGACCCGCGTTCTTCCACAATTCGATGAACACGTCCTGCACGGCATCTTCCGCGTCACTCGGGCTCCCGAGGAACCGGCGCGCCAGTGACCACACCAGCCCGCCGTAGCGAGTGATGCAGTCCGACACGGCCGCCGGGTCACCGGCCGCGATCCGTGGGAGCACGCTGTCTGTCACCAGCACCGCCCTCCCCGCTCACTACACGACACAATCATTCGCGACGCTACCAATCGCAGATGCAGAAATGGTCCAGCCCGTGACCCGAGTCACGGGCTGGACTCAATTCTCATTAGCTCACCGAGCAAAAACGGCTAGTAGCCGGTTTCGCCGCTGAACCCAAGTTGTTTGCCCCCACCGAAACCGCCTTGGATGCCGCCGATCCCACCACCGAACCCACCCTGGATGCCGCCGATACCACCGATACCGCCGCCGAACCCGCCGATACCACCGCCGAACCCACCCTGGATGCCGCCGATACCACCGCCGAACCCACCCTGGATGCCGCCGATACCACCGCCGAACCCGCCCTGGATGCCGCCGATACCACCGCCGAACCCACCCTGGATGCCGCCGATACCACCGCCGAAACCACCCTGGATGCCGCCGATACCACCCTGAATACCGCCGCCGAACCCACCGATACCGCCCTGAATACCGCCGCCGATACCACCAATACCACCGCCGATCCCGCCGATGCCACCACTGATCCCGCCGATGCCAGCACCAAGGTAGCTACCAATCGACGGGAACGTAACGATGTTCCCACCGATGCCACCGCTAATCCCGCCGATGCCACCACCGATGCCGCCGCCGATCCCGCCACCGATCCCGCCGATACCACCACCGATCCCGCCGATCCCTCCACCAATCCCGCCGATCCCACCACCAATCCCGCCGATACCACCGCCGATCCCGCCCTGAATACCACCGATGCCGCCACCGATCCCACCGATACCACCCTGAATCCCGCCGACGCCGCCGATCCCGCCGATCCCGCCCTGAATACCACCCTGGATCTGGCCGCCCTGAATACCACCCTGGATCTGGCCGCCCTGAATACCACCTTGGATCTGACCGCCTTGAATGCCGTTAATACCACCACCGATGCCGCCGATGTTACCCGCGTTATTGAACCCGGCCGGGCGCCATGTGCCCTGCGGGACGTACGAGTAACTGCCGGCCGGGCGAGCACGCCCCGGTTGCTGGGCTTGCACCAGCCCCGTCGCGGGTACCAGTGAAACCGCCCCAAGGGCGAGCGCCAACCCGGCCAACCGCCGATTCAGAGTTCCAACCATGACAAGCCCTCACCTCAAGTGCTGATGGTTCTTCCGCTGATTCGCAAGCTCGACCGGCCGGCTTCGGCAGTCGCACGGATACACGGATCACTTTTTCACGATCCACGTTACCCGCTTAGGGGACAAATGCAACGCGGCCCTCGGACTTGCGCCGACCCGCCGCTTCCGGTCGAACTGAGCTACGTCCCGCACGACGCCGCGCTGTTCCTGTACGTCGATGCGGCACGGGTGCTGTCACACGAGGCGGTCAAAGGAATTCGCGCCGCCGACCGTAAGGGGGTCCTCGGGGCGATCGAAGCGGCGGCGCCCCAGCAGTTCGGGATGAGCGTGGATGATCTCAAGTCGGTGGTCGTGTTCGTGCCACGCCTAACAGGCCCGCAGGACTCCGAAAAGGTCGGGTTCGTCGTCACGTTCACCAAGCCCTTTGACAAGAAAAAGTTCGAAGCCGGGTTGCCGGCCCTGCTCCCCAACGGTGTGAAGTTCAGTGTGTCGGCGCTGAACGATAAGGCCGCCCTCGTCCTTCAGAACTTCGGCACCAAAGACCCGAAGCCGAGACCGGCCGACGAAGACGGGCCGCTCACCGGCGCGATCAAGGCCGCAGCGAGCGGCAAGCACGCCCTGGTCGCCGGGCTCACCTTCGCCAACCTGCCCGACGAACTGCGGAAAGACAACCTCCCCGGCCCGTTCCGCGTCGCCAAGCCGATCTTTGCCTCCGACGCGCTCGTCGCCACCGTCAACCTGGGCCAGTCGCTCGATCTCGCGGTGACGGTGAAAGCGATGCGCGCGGCGCAGGCCGCCGATGCCGAGAAGGCCCTGGCCGCGATCACCAAACTCCTGACCGAGGAGTTGACCCGTAGCCTCGTGACCCTCGAAAAAGACACCGCGGTCAAAGACGGGGTAACGGTTCTCAAAGCGCTGCTGGCGAGTATGAAGGGGGGCAAGTTCGAACGGGACGGCACCGACGCTCGCGTGACCGCCACCCTGCCGCTGGAAGGGTTGCCACTGGCGGCCGCTTACACCGACGCCGTCAAGGGCGCTCAGCAGGTCGCGGTCCGGAACCGGTCGGCCAACAACCTGAAGCAGATCGGGCTGGCACTGCACAACTACCACGACACCCACGGGCACTTCCCGCCGGCCGCGGTGTGCGACAAGAAGGGCAAGCCGCAGCTCAGTTGGCGCGTCCTCATTCTGCCGTACATTGAGGAGGAAAAGCTGTACAAGGAGTTCAAACTGGACGAGCCGTGGGACGGCCCGAACAACAAGAAGTTGCTCGCCAAGATGCCCCGGGTGTACGCCCTCCCCGAGGCCACCAAGGCGGGCGGCACCGACACGTATTACCGTGCGTTCGTCGGCAACGGCGCCGCGTTCGACTGGCTCACCGGCACCCAGATCACCGGCTTCGCCGACGGGACCTCGAACACCGTGCTGTGCGCGACCGGAGCGACCGCGGTGCCGTGGACCAAACCGGACGAGTTGGAGTTCGACCCCGAGAAGGACCCGACCAAGCTGTTCGGGCTGGTCGTGAACGGAACGGCGCAGGTGACGATGTGCGACGGCTCGGTGCGCACGCTCGCGAAACTGCCGTCGAAGGAAACGCTCAAGGCGCTCATCACCCGCAGCGGCGGCGAGGTAATCGGGAACGATTTCTAAGCGCCGGCTGGGAACGAGCCCCGACCGCCCGTGAGTGGGGCACGCCCCGGCACGACGATCGCAGCTCGTTAAAACGCGTGGCTCAACCACGACCGCCCATTCGGGCGGTCGTCTCAAGTCCCAGATTTCGGGTTCCAAGCTGGGCACCGGCGGCGCGCTGACCGGCCCGCCGGAACTCGGAATGCTCTCCTCAAGGAGTTCCTCCTATGCGATTCACACTCCGGGCCGGCGGGTTCGCCGTCGTCGCGGCGCTGGCCGCTACGGTCGCGCTGCTACACCCCGAGGTTCGACCCCAAGCCGGGGCGGCGCGCGCCGCACAACCGGCGGTCGAGTTGCCTGCGGACCTCGCAATGGTCCCCGCCGACGCCACCGGCTTCGTCCACGTCCGGCTTGCGGATCTGTGGAAGAACGAGGTGATGGAGGGGTTCCGCAAAACGTGGGAGAAGGCCGGTCCGAAAGCGCTGGCCGAACTCGACCGGCAGTTCGTCCCGGCCCCGTCCACGATCTCGCGCGGCACCGCGTTCGTCCTGATCGACGACAAGAAGAGGCCGCACGCGGTCGGGGTGCTGGCGTTCTCTGCCGCGTTCGACCCGGCGAAGGTGCTGAAGACGTACCTGCCCAACCACACCACCGAGAAGGTGAACGGGAAGACCGTGTACCGCAGCCCGGACATGCCAATCGACCTCTATTTCCCGGACGACAAGCACATCGTGATCGGGTCCGAGGGCTCACTGGACGCGTACCTCGCCAAGGCCCCCGCGAAGGACGGCCCGATGGCTCACGCGATCAAACTGGCCGCCTCGCCCGCGAAGGTGGTGGTGGCGTCCGCGGACCTCTCCGCACTGCCGATCCCGCCCGACTCCTTCAAGGACGTGCCCCCCGAGGCCCTGCCGATCCTCAAGGCCAAGCAACTGACGCTGGCAGTCGACCTCGGCAAGGACGCGCGGTTCGACGTGCGGGCCGGGTACGCCGACGACGCCGCGGCGCGAGACGCCGAAAAGGCCGTCAAGGCGCTCGCGGACCTGGGCCGCAAGGAGCTGGCGAAGACCAAAAAGGAACTCGAAGAGAAGTTCTACGACCCGAAGATCAAGACCCCGCGCGGCCCGGAGGAGTTGCCGGAGGCGCTCGCCGCCGTGTTCGCGCTGGGTGCCATCGAGCGACTGAACGAAACGCTCACCGACCCGAAGCTGATCACCCGCGATAAAGCGGAGCTGGCCGTCGCGGTGCCGCTCCCGAAAGAGGTGCTCGTCACCTTGAGCGGGATGTCGGCGTTCGGCGCGGCGGCAGTGGTCCCGGCGGTAGGCAAGGTGCGCACCGCGGCCGCCCGCACGCAAAGCCAGAACAACCTGAAACAGCTCATGCTGGCGATCCATAGCTACCACGACGCCAACGGGCACCTCCCGCAAGACATCGTGGACAAGAACGGCAAGCCGATCCTGAGCTGGCGGGTGGCGATCCTGCCGTACATCGAGCAAAACAACCTGTACAACAAGTTCAAGCTGGACGAGCCCTGGGACAGTGCGAACAACAAGCAGTGGTCGCAGGTGCGCATCAGGGTGTTCACTTCGCCCAGCGCAACGCTGCCGGAGAATCTTGAGTGGGGGACGACCAACTACCGCGGGATCAGCGGCCCGGGCGCGGCGTTCGACCCGACCGCCAAGATGAAGCTCACGTTCGCCCACTTCACCGACGGCCTGTCGAACACCATTGCGCTGATCGAGACGGAGGACTCGGTACCGTGGGCCAAGCCGGACGACTTCCCGTTCGACCCGAAAAAGCCGCTGCCGAAGATCGTGCCCCCGGGCGGCCAGAAGGTGTTCCAGGTCGGCATGGGCGACGGCTCGGTGCGTGCGATCAGCACGACCATCGACGAGAAGACGCTGAAGGCCGCGTTCACCCGCAACGGCGGCGAGGTGATCGACATCGACAAGGGTAAGTGAGTCCGGCAGATCGAACCCGCAGATCGAACGGCGCAGCCGTTCGATCCGCGGGCGGCTGCGCCCGACCGGTCGGATCACTTCCGGTCCGCTGACGGACGCTTCGCCGCCCGCAGGTCCCACGCCAGAATTTCGGCGTTCGTCGCCCCCGAGAACAACCGACCGTCCGGCCCGAACGTCAGGGCCGTTACCCACTCCCGCGGCCCCGGGAACTCGCCGCTCAATTGCCACGTCCCCGCGTCCCACAACTGGATCGTGCCGTCCGCCACCGCGACCGCCAGCGCCTTACCGTCCGGTGCGAACGCGACCGCGGTGATCTCGATCGGCAGCGACGCGACCCGCCGCCCCGTCGCCACCTCCCACACGAACACGTGACCGGCGCGCGGTCTCCGCTCCCACTTGAACGGGTAGGGCGGTTCGCCGGTGACGAGGTACTTGCCGTCGGGAGAGAACGCGACTGCTCCGATGCGATCCGTGTGACCCGACAGGTCGTGCAACTTCTTTCCTGTCTCGGTGTCCCAAAGTCGAACCGCGTAAACGGCAGACGCGCTCGAATGACTGCTGTAGGTGGCATCCGCGAATATCTTCCCGTTCGGTGATAGGGCCGAGCACGAAGTGCCGTGCGGTTGCTCTTTCTCGTCAGCGAGAAACGATCGCACCAGTTTACCGGTCGCCACGTCCCAAAACCGCGTGCCTGTGCCCCAACTGCCGGACGTAACGAGTGCCTTGCTATCGGCCGTGAAACATACGCGGCTGATCCCGCCTTTGATCCCGTCGAACCGTTCAACGAACGCACCGGCCGTCAAGTCAAATGTTCGCAATCGGCTGCCTGTGAGCGTACGCCCCGGAAGCGACGGCTTGGTGAACGTTGCGGTCTTGTCGGCTTCGAGCCAGACGAGCAAGTGTCCGTCTGGGCTCACAGCCGATCTGGAGCCCCAACCGACGCTCAGGCGCTGCACGTACTTACCGGACCGGGCGTTCCAAACGTGGGCCGCGCCGGCGAGTTCGCGGGCGACGATCCGCGAGCCGTCGGGCGCTACGACAATGGACTCGATCTGACTGTTCGGGCCTTCGGGGGCGAGGGCCTTACCCGTGGTTGTGTCCCAGCGGTAAATGGCGTTCGCAACGGCCCCGACGAGTACCCCGCCGTCCGGCGCGAATCGGAGCCCAATGGCCATCCGGTCGATCGTGAGCGCCTCCTTACCGGTGGCGACCTCGAACAGTCGAGTGGTACCATCACCCGAGAACGAATCGAAGCCCGGGGAATAGGAGCTACCGGACGCGGCCAGTGTCTTGCCGTCCAGCGAAAAGGCAACCGATCGCACGCGCGCAGTATTTGGGAACGGAAGCTGCAACCGCTCTTTGCCGGTGGCGGCCTCGAAGAGTGTCACCGTGACCTTACCATTTTCGCCGTCGCCCCCGACGGCCACGGTGGCCCCGTCGGGGGAAAACGCCACGCAGCGAATCTTGCCCTTTCCGAACCATAGCCGGTGCTGTTCTTTTCCCGTCTCCGCGTTCCACAGCCGGGCGAAGTACACGCCCTTATCCTGCTCCTCTCCACCTCCGACAATGCGTTTACCGTCGGGCGAGAACGCAGCCGCATGAACGAGTTGGTTGTGGGGGAACGTGTGAGATACCTGAACGGATTCGAATTCCGCAGTCTTCACCGGATCGACCAACACTAGCGCGTTCCCGTCGCCCGCAGCAATCAGCACATGCGTGCAGTCCGGCGCGAACACGAGCAACTTGGAGGTTCGGAACGTGAAGTCTCGCGTTTTGACACCCGGCGCCGGCACCACGTAGTTGATGCGCGTCTTTTCTTTGCCGGTGGCCGCGTCGTGGAGCCGAAGGGTGCCGTTCTGGTTCGTTGCCAACGTTCTTCCATCAGGCGACACTGCCACCGCCGTAAAGAATCGGTCGCCGTTCCAGCCTTCGAGGGTAAACAGCGCGTGACCGGTGTTCAGGTCGTAAGCCCGGTGTGCGCCGTTGGGGTACCTGTCGCTGCTGGCAACCGCGAATTTGCCGTCGGCGGACACGCACAGCTCGCTAATTTCCGTCGGGTGGCGGAACCGGGTCGAGCCGAACCGCCCTGTCGCACCGGTCGGGAGCGGATCGTCGGGCACCAGAACCGTCTTCGGCGGCACTTTCACGGGGCCGGCCGGCGGCAAGGGCTGAGCGGCCCGTTCTTCCATCAGGGCGAACACACCGGCCGTCACGGCTGCCACAAAACAAGCCGCAAGAACAGCAGGTGGGAGCGGCCGACGCATACCGGTTGCGGCCAGCGCGGCTACCGCGGGCGATGCGGACCGAGCCCACGGGGCCAACGCCGATGCAACAGTTCGGGCGAGGAGATCAGCCGGGACGGTGACCGGGGCGAGCGGGGCGAGCAGCACCGCCGACGGCGCCAGCCCTCGCGCCGCCAACCGGGTCGCGAGCTTCTGGCGCCCGCGCTCGAGCCTCCCTTTCACCGACCCGGGCGACCACCCGAGGCTCTGGGCGGCTTCTTCCCGCGATAGCCCCTGCACACAGCACAACAGCACCGGTAACCGCAACCGCTCGGGGAGCCGCGCGAGTTCTTCGTCGACCACGCGCACGAGCTCGCGCCCTGTGATCTCAGCAAGCGGATCGCGTTCGCACGCCGGGTCCGCGGGTTCGACACGCTCGACCGTTTTAAACCGCGAATTTCGGGCGCGGAGCTTTCGGGCCAGTCGAAGAGCGACCGTGTAGAGCCAGTTGGTCAGAGCCGGGCGCCCGCCGAGCTTTGCAGCGGACCGGGCCAGGGCCAGGAACGTGGCCTGGAACACGTCCTCGGACTGATGCCGGTCGACCAGTTGCCGGCGCGCGACTCCGAGCACCAGCGGGCCGTATCGTCGGACCAGAGCCGCAAACGCCTCCTGGTCGCGTTCCCGAACGTACCGGTCCAGTAGTTCAGGGTCGCCGCGGTGAGCGCCGTGCGGGGACGGAAGCTGTCGAACGACGTGGGTCAGGTTCGCGCCGGAACTCATGGACGCCCCCGGGTCGGAAGTACCAATCTACCCGAGTACTCCTCTCAACGCGGCCGACGGCACACTCATTGTCTGAATTGTCTGCCTCGTCGTGACCAACCGCGGAACGAAGCCCGCTCATCGCAACCGCCCGGCAATCGACGTTTCAAGAGGCTGGTGACAACAGTCGTCAGCCACTCGTACTCGCCCACCAAGAGTTTGTCGGTCACGTTCACCCTTCCCTCAATTACAGCGGCAGCACACCACCCGACGCCCCATTCTCCCTTGCCATCA
The DNA here is from genome assembly GCF_034097035.1 of Gemmata algarum. Lineage (NCBI taxonomy): Bacteria > Pseudomonadati > Planctomycetota > Planctomycetia > Gemmatales > Gemmataceae > Gemmata > Gemmata algarum. Next base: position 154,446 of record NZ_JAXBLV010000211.1, read on the forward strand.
ACCGGCGGATGCACCCGATCGCCTGCTCAAAGTCGTGCGCATCCACGGAGTCCGCCCACCCACCGAAGTGTGCGTGCCAGGAACCGGACCCAACGGTGACCCGGCCGAACTCTTCCGTGGTTACCCACCCGGTCGCGCCAGACGGTGTCAGGAACGTTACGGTAAAGCCGCCATCGTCCGACCCGGCCGGGGGCTGCTCGCCGAACTTCGGGAGCGCCCCGACCAGCGCCGCCAGGAAGCGCGAGGAGTAATCGCCGAGTTCCATATGCTGCTCCGGCCGCCCCCGGTTTGTCCGGCTCTGCATTTCGGGAGCCGGAAGTTTGCTGTTTGGCGTTCGGTGCTCTGCGTTTAGGATGTAAGCAACAGCCAACAACGCCGCACCCGTACCGCGCGTTGTCCGAACAGAGTTTACCGCCTCGCACGTTCGCCCCGCCAGGGTGGCGTTGCCGCCCACCATCAACCACCCCGCCTCCACCATGCACGTCCCACTTTCGCGCCGCGAGCTGCTTCTCCGCTCCGCCAACGGGTTCGGTGCCGCCGCGCTGGCCGCCCTACTTGCTGATGACACGCGGGCGGCCGACGCCCGTGCCCCGGGCGCCGACCCGATGGCGCCGAAGAAGCCCCACTTCGCCCCCAAGGCCAAGTCGGTGATCTTCCTGTTCATGGACGGCGGGCCGAGCCAGATCGACACGTTCGACCCGAAGCCGGCGCTCGAGAAGTACCACGGCAAGCCGTTCCCCGGGAAGACGGAGCCGACCCAGTTCAACAACGTCGGCAACACGCTCGCCAGCCCGTGGAAGTTCAAGAAGTACGGCCAGTGTGGGCTGCCCGTCAGCGACCTGTTCCCGCACGTCGGCGCGTGCGCGGACGACCTCGCGGTGATCCGCTCGGTGGTCGCGAACTTCTCCGAACACACCAACGCGAACTACTTCTGGCACAGCGGTTCCGGGCTCCAGGGGCGCCCGAGCTTCGGGTCTTGGGTGACCTACGGGCTCGGCAGCGAGTGCCGCGACCTGCCCGGGTTCGTCGTGCTGGGCAGCGGCATGATCCCGCCGGGCGGCGCGGACTGCTTCGGCAACGGGTTCTTACCCGCGTCGTACCAGGGCTCGGTGTTCAAGCACGGCCCGCACCCCGTTGCGGACATCGCCCCGCCGACCGAGAGCGCGAAAACACAGAAGGCGAAGCGTGACCTGCTCCGCAAGCTCGACGCCGGGACAAAGGAGAAGTACGGCGATGCCGACCCGCTCGACGCGGCGATTGCGAACTACGAACTCGCGTTCCGGATGCAGACGGCCGTACCCGACCTCACCGACCTCTCGAAGGAAACGACAGAAACGCAAAAGCTGTACGGCATTGACGACAAGAAGACCGAAGTGTTCGGCCGGCAGTGCCTTCTCGCCCGACGGCTCGTTCAGCGTGGCGTGCGGTTCGTCGAGTTGCTGTGTCAGAACCTGGGACACGACCGCTGGGACCAGCACGCGAACCTCAAAAAGGGCCACGAGGATAACGCCCGCGCGGTGGACAAGCCCATCGGCGGGTTGCTGACCGATCTGAAGCGGTTGGGCCTGCTAAACGAGACCCTGGTGATCTGGGGCGGCGAGTTCGGGCGCACCCCGATGGCGCAAGGGACCGACGGCCGCGACCACAACCCGTTCGGGTTCTCGATGTGGATGGCCGGCGGCGGGACGAAGGGCGGGACGGTCGTCGGAGCGACGGACGATTTCGGCTACCACGCGGTTCAGGATAAGGTGCAGGTCCACGACCTGCACGCCACCGCGCTGCACCTGCTCGGATTCGATCACAAGAAGCTGACGTACCGGTTCGGAGGCCGTGACATGCGGCTCACCGATGTTCACGGCGAGCTGATCGAGAAGGTTCTTTAAGCCAAGAAGATTGGCCACCAAAAAGCACAAAGGAAAACCGAAGGCAAAGACAGAAGAGAGTTGGCCACAAAAAAGCACAAAGGGCACAAAAGAAAACCGAAGACGAAGAGAAGTGTTTTGAACGCACTCTTTTGTCTTCGGTTTTCTTTTGTGCCCTTTGTGCTTTTTTGTGGCCAATCTTCTTGGCTTATTTCCCTGTGCTGAAGTCGACACGGACCACCTCGCCCGGGCTGCCAGTGACCTCGCGCGTCACCTCAACCGTTTGCCCGCGCTCGATCCACCGCGCGGTCACGGTGTACCGGTACGGTTGACCCGCTTCGAGCGGCGGCGACTCGAAGATGCGGTCGGTGCCGGTCTGCGCGGTCTTCTGCCCGTCAACGAGCACCTCGGCGGTCGGTTGCGGCACCTTCACCGAGAGCACCAAGCACGAGGTCTGGCGTGCGACCGGCGCGGCCGGCACGGTCTCGGTGTAGGCGGGGGCCGAACCGACCCGCTCGACCGTCGGGTATACGGACACGTTCGGACGGCGCGGGCGAGGTGACGCAGCGTAGATGCCGATCCACCCGTACCCACCGATCCCCGGGGCGGCGCGGTAGTTCCGCACGAGGTCGTTATTGCCGAACACGCCCGGGATCGGGCCGTACACCGGCACCGGCGGGCCGTACGCGCTCAGCCCGTTGGTCCACTGGTTGCCGATCCGCCCCGGGAAACCGTAATACCCGGGGTACCCCGGGTAGCCGTACCCGAAGCCCGGAGAGCCGAACCCCGAATACACCCCGATGTTGGGGCCGAGCGGTTCGTAGTTGGTGAACGCGCTGTTGTAGTACCGCGGGAACACCGGGTACCCGACGAACGGCCCGCCGTACAGCCCCGGGTAGCCCCACGGGGGCGCGACCCGCGGCCCATACGGGTAGCCGTGAACGGTCTTCTTGTCCGCAAGCAGAACGTGCTGCGCCTGTCCGAGCGCCGGAGCGCAAGCGCAGACCGCGACCGCCAACCCGAACGCGCGAAGTGTCATGATGTCGGTCCCTCCGGGGTCTCCCATCAAAACGCATCGACCCGCCGGGCGAGCGGCGCTCACCCGGCGGGTCGGATCGCGTTCAAAAGGGTAACTGAGGAGCGGGCTAAGGCCGCGGACCCGGTGCGGGAGGAACGGTCGTCGGAACCGCCCCACCCGGCGGGGTCGTTACGATCTGCGGATTCGTGCGCGAAACGAGCGGCTGCACGGCAATCACGGCGCGGGCCTCACCGAGCCGCCCATCGGGCGTGTGGCCGGCGACCACGATGCGGTACCCGCGGGCGTCGCCGAGTGCGAAGTTCAGCACCGCCTTACCGTCCGCGGGTAGTACGACCACCGGCTGCCACAGAATCGTGTCCGGCGACTCGCCAGCGTCCGCCAGCACCGCGGCCACCGGCCGCGGTTGGGCGTACTCGCGCACCACCAGCGGCGGAAGTACGGGCACCGCGCCGCGGATCTGCCGCAGCGCGAGCGCCTCGATCTTCTCAGGCGTGAACAGCGGGGCGTTGTACGCCTGGGTGGTGAAGTTGTCCGGACCGACCGCCGGCGCCGTGCGGTTACCGGACAGCGCGTCGAGCGCTTCGGTGAGCTTTCGCTGCCGCTCGTGAGCGAACCGGTTCGCTTCGGCGGTGGCCTTCTGGAGCTGAACGACGGCCCAATCAGAACTCGGCCGCGATCGGGACCGTCCCTGGAGATCCGGTTCGGACCGCGCAAGATCGGCGGCAGTAACAGTAGACGGACGGATCGGCGCCCACCCCATGTCAATGGGACCGGCGGGGCCACCAGAAGCCGCCTTCAGCATCTTTGGGGCAGCGAGCGGCGCCACGGGGTCCGGTACGGCGCCCGGCGCGAACCGCTCGTGTGCCCGTCCCGCGGGCGGCGCAACCGCTGGGGCCTTTGGAGGCGGAATCGGAGTCGGAGCCTGAGTGAGATTCGGCTGGCGCAGGCCCCCGGGCCCGGCCGGAGCCGGAAGCGCGGCCGCTCCAAATCCGCCACCACCGGCGGCACCACCAGAGAGCTTCGCGCCCCCTTCCGGTTTTCCGTCCCATGCCAAACCCGACGCCGCGCTGGCCATGTTCTGAACTTCCGGTGCGCGTTTCAGGCGCGGGGCCGGCGCGAGTTCGGGTTCGGCTCGCTCGACACGTGGCGCCCAGGCGTCAGCGGTCGCAGGCGCTGGCTTGGCTACACTTCGATCGCCCCGGACCTCGGTGTCCCAACCGGCCGCGATAACGAGAAACGCCGCGAGCCCGAACGAACCGACCGTGCTGAAGCCGAGCGGCAGTCGCGCCCGCGGGCGGTTCAGCGACACCCCGCCACACAGCAGCGCCAGTGCCGCGAACCCGGCCACCCCGTACCACGCACCCGATCGGAACCGCTCCACCGATTCCCGAGCCGCGCCCGTCCGGCGTTCCTGCTCCGCCGCGGCGCGCCGAACGGCCGCTTCGGACGCTTGCGCCTGTTGAACGTCGCTCTGGTCGCGGTCGCTCTCGTGGGTCTGATCGATCACCGCCCGCGCCTTCGTAACGGCCTGAACCGCCGCCTCGTACAGCGGCGCGTATGTGTCCGCGAGCCGGCGGGCCTCGAGCGCTACGGTCTGCTCCGCCAGCACCGCGTGCTGCCCGTTCTGAACCAGTAGCCGCGTCAAATCGGACCCACCCGGCAGTAAGGGAGTCGGCTGCAACCCGGCCTTACCGGCGGCCAGCACGAGCGGGCTCTGTTCGGCGAACCGGCGCCACCCCTGGGTTCCGAGCACCAGGTCGAGGGCCTCGCGCGCCTTCGGATGGTCGGTGAGCAGGAAGTCGGCGTACTCCAGGTCTTCGGGGCTCTGCACGTCCCCTGCCAGGAGGAAGTGCGTCGGCAGCGCCCGGTCCTTCGCGCCCGGCGCAACCCCGGTGTTGACCACCGCGGCCCACAGCACCGCCGCGGCCGGGTTGTTCTTCTCGTCGGTCGCCGCCACCGCGCACACGACCGGCGTTCCGGGGACGAACGCCCTCGCTTCGGGCGACGAAACCGCAAGCGACAGGTTGAGCACCTCCCCCGGGCGGCGGAACACGAGCCGCTCCGCGACCGGCTTCAGGTCCGGACGGTCGGGGTCGTTCTTCGCGTCCACTTCCTCGAAGGCGGTGACCCGGACCACCCCGCCGCGCGGGTCGGAGCCGGCCATCAGCTTCGCCTCGGTGAGCTGCCCGGGCTCGGCGAGTACCTTCTGCGTGTCCGCGAGCCGCCCGCGCACATAGGCACCCACCACCAGCGTCCGCGGCTGCCCCACAGAGTACAGATGCACCTTGATCGGCTGTCCGGGCTCGGTGACCGTGTCCGGAACGCTCATCACCACGCCGTCGAGCCGCGCGTCGGGCAGCTTGAATCCGGTGCGCCCGGCAATCGCCGCGGCCCCGCCGACAACCGCCACCTCCGCCACCTTCACCGGCGCGTCCACGAGGACGGGCGCGTACACCCCGTGCGGCGCGTCCAATTTCAGCCAAGTGGGCACGCCCGCCTGCGGGGTGAACGTGAACGACGCCAGCCCGCGGTTCGCCCCCTGCTCGGCCGCGTCCCGCAGCGTGGTCACGGTGGCCAGCGTCTGCCGCCCGTCGGTGACGACGCCGCTGATGTCCACTGGTTGGCCCGCGGGGGTCGTCGCCCGCACGTACGCCCGGCACGGCACGCCCGCAACGATGGCGTCACCGCCCTCGGGAAAGAACTCGACGTGGAGCCGCCGGCTGACGACCGGGACGCGGTCCGCCACGGACTCGACCCCGTCCGCGGAGCGGAACGTGACCTTCACCCGCACGTCCCCGTCGAGCACCTCGTCGGGCAGGGCGAACCGGAGCTTCGCGCGGCCGAGCGCGTCGGTGGTGTGCGCCGCCTCGACCCCGGGGACCGGCACGCCGTCCGCGGTGACGACCACTCCGACCACTTCGGCCCCCACGACCGGCTGGTCCAGCGTCTTCAGTTCCGCCCACGCCTCGACCAAGTCGCCGGAGGCGAACGACCGCGCGCCGGAGTACCCGAGTTGCTTCGCGAACAGGTCCCGCGTGCCGGACCGGACTTTGACCGTGCGGGTCACCGGCACCGGCAGCGTCACCGTCCCGCCCGGGCCGGTCGGCACCTCGCGCAGCACCAGCGTGTACTCGCCGTCGGCGAGATCCGGGGGCAGCACGAACTCGCCGCACCCGACCCCGCGGACCGGTTGCCCGCCGGCGACCCGCACCACCTCGACCTTTCCGCCCGCGTGCCCGACGCGCACCAGCCCGGTGGTCCCGGTGGCGACCGCCACGGGTGCGACCCGAGCGTTCGGGTTAGTGCCGGGGATCAGGTCGTAGCGCAAGGCCTGCTCGGTCGCCGGCGGCTTGAGCGTCACGCGGTCGAGCGTGAGCGAGCGGAAGAACAGCCGCTCCCCGGGGCGGTACACCGGTTTGTCGGTCGTCAGGAGGGTGGTAAAAACCGGCCCGGCAAGGCGAATCTCTTGCAGCGCCGTGCGGGCCTGAGTCTTCTCGTCCACCTCGGCGACGACGAGGGTGAGTTCGGCGTCGGGCTTCAGTTTCGTCCACACGCTCGCGGGGAGCCGGATCGGGTGCTGGTTGCCGCGCTTCTCGTGGTCGAGCGGCTGGGTGAACACGACTGCGTCACTCGCGCGGACCTCGGCGACGAGCCGGGAGCGGCGCGCGGACCCGTCGCGCTCGTCGCGGACGACGAGCAGGAAGTCGTTCGGCGCGCCCGGCTGGACGGTCGCGGGCTTGAGCACGTTCACGTTGAGTTTGCGGGTGAAGGCGGCCTGCGCGACGGCCTTCTGCTCGGCGAGCCACCGGTCGAGCAGCGCGACGCGGGCCTGTTCGGCGGTCGCGAGCCGCATCTCGGCGTCACCGAGGCGGGCGGTGCGGGCGTGTTTCACCTCTTCAACGGCACGGGCGGCGGCAGCGACCTCGCGGTCGGCGGCTTCGGCCGCCCGGCCCTCCTCGGCGGCGGTGCGGAAGGTGTTCAGAACCGGAACAACCGTACTTGGAACCGCGAGCAGTACGGCGGCGGCGACGACCCACGGGACCACGGCGGCGACACGCCACCCGCCCTTCCCTTCTCCGGCGCGGCCCGGAACCGACGGCTGTGCCGGAGCGGTGACGGGGCGCAGCTCGCTCTTCTGTGCCGGGGGCGGGGTGAAGTAGGTGTCGGGGAACGTGCTCTTGGCGGCGCGGGCGATCAGCCCCTGAACGCGGGCGGTTTCGGCGCGGGCGTCCGCGCACGCGGGGCAGCCGGCGAGGTGCGTATCGACCGCCGCGGCCTCGTCACGGTCGAGGAGGTCGTACAGGTGATCGAGCAGCAGGGTTTGACAGTGTTCGCAGTTCATCGTCTCGTCCCCTTCCCCTCGCCGGGGTTGGCGGTCGGCGGGAAGGTTGTTGAGGGCGCCGGCCCGGAGCCGGCGGGCGGTCGTGCGTTCGTACTCCCGTGATCCGTCACGAACAGGATTCGTCCTCGGCGGCGTGCGGGTTGAGCACCTTGCGCAGTTTGATGAGCGCGGTGCGCATCTGGGTCTTCACGGTGCCCACCGGGGCGCAGCGGATCTCGGCGATCTGCTCATAGGTTAGATCGCCGTTCTGCCGCAGGAGAAACACTTCTTTCTCGTCCTGCCGCAGTTGCGTGATGGCGCGCCGGAGCCGGTCGAGAGCCTCTTGCTCTTCGGCCGCCTGGCCCGGCGCGTCGCCCCGGGCGGGTAACATGAGGTCGTCCTCCGGGAGCGGGCGGCTCTTCCGGTTCCACGCGCTCCGCTGAAAGTCCTTGGCGGCGTTGAGCGCGACGCGGAAGATCCAGGCCCGCAGGTTCTGCACGTCCGGCACCGAGTCGCGGGCCCGCCAGCACTTCAGGAACGCCTCCTGCGCGGCGTCCTGGGCGTCGTCGCGGTTGCCGAGGAGGTACATCAGCGTGCTGACGAGTTCGTCGCGCACCTGGTTGAAGGTGGCGACGAGCGCGTCGTCCCCGGGCCGGGTCGCGTCCGGGTCAGGGAGCGAACCGAGCGGGATCGCGTCCGGGGCGGGTTCCGTCCCCGCGAGCGGCTGCGTGATCGGTGGCGCGCCGGGTTTGGCCATATCCTCCTACCAACAACGACGACGGCCAGCTCGGCACCGATTGTCGCACGTCCCAGAAAGACGCGAATGAGTGGCAATCCACGCATGGTATCGCCGCCCGCCGCGGAGCGGCAAGCGGAAACGAAAGGCCGTCCCGGCCGCGCGTCGGTCGGACGCTTGCCCCAATCTGCAATCCGTTTCCGCCTTGCCTCCGGGCCGGCGCGCGGCTATTAGCCGCGTCGCACTGCGCACTGAACTTTGGGCGTCCGGGCCGCGGGGGGATCGCGGCGCCGCGCCCGCGCGCCGCCAGGAGCCGTCATGGATCGTCGCCGCTTCTTGGGTCTCGTCGGGGGTTCGTTCGCCGCCGCACCTGCGCTGGTCGGCTGCCGCTCAAAGCAGGTCGGCGAAGTGATTCAGGACGGCAAGAAGGACATGGTCGGCAGCCACGCCGCCGGGGCCGAAACGTACAAGCCGATGATCGACGACGCGCTGGGCAAATTGCTCGCGCGCCAGGGCGGTCTCCAGCCCGGCGGCGCGCCCGGGCCGGCGCCCAAGCGCATCTGTTTCGTGGGCCTGGAGAACAAGTCTTCGGAAGACCTCGGCGACTTCAAGGAGCAGATCGTCGAGATCATCGACACAAAGATCAACACCTCGCAGGTGTTCGCACAGATCAGCCGCCGGTTCACCGAGGCTGGTTTGCGCGAGGCCCGGATGCGCCCCGACGAGATGTTCCTCCCGGCCAACCAGCGGAAGTTCCTTGCGATCATGGAGCAACAGGGCCAACCGTTCGATTACCTGCTGTTCGCCACGATCACCTCGGGCACCACGCGCAACAACGACGCCACCCAGAAGGATTACATGCTCACACTCGAGCTGGTGAACATCCAGACCGGCACCCCGGACAAGGAGTCGGCCTCCATCCGCAAGGGCTACCGTAAGAGCCGGTTGCCGTGATCGGGGTTCGGGTCGAGCGATGCCGGGGCGCGTGCCCGGCGCCCTCGGTTTGACACCGGAACTGCACCCCCACCCGTTGCGGAGCGACTCATGCCCAAACTGTACGCGCTCGTTGCGGTCGTGTCGGCTGCGCTGATCGGCTGCGCCACCCACGCGGACAAGCTCCAGGACATCCGCGCGGCGTACAACTCCGGCAACACGACCGCGGCGAAGACCAAGCTCGACGCCGCGATCGCCAAGAACGGCGGCGACGCCGACGTGCTCAAGCTCGACCGCGCGATGGTGCTCCTCTCCGAGGGGAACTACCGCGAGGCCGAGAAGCTCCTCCGCGAGGTCCGTGACCGGTTCGAGGAGAAGGAGGGCAAGGACCTCGCCGAGGGCGCGCTGTCCATGCTCACCGACGACCAGCAGCTCGCCTACGCCGGCGAGGACTACGAGAAGGTGCTGATCCGCGTCATGCTGGCGCTGTGCAACCTGCTTGGCGACGGGGCCGACGCCACCGCCTACGCGCTCCAGGTGAACCAGAAGCAGCAGCTCATCATCGAGAAGTCGAAGAGCAAGGACGCCGAGGGGAAGAACCTCAAGGCGAACTACAAGTACGTCCCGGTGGGGCCGTACCTGCACGCGGCGCTCCGCGAGGAGACGCACACGAACTACGACGACGTGGCCCGGTCGCTCGAACTGGTCGCCCAGTGGCTGCCCGACTTCCCGCCCGCCAAACAAGACCTCGAACGAGCGAAGAGCGGCCGCCACTCGCGCCCGGGGTGCGGGGTTCTGTACGTCTTCACGCTGATCGGGCGCGGCCCGTACAAGGACGAGAAGGCCGAGATCGCGACCACCGCGGCGATGCTGGTCGCGGACCGCATCCTCACGGCCGCCGGGAAGCAGTCTTTGCCGCCCACCATCGCACCGATCAAGGTGCCGCGCGTGGTCCGGCCCATCAACCAGGTGGCGAGCGTGAATGTCAACGTCATCGGTCACCCCGAAGGCCGGACGCAAACGATCACCGATATTGGTCAGATGGCAAGCGAGCAGTGCGAGGCGCTCATGACGGAGACGCTCGCCCGGGCGATCGTCCGGCGGGTGGTCAAGAAGGGCATCGTGTACGGGGTGAAGGAGGCGATCGGCACCGATAAGTCCCAGATGACGAGTCTGGCGCTGAACGCGGCGGGAGTGGTGTGGGAAGCGACCGAGTCCGCCGACACCCGGTGCTGGGGGCTGCTGCCGGACAAGATTCAGGTTCTCCGGCTCGAACTGCCGGCCGGCGAACATACCCTGAACCTGCAAACGGTGGGTAAGAACGGGGCATTCATCGGTCCGGCGCACATCACCAAGGTGCAGGTCCGCGACGGTCGGAACACCTACGCGCTCGCGAACTTCCCCGACGCCCGACTGGTCGGCAAGATCGTGACCAACGACGCGAAATGACAACCGACCGGTCTTCCAAGGATAATGATCGGTGCTTCCATAGAACTTGCCATACCCGATCCGGTTAGTTGGGGCGCGTCGGTGTTGTGAACGGCGCCGGAGCGCGGGCACGTGCCCGGAACTCACTTCAGCGTGCCCAAGTAGGCCAGAAGGTCGGCAATTTCGGTGTCGGCGAGTTTGTCGAGCAGTCCGGCGGGCATGAGCGACAACTCGACCGGCTTTTTCGAGGCGATGTCGGTGCCGGCGATGCGGGCGGTGGTGTCCGCGCCCGTTTGCAGAATGATGCCGTCGGTCGCCTCATACACCGGCACGCCGATGAAGCTCTTGTCGTCGTTGGTGGTGATGCGAACCGCCCGGTACCGCGGCGGGATGTCCTTGCTGGGCTGAAGGATCGCGGTGAGCAGGTCGTCACGACCGAACCGCTTGGTGACCCCGATCAGCGACGGTCCGACCGCGCCGCCGCCGTCGTGGCATGCCGCACAGGTCGCTTTGGTGAACGCCGCCCGCCCGCGCGCGGCGTCGCCCTTGGTCCAATCGACCGCCGCGAGGCGTTTGCCCCAGGCGGCCGCGTCGAACCCGTCGCTCGCGTTAAGCGCCTTTGCTTCGTCGGGGTACGCTTTCACGAGCCAAGCCGCCCACGCCTTCTCGTCGGGGCCGAACTTCTCCTTGCTGTACTTCTGGAGCAGCGTCACAAGCGCGTCACGGGTGCGGGCGTCGGTTTTCGGGTCCGGGAACCGGCGCAGCGCCCGCACGGCGGCGGACGCAACGAGCGAGGGCTCTGCGTCGAGCGACCGGGCCAGCGCGTCCGCGGACCCGCGGACGATTTCTGCGTCGAGGGATTTGAGACCGACGAGGAATTTGGGAACGTCGCACGCATCCGGTTGGCGCGCGATCACCCGTAACACGGCTTCCTCGAATCCGCCGCGGTCCCACAGCACTTCGAGCGTCGCGCCCGCTTCGGTGCGGGGCAGTTCGGCGAGCAGCGCGACCGCGCGCGGCGTCCAGGCGTACTTGGGATCGGCTTGCGCGCGCGCCAGGAGCTTCCGTGCGGCGGCCTTGGGCGGAAGCTTCAGCGGCCCCACAAGGGCCGCGTGTTCCGGCTGGCCAAAGGCTTTGTGTTCGAGAACCGCCCGGTTCAGGTCGGGGTACCGTGTCCCCAGTTGCCGCAGCAACTCGTCGAACCGGAGCGGCCAGTGGCGGTCCAACGTGACACCCTGGGCTGTAATTTTGCTCGGGAGCCGCAGCAGAACGGTCGCGATCTCGTCGGCGTTGGCCCGGACGGCACGCGCGTCGGCCCGGGCCAGCGTGATGAGGTAATGGAAGTCGTCCGCCTGGGAAGTCCGGTCGGAGGTCTCGGGCGCCGCGCCGCGGGGCGGGCGCCCGTCGAGCGGGCCGAGTGCGGCGAGCGCGCGGGTCAGCTCGAGTTGCACCGCGCGGGGCAGTGCGGGTTCGCGGAGGCTCTGCTTGACGATCGCCACGCCCAGCAGGGCGGCGCGCTCCTTCGGCACTGGGTCGCGGAAGGTGTACCCTTCCCACACCGTTCCGGTCGCATCCTTCGCCGTCAGGTCGCCGTGCGCCAAGTGAACGATCCGCAGCGCCGTGAGCAGATCCGCGGGCGCGGCCTGCGGGTCGTGGAGCACCCCGAACGCGACCTTCAGCGCCCCGCTCGGATCGCGGGGGGCAGTGGCTAACGCGACCGCGAGTTGCGCCGGGGCTGGCAGTTTCCCATCCGGAACGTTGCCGACAGGGATCGTCAGCGCGACCGCAGCCCGCGCCGCGGCGGCACGGACCAGCGGGTCGTGCGACGCGAGGTTCGCCTTCACCGCGTCGATTAATTCTTTGCCCCGATCGAGCTTGTCGCGGTGGCGCAGGAGCAACTCCAGGGCCTCGCGCCGGCGGCGCGGCTCGTCCGGTGGCGGGTCGGGCCGACGCGGTGACGGTGCGGCGTCGCGCAGCCAGAGGGCGGCGCCGTCTTTGCTGTGATCGAGCGTGCGCCGCGCCATCGGGAGCGGCTTGGGGTTCGTTCCGCCCTGGTCGAAGGTGATCCGGTACACGCCGCCGCGGGTGCCGCGCCCGCCAATGCTGACGAACAGTTCGCCGGTCCGAGGGTGGACGGCGAGCGCGGTCGGCGCGAACCCGCTCGTGCCCGTCGCTTCCGCAAACACCTCCGGCTTGCCTTCGTAAGTCGAACCGGCCGCCGTGAGCGGAACGAAGTGGATGCGGCCGAAGGTCCAGTCGGCGAGAAAGAACCCGCCACGGTACTTGTCCGGGAATTGTGTGTGGCGGTAACACGCGACCCCAGTCGGTGAACCGCGGCCGAGGTCGGCGACCGGCTTCACCACGTCGGGGAAGTGGGGCGGTTTGCGCCACGTTTGCGAGAGCTGCGGGGAGCGCCAGCCGTAGTTCCCGCCGGGGACGATGTGGAGGAACCGACACCCCTCGTACCACGGCAGCCCGGAGCACCGCTCGTTGTCGGAGTCGTAGGTGAACGGCTCGCCGTCGAGGTTGAAATCGAAGGAGTACGGGTTGCGGAACCCGTCCGCCACGATTTCGACGGTCTTGAAGTCGGGGGAAAGGCGCAGCATCGCGCCCGCGGTCGGCTCGCTGATCGGCGAGCGGGCGTCCGTGGCGGTGCCTTTCTTGACGCCGGCGTTGTTCCCACACAATAGGTAGAGCCAGCCGTCGGGACCGCGGCGCACCGCGTGCGCGTCGTGTTCGCCGCCGGTCTTCAGTGCGACGAGCAGTTCGGGCGCTTGAAGCCGGTCTGTCCCGTTGTACCCCCGGTACCGCTTCAGCCCGCCGTCCGCGACCACGAAGAGCGAATCCCCCTCTGGGAGCAACCCCATCGGACCGTCCTTGAGCCCGGCAATGAGATCGACGGCGCGGTCCGCAACACCGTCGTTATCGGAATCCACGAGCGCGCGAACGTACCCGCGGCCGGCGATCAGCACGCGGCCCGCGTCGTCGATGGCCATCGTGTAGGTGTCGGGCGCGAGCGGGTTGTCGGCATAACGCTTCGCGCTGAAGCCCGGCGGGAGTCGCAACTCGTTTACGGGTGCGGGCGGCGCGGCGGTGGCCGTGAGGAGGAGCAGGGCCGGGACCATCGGGTAACCTCCGGGATCGGCCGCCAGTTTACCGTTCTTTCCGAAATGTTGCACGAAGCAACCGCCCGCTCGCCACTAATACGGGTGACGGCCCGTTCGCCCGGGAGAAGTTATGCCGCGCCTCACGCTCCGCACCCTGTTGGCGTACCTCGACGACACGCTCGCGCCCGTGGAGGCCAAAAGCCTCGGCCGCAAGGTCGCCGGCAGCGACGAGGCCCGCGAACTGGTGGACCGCATCAAGCGCGTCACCCGGCGCCGCGGGCTGAAGACGCCGGTGCCGGCCGACGCCGACGACGAGACCGCCGACCCGAACACGGTGGCCGAGTACCTCGACAACACGCTCGACCCGGCGACCGTCAAACAGGTCGAAGAGACGTGCCTCGGGTCCGACGTTCACCTCGCGGAAGTTGCGGCCGTACACCAGATTCTGACGCTCGTCCTGACCGAACCGGTGCGCGTGCCGCCGCGCGCCAACCGGCGCATGTACGGCCTCGTTGAGTCGCCCGCGTCCCGCCCGAAGCGGCGGCCGAACAAGAAGCTGCTCCCGGTGAGCGGCACGCGGCCCCCCGAACTCGACCGCCCCGAGGCCGACGACGCTGACGCGGCCCTGCTCCTGGGCCTGAAGCGGTACGCCGCGTCCGACAGTTGGGCCGGGCGCCTCGCGCTCGTGGGCATCGGCGCGGCGCTCGCGCTCATCCTCGTGTGCGCCGTGTACATGTCCCTGCCGCACCGCGGGCCGAACCCGCCCGAAACGTCGCCCGGCAACTCGTTCGCGCAGCTCACCCCCACGCCCGTGCCGCCACCGGAAGGGAGCGTTCCGAAGCCGAAAGAGGTCGAGCCGAAGCCGAAAGAGGCTGAGCCGAAACCGACCAAGAAAACGACGGACGAGGAGCCGGTTGTGCCCGCGCCGAAGGCGCTCGACCCGACCGAGCTGTCGGCCGCCCTGGGGGCCGCGGTGGCGGGCGAGGCGGTGGCCGCCGGTGCCGCCGAACCGAGGCCAAACCTGTCTGACCCGATCGCGCCCCCCGACGACAAGGTCGCCGAAATCGGGCGCGTCGAAACGAGCCGGGTGCTGGTGGTCGCGCAGGACCCCGGGGCCGCGGGGCAGTGGGTCCGCTTGAAGGCCAAACCCGAGGACGACGACCCCGTCCTTGCGAACGTCCCGGTCATGGCGCTTCCGGGGTACAAGGCGCACCTGCTGGTCGGCCCGCGCGACAAGCAGGTCCAGGTGCTGCTGTGGGGGAACGTGCCCGAGCAGGTGCCGTACCGTGTGTTCGAGTCCCGGGTGAAGTTCCACCAACCGCCCACCGGGTTCGACGCCGACCTCACGCTGCTCGGCGGGCGCATCTACCTCAAGAGCAAAGTGACCGGCGCGGACAAGAAGCCCGCCGGAGCGAAAGTTCGCGTGCGGGTGGCGCGCGAGGTGTGGGACATTACCATCCCGAACGCGCAGGCCGACGTCCTTGTGGAACTGGTCTCGTGGTTCGAGCCCGGGACGATGTACGCGCGCAAAGAGGGGCCGGCCCCGCGCCAGGAGGCGCGGGTCGCGGTGGTGGCGGGGACGGCGTCGCTGACCGCCCCCCGCCGGTTCAAGACGGTGCCGAAGCTCGAGCGCAAAACGCAGGTCGATTGGAACTCGGGCTCCGGCGCCCTGTCCGACCCCAAGCCGATCGCCAGCGACCTGGAGGCGGACCCCAACCCGCCGCTCGACGGCGAGGTCCTCAAAATCATCACCCGCACCCTGTCGGACGCGGCCACCAAGGTGACCGACAAGAACGTGGTGCGCCAGGTCGTCGAGGGGCGCCTCGAGCCGCCCCCGGGGACCCCGGACCGCGACCTCGTCGCGCGGCTGGCGGTGTACACCCAGGCCGCGCTCGCGGACTGCACCCCGGCCGGCGGCGAGCACCTGAAGCCGCTCGTGGACCTGTTGCGGTCGGAACTGCCGTGGCTGGCGCGGCAGTCGGCGGTGACGGCGCTCACCGCGTGGGTGGCGCGCGACCCGGGGAACACGGCGATCCTGCGGTCGGTGCTGGTGAACAAGGGGCTTGGCGAGGAGACCGATAACGAAGACGCCGCGGACCGGCTGCTGCGGCTGCTGCGCGGGTTCGTGTCGCCGACCAAGCCGGACCCGGACCGGCTCGACGATCTGGTCAAGTTCTTGGGCGACAAAGAAATCCCCGTGCGCGAGGCGGCGCTGTGGAACGTGCTCGCGGTGGAACTGGAGACGTGGGTGCCGCTCCCGCTGGAGCGCGGGAACGTCAACGTCGGCGCCGTCGGCGCGGCGGTGAACAGCGAGGAGTACAAGAAGTTCCTGGCGAGCTGGCGCACGAAAGTGGACGCGCTCAAGAAGCGCCCGGCGCCGGTCCCGCTGCCGCGCCCGAAGTGAGCCGGCGGCCCGCGCGGGCCGCCGGCTCACACCAGCTTGACGGTTTTCCCGGGCTTCAGGTCGATCACCTGAAGCTCCAGCTTGCGCGAGCCCTTCCACTCGTTGATTTTCGGGGTGAACGCGAGGCAGCAGTCCCCGCCCGCGCTCATCAGCTCCTCCATCCGGTCGGCCATCCCCCAGGCCACGCAGCGGATCGTTGTGTCGCCCTGGCGCACCCGGAAGTCCATGTGCCGCTGGACCTCTCCCGTCCCGATCAAGCGGGCGGCTTCCACCTTGAGCCCCGCCGCCAGGAACTTCGGTCGCGGGTTGCCCGCGCCGTAGGGTTCGAGTTTGTCCAGGTCGTTAATGAGGCCGAACGTGAGCGCGGAGAGCGGCACCTCGGCGTCGAGGGTCAACGTTTGGGCCGGGGCGCCGCCGGGGTAGTGGCTCCGCACGTACGCGTTGAACCGCTCGCGGAGGGCGGGGATGCGGTCGGGCCGGACTTTCAGCCCGGCGGCGGCGGCGTGCCCCCCGTGCCCCTCCAGGATGTCGTCGCACGCGACCAGCGCCGTGTGCAGCGCGAAGCCCGCCACGCTGCGCCCGGAACCGGTGGAGACCGCTTCGTTGGGCTGCACCGCGATGACCAGCGCGGGCTTGCCGAAGTAATCGACCAAGCGGCTCGCGACGATCCCGACCACCCCCGGGTGCCACTCGGGGGAGCCGACCACGATCGCCGGGTCGTCGGCGAACTGCTCTTCGACCAGCTCCTTCGCCGCCTGGGTGTACTTGCGCTCGCGGGCCTGCCGGTCGCCGTTCTGGGCCTCGAGTTGTTCGGCGAGCTGCCGCGCTTTCGTGGGCGATTGGGTGGTGAGCAGCTCGACCGCGAAACTCGCGCACCCGAGCCGCCCGGCCGCGTTCAACCGCGGCGCGAGCTTGAACCCCACGTCCTCCGCCGTGAGCACCTGATCGGGCTTCACGCCGCTGGCGTCCAGTAGCGCCTTCAGCCCGACAGACGGGCTCGCCTTGATCCGCTCCAACCCGTGCCGCACGAACACGCGGTTCTCGTCGCGCAGCGGCACCACGTCGGCGACCAGGCCGAGGGCGGCCAGCCCGACCGAGTCGAGCAGCACCTCGCGCAGGTCCGCCGACACCTTTTCCGACCCGCTCGCGTGCTGCGCCACCGCCCAGGCCAGCTTGAACGCCACCCCGGCGCCGGACAGATCGCCGAACGGGTACGGCTCCGCGGCGCGCAGCCGCGGGTGAACCAGGACGTCGGCCAGCGGCAGCAGCGGGCCGTCGAGGCCCATTTTCATTTCGTGGTGGTCGGTGACGATCAGTTCGAGCCCGAGGTCGCGGGCCGTCTGTGCCTCCGCGATGCTCGCGATCCCGCAGTCCACACTGATAACGAGGTGAACCCCGTTGCGGGACAGTTCGTGCAGTCGCTCGGAGTTCAGCCCGTACCCCTCGGACAGGCGCAGCGGGACGTGGAACTGAACGTCCGCGCCGAGCTTGCCGAGCACGCGCAACAAGATGGATGTGCCGGTGACGCCGTCCACGTCGTAGTCACCGTACACGCAGATCCGCCGCCGGGCGGTGATGGCCCGAACGACGCGCTCCGCGGCCTCCTTGACGCCGGGCAGGGCGAGTGGTGGGTGCAGCGCGCCGAGCGGAGAGTCGAGGAACCGGCGGGCCGCCGCGGCGTCCCGGACCCCGCGGTTGAGGAGCAACTGCGCGACCACGGACGGCACCCGTGCGGAGCCGGCGAGTCGGTTGGTCGCACCGGTGTCGGTCGGGAGCAGGTGCCACTGTTTTTCCGCACGCGCCACGTTCCTGTTCCTCGGCTGCATCGGGGTACCGACCCTTATTTAGAACGTGCGTTCAGTGGCGTGGCAAGTCCAACCCGCCACCGTCCCGCCCCGGCACGTCCGGCGCGCGCGGCGCATGCGCCCCGTCCGGGGCGTTCGGCGTTCCGTGCGCCACCGGGCCGGGGGGGAAGAATTCGAGTCGTTTTGCGGCCCGGCGGTTCACGAACGGGTTACGGGGGCGACGATGCGTGTAGAGACCGAGTGGTTGCCACCTGTAGACTTCCAACACGTCGGAGGATAGTTATCGTGAACGCCGCGTTCCTGCTCATGTCCACGGCCGCTCTGGCCGGTGCCGACGTGGCCCCGCCGCCCGCGGCGCCCGCTCCGGCGGTTATCAGTTCCGGTGCCGGCTGTAGCAACTGCGGCACGCCGGTCGCGCCGTGCAACGACTGCGGCAAGACCAAGGTCGGGCTCCTCGACAAGCTCAAGGCCCGTCTCGGCGGGGTGGGCAAGAAGTCCCACGACTGCGGGTGCGCCCCGGCCCCGGTTCCGGCCCCTTGCAACGATTGCGTGACCACCACGGTCGCCGCCCGCCCGAACCTCTTCGACAAGCTGAAGTCGCGGATGGGGCACAAGAAGGCGTCGGCGTGTTGCGGTCCGGTGTGCGACACGTGCGCGGTCGCCCCGTTGTCGGTGGTCCCGCCGACCCCCACGCCGGGCACGACGACCCCGCCGAGCACCACCCCGCCGAAGGAGATGCCGAAGCCGCAAGAGGCTCCCAAGACCCAACCCAAGCCGAAGACCACGAAGGACGAGGCCGCGGTTCCGCTGCCCCTTCCGGCCGCTCCGGTGACCGGGGCCAGCGGTCTGGCCGGCGCCGGCAACCCGTACTAAAGGGTCTCCGGATCGCCGCCCGATAACCCGCGCCCCCCGGGCGGTCCTTTGGACTGGCCCGGGGGGCGGTGTTTTTTGAGCGTGTTTCCAACTCTGCTCTTCCACCGGCCCGGGGCCGGATTAGTATTGGCTGTAGACTGGACACGCCAACGGGATTAGCACGGATGAACGCGGCATCTCCGGGGCTCGGGGCCGAACTCGCTAACAAAATTGCCCGTCTCGTCGAAGAGCGGGGTTGGAACCAAGAAGACTTCGCCCGCATCTCGGGTCTGAATCGTCACACAGTTAGGCAGATATTGCAGGGCGGACCGAAACGCCAACTCCGTAACACGACCGTGAGCCAGTGCGCGGACGCGTTGGGGCTAACCGTCAGCGAGTTGCGCACGCTCCCGCTCGAGCGGCTCCTGCCGCGCATGCACGGGAAGCCGGCGGACGACGACGAGTCCCTCAAGCTGCTGGACGAGCGCGCGCAGTTGCCGGAGCTGGTCGGCTGGCTCGAGCGGAACCGCAACCGCGCGACCGAGCTGCGCCCGGACGAGGTGCTGGAACTGCTCGACATGCAGGCCCCGGGCGGGCCGCTCGTCAAGCTGGGGGTCGAGACGTGCGTCGACCTCATCGAGCGGCGCCGGCACCTCGTGTGTAAGGTGAAGGAAATCGCGGGTACGGAGTACTTCGAGTTCCTGGAACAGTTCGTTAAACTGATCCACGAGAAAGTGAAGCCGGCCCCCAGTAAACGTGTCTGACACCGAATCCAGTCGTTTGTAAGGGTCCGGCTCTCGGTTCCGGGTTGCGAACCGGGCCGCACGGCCGCGCCACCAAATCGAACACACGGGGTCGGTCACCGTTCGCATTCGGGGACGGGGCTTACCGCTCCGGAGGTCCGTCCATGACCGCTTCCCCGCCCCCCCCGCGCCCGTTCAACCCCCCGCCGCGTCTGAGGGACACGCGCCTCCCCCCCCCCGGCGAAGTTCCGGCGGTGCTGACCCGGGGGGAACCGGGCGCGCACACGTACTTCTCCGAGATCGAACAGCTCTGGGCGTCCGACCGCGCCGGGCTCGCGACCGAGCTGCGCGCCTACGGCGAATCGCTGGACGACACGCACTGGGAACGGCTGAATAACGTCAACTACCCGCCGCACTGGCACACGTGTGTTATGGTCGAGTGCTACGGCACGCTACAAGGGGTGATGGCGGTCGAGAACCTGCTGCGGCCCGCGCGCCTGACCCCGGGGGCGTGGGTGCTGTACGTGGATTACATCGAAGTGGCCCCGTGGAACTACCGCGTGCCGCAGAACCGCGCGCTGCCGGTCGCGCGCGACGCGCGGTTTAAAGGGGTCGGGGTAACGCTGCTCGGCGAGGCCGTCCGGATCAGCGTCGGTGCGACGGCCGGCGGGCGGGTGGGGTTGCACGCGCTCCCACAAGCCAACGAGTTCTATTCGCGGTGCGGGCTGACCTGCGTCGGCCCCGACCCGGACCACCACGACCTCGTGTATTGGGAGTACGAGGACGGCGCGGCTGCCGCGTGCTTAACCGCCCTGGGGCTTTCCGCATGACCACGCACCAGAAGCACGGACCGGACGTTTGGGACTACACCGGCTGCGTGTCCGCTGGGCGCGCGACGAGCCGCGCGCTGCCGCCACCCACCGAAGAAGAACTTCGGCGGCTCGAAGGCGCGTGGAACGACCCGGCCCGGTACACCCGCCGGGACGTGGCGCCGGCGGGCGGTGCGGCGGCGCGCTCGGATTCGAGTCGCGCGCTGGTCCCCTCGCGGCAGGACATCGCGGCGCTGCCCCGCTGGGCGCGGGTCGCGTTCGCCGCGCGCTGCGCGCGGCGCGTGCTGCCGGTCATCAAGAAGCTGTGGACCGACTCGCCGAAGCCGCTCCTGCCGTCGCTCGATAAAGCAGTTCGTGCCGCCGAAGCCGCCGCCGCCGCCCGCACCGTCGGCGCGGGCGCGGTCGCCGCCACCCACATCGCCCGCGCCGACGGTGCGGCCGACGCGGTCGCCGCGGTGTGCGCCGCCGACGCGGCACGCGCCGCAGCCTACGCGGCCGATGCGGCCCACGCGGACGTGGTTCGCGGCGCCGTCACCGCGGCCGTCACCTGCCTGCTTCGGGCGAGCACCGTCGGCAGCGTGGAGCACCTCGCCGCACCGGCGCGTGACTTCGCCGCCCTCGCGCGGCGCGCGAAGGGTGAGCGCTGGACCCACGACACGCCGGTACCGGTGTCCGAGTTCGGGCCGATGTGGGACGGCGCTCCGCCGGACTGGTGGACCGACGATCTGTTCCGCTCTTAGAGGGGGCGGGCCGCGCCCTACTCTGAGTTCGTTGCGCGCCCGGCATTGGCCGGGCGCCGGCGGCGGCGTTTCCCCGAAGAATTTTGCTCTGGTGCTTGCATCGCGCGCCGGCCGTGAGTAGAACACGTTTGATTTTTGCCGCCCAGCGGCCTGCCGCACGGTGTGACTCGCGCACCCGGGCCGCCGTCACCGAAACTGCCCTGTGGGCAAACCGAGGAACCGATGCCAGATTTCATGACGAGTTGGGGCTTCATGGGCGCGATGGTCGTCGCCCTCCTGGTGCTCATCGGCCTGATGCTGTTTCTCCGCAGTAACAAGAAGGACGAAGATTGAGCCCGGTTCGCCTCGGTCAAAAACAAGCGGGCCGCCACGAGCGGCGGCCCGACCCGATGCTCCCCTTTGCCGATCATCACGGCCGGTTCGATCGGCTGGTCTGCCCCGCGAACTGTCCGACCGTCACTTCCAGAGCGACCGCCTTTCTGTCGCGCCACACACCCAATCGCACCTTCTGACCCGGTGGCAGTGCCGACACCAAGTTGATCAGGTGGTTCTCGTCCCGCAGCGTGACATCTTCGATTTGAAGGACCACGTCGCCGACCCGTAAGCCTGCGGCCGCGGCCGGGGTGTTCGGGTGAACGATTTCGACCAGCGCACCGCTGACGCGGCTGAGGCCCAGACGCAGGGCTTCGGCGGGTTCCAGCGCGCTGGCCAACTGCACCCCCAAGTACCCCCGCGTGACCACACCCTTCTCGATCAACTGCCCCGCGATCCGCTTGACGAGGTTCGCCGGGATGCTGAACGACACCCCGCTGCTGCTGCCGCTCTTCGACGCGATGGCCGTGTTGATCCCGACCACTTTACCGTCGAGATCGACCAGCGGGCCGCCGCTCGAACCGGGGTTGATCGCGGCGTCGGTTTGGAGGAACTCCTTGATGCGGATGGTCGAGCCGAGCGAGATCTGCCCGCGGTCGGTCGCCGAGATGATCCCGTGGGTCACGGTCTGGTTCAGGCCGAACGGGCTGCCGAACGCGAGCACCCATTGCCCCCGCTTCACGCGCGAACTGTCGGCGAGTGTCGCGGCCGGCAGGGAATCGTCTTCGATGTTAAGGAACGACAAGTCGGACTCGGGGTCCGCCCAGATGCGCGCCGGCTGAACGATGCGCCCGTCGGACAGCGTGACGTACACCTTCGACGGCGCCGCGGCGCCGACGACGTGGTAGTTGCTCACCACGACCACGCCCGCCGTGCCCGGAAACTTCACGATCACGCCGGAGCCGGATTCTTCGACCGGGTCGTTCTTGGTCGAGCCCAGGGAAGCCGGTTTGACCGCGTCCACGGCGACGACCGACGGGCTGAAGTGCTTGATGATGTTCTGGAACCGGTCGTGCGGCACCACGGCCGCTTCACCCGGTTGGGCCGCGGCACGCTCGCCGCGCACGAGGGACTCGGCAGCGGCCCCGCCCAGGAACGCGAACGCGGCACACACCGCCACGAAGAGCACTTTGTTCCGCATAGGTTCGTCGCCTTGAACAGAAGTTGGCCTGGTGTACGGGAACTGCCCATCGCTCGCCGTGCAACCGCTTCCACTCTACTCTTCGGCGGAGTCCGCGCGCGCCGGATGACCGGGCCGGAACGCATAATTTCTTTGGACTGAGCGGCACAAAACGAACAGAGCCCGCGGCCGATTGGCCCGCGGGCTCTGTACAGCCGGCACATCCGGTTCTATTTGCTCAGGTCGCTTTCCAGGTCCGAGATGCGCACCTCGCGGTCGGCCATCGGGTCGCCGTCGCGGATACGATCCCATCCGTTCGCGCTGTAGTCGGCGGACCAGCCGCCGTCGCGCTCCATCTCGCGCTGGCAGTCCACGCAGAACGTGCTGAAGGGCAGCGCGTTCAGGCGGGCGACCGGGATCTTGATCGAGCACACCTCACACTTGCCATAGGTGCCCGCTTTGAGCCGGCGGAGCGCACGCTCGATCTGAGCCAGCTCTTTAGCCTCAAGTTCGGCCAGAGTGGACGAAATTTCTTCGCCGCTCGCATCGAACGCCGCGTCCGCCGCGTCGCCCGAAGCGGATGAGTGCTTGACGTGGGCGAGTTCCTCGAGTTCGAAGCCGAGGCGTTTACGGAGCTCGGTGCGGCGGGCGATCAAACTTTTATGAAGTCGCAGTAATGCGTCTTGGCGAGCCATGGTGTGATACCTCCCGGGGCTTAAGCATCCGCCCGGTCGTAACCGTCGAATGCTGTACGTTTTGGATCGCGCTCACCGGGCTAAAGATTCGCGCAGTTTCGAAGTAGCTCTGCGGCAGGTCTATTTCCCGGTCGGACAGTCAAGTATAGGCGCCGACTAAGTGTACCTTTCATCAACCGGAATCGAATCCAAAGGGTCAGAGCAAAAAACCCATGCACGATGCGTGCCGCAAACTGGCGGCCCAGCCGATTATGTGCCAGTATAATCGTCGGCAACCGCAAATAGTTTCAGTATTTCAGACGATTATGCCGAAGTTTCGTTGGCGTTGTATGTGTTGTGCGAATGGTAGTGTGTGAATTGGGGTGAGGCCGAAACGTGATCTCTTCGTGACAGTTTTGTGAGTGGTCAAGAACGCCGTTAGATATTTTGGTGGCGATGTGTCCAGAAATGCGGCATTCTGGGCGCAAAATTGCACGGGCAGGAGGATTGGGTATTTTCGTTTTGGTCAAATAACGCGGCGGCGAAACGCGGTCCTGCGTTTCGCCTGATGGCGCGTTCTCTGGGCTGAAACACGTTACGACTGAAGGTTTTGGAGCATTTCTCGGAGCGGAACAAGTCGCTGCCCGCGCACGTCTTCAATCTTGAGAGCCTTCAAGAACCGGCGCCGCAACTCGCTTTGGAGGTCCTCGATCGCGCTCGGCGCGGTGCTGGAAAGCGGAATGCTCCCGCCGGCACGGCGGTCGTGCCCGCCGGCGCGACCCAGTTTGCCGACGACTTGCCGGAGGATTTCACCCGCTCGTGCGTTCTCGATAGCTGCTCGCACCGAGAGGATGAGCGAGTCCTCGTACACGCCGCCGCAGAAGGCGTAATCCACGCGCTCGAACCGGATCATGAAGTCTACCACTTCTGCGGCCTGTTCGGGCTGCGGGAGCGGGTTGACCCAGCTCATCATGAGCCGGTCGTAGACGAAGGAGCTTTGCATCGCCTGGAGCGTGCATTCGAAGTACGAATGCGGGAGCCGGGCGTTGCGGATCTGGGCGATGATGTCTTTGTCGGCGATGGGGTACAGCGCGATCAGCGCCGCGTCGTCGGACGAGCTAGCTTCTCGCGGGAACCCGGTCACTTCTGTCTCGATCCCGTACAGGAGCGCGGTGGCGACCTTTTCCGGGATCGGGGCGCCTTGCTCCAACAGGTACTTGGTAACGAGCGTGCAGGTGGCCCCGTGCGCGGACCGGATGTCTGTGAACGTCACGCCTTCGAGGTCGCCCGGGGTGTCGTGGTGGTCGAGGACGGCGTACAACTTCACCGAGTCGGGGAACGTGTGGCGACCGGTGCGGGGCTGGCTGTCGACCATCACAACCGCATCGTTCGGCCCCCAGTTCATCTTTTCAACGGGCACCAGATCGAGGCGGAGCACGTCCACCATCGCGCGGTTTTCGGCACGGCTGATCAGCCCGTCGCGGGTAATGAGGGTGGGCTTTCCGAGTCGCGTTTCGACGAGGTGGGCGAGCCCCAACATGCTGCCGAGACTGTCCGGGTCTGGCTGAACGTGTGAGACGAAGATAACGCGGTCGAAAGACGAGAGACCGAGGAGAAACCGGTCCGAGCGTCGCAAACCGGTGGACGACGTTTTCAGGTTCGGGCTACTACTGTCCGGGTCGGCGCTACGGCGCGCCATGGGTGTGGTCCTCTGATACAAGCGGACACGCACGCTCCGTGTGCGGCGCGTTCGCCGGGGGGAGGGCGGTGGGCTGATCCGAATGCCCCGTACCGTTCTACCTTACGGCCGGGGCGTTGCCAAGCACGGATCAGGCCAGCGGATGCGAGAGCCGCCTGCGCACATTCTACAGAACAAATGGCCGCGCGAAGAACGTTGGCGCCGCGGGATTCTCGATGAGAGAAGTATGAGCGGCTGGCGCTCTCGCGCCGCAGAGTACGAGCCGTCACCGGGACAGGTCGCCGATCGACAAATATGTGATTAGTCGCGCACCCCCGATCGGACGCGGCCCCGGAACGTTTCTTCGGAGCCGGCCCTCAGCCGCCGGCCGCTTTCTTCGCCAACTCTCGGAGCTTGAGGACGGTGTTCCAATTGCGGGCGGTGTTCGGTACGCCGACGCCCTTGTCGAACTTCTCACCCAACTTCGATGTGCCCAGACCGAACGGGGTGTGCAGGTACACGACGCCCCCGACGAGTTCGATCGCTTCCCCTTCGACCGCGTGCGTTCGGAGCGCTTCGATCGCTTCCGTTTTCGGCACCCCACCCAGGACTACGGCGTGGACGTGCTTCCCTTCCTTGAAGTCGGGGAACGGGTTGTTCGCGATCAGCGCGTCCCACTCTTCCAGGGTCGGGGCGTAGATCGCTTTCGTGAAGCCGAACTTCTCCTCGCACAGCTTTGCTGCGGTGGCAATTACCTGCTCCCGAGGGAGATGGCTGCGGAGGACGGCGTTGCCGCTGTTGATGTACGTGGCGACGTTCTCGAACCCCGCTCCCGTCAGAGCCGCGCGCAGCGGGGCGACGGGCAGTTGGGTGGCCCCGCCGACACCTCGGAACAAGAGGATGTACGCAGTTTTCGGTTTCGACATGCGGCGATTTTACAGGACTGGCGGGGCCTTCGACCCAGGACCCCGCGGATTGCACACACGACCGCCTGGGCGATCGTGGCCCGTCAAGAAAAGCGGCCACGGCCGCACATTTAGGTCGGGCGGGTGAGCGGGCGTGCGGCAAGAACCACGGCGGCTTCGCCCGGGATCTGCCAGTTGTCGTCGGTGTCGAGCGGGGCGGTTCCCTGGCCTCCGTATTTCGGTGCCTCGCTCGACCAGATCGGGTGCCAGTGCGCGTCCACGTCCGGGGGGGCCAGGAGCGGTTCCGGGGCCGGGTCCAGGTGCAGGTCGCGCCCCAGGTTCACGACCAGCAGTCGGTCGCCGCCCGCGGGGACGAAGAAGCGGAGCACGAACGCCGACGCGCTCAGGACGGCGCCGTCAACGACCGCCGAGCGGAACGCGGGGTCGGTTTTCCGGAGCTTGAGCAGGTCGGTGTGGAGCGCGAGCCACTCCGGGCGGGAGTCGCGCTCCGCCGGGTCGAGCTTCGACCGCTCGAACGTCTTCGGGTCCGCCGGGTCCGGGATCAGGCTCATGCCGTCCGGCCCGGCCTGGCTGCGGAAGCGGCGCATCGCCTCGCGGCGCCCGTTGAACACCAGCGCCGCGAGTTCGGGGTGGTGGTCGGCGAAGTACAGGAACGGGCGCGTGCTGGCGTACTCCTGCCCCTGGAACAGCATCGGGGTCGCCGGGATGAGGAGCAGGTACGCGGTCAGCGCGCGGAACCGGGCCGGGCTGGTCAACTGGTTCACGCGGTGCCCGCGCCCGGAGTTCGCCACCTGATCGTGGTTCTCCAGGAACGCCACGAACCGGTGGCGGGGGATGTCGAACGCCGGGCGCCCGCGGCGCCGGTTGTGCCAGCGGTACTGCTGCCCCTGGTACAAGAACCCGTACTTCGCTGCGCTCACGAGTTCTTGCGGCGTGCCGCTGTAGTCCATGAAGTAGCCTTCGTTCTTGCCGCTGAGAGCGACCCGCGCGGCGTGGTGCAGGTCGTCGTTCCAGATGGCGTCGAGCCCGCACCCGCCGTTCTCCGGGGGCCGCACCAGGTTCGCGTCCTGCGGCTCGTTCTCACCCATGACGTAGATGGTGCGCCGCCCCGCCGCCGCACGCGCCCGGCGGGCGATCTCGGTGAGGACGTGGGTCGGCGAGTCGTCGTAAATGGCCTGGGTCGCGTCGAGTCGCAGCCCGTCGATGTGGAACTCCTCGACCCAGTACGCGGCGTTCGCGATGAAGAACTCGCGCACCGGCCCGGAGTCCGGGCCGTCGAAGTTGAACGGCTCGCCCCACTCGGTTTTGTGAATCGTGCTGAGGAACTGCGGGGCGAACTCGCGGATGTAGTTCCCGTCCGGGCCGAAGTGGTTGTACACCACGTCGAGGATCACCCCCAGCCCGAGGGCGTGGGCGGCGGCGACGAACCGCCGGAAGTCGTCCGGGGCGCCGTACAGCCGGGTGGGGGCGAACAAGCAGGTGCCGTCGTAGCCCCAGCCGAAGTGCCCCGGGAAGTCCGCGACCGGCATCACCTCCACGGCCGTGACGCCGAGTTCCGCGAGCTGCGGGAGCCGCGCCGCCGCCGCCGCGAATGTGCCCTCGGGCGTGAACGTGCCGATGTGCAGCTCGTAGAGCACCTGGCCTTCATCGGTGATGCCGGGCCAGCCCGCGTCGGTCCACTCGAAGCGCGTGTGGTCGACGACCTGTGACGGGCCGTGCGGGCCGCTGGGCTGGAACCGCGACGCCGGGTCGGGAAACAGCGACGACCCGCCGTCCAACTGGAGCCGGTACCGCGCGCCGTCGCCGATCCCCGCGGCGAACCCGGAGAAGTACCCGTCGGGCTCGCGCGCGAGTTCGATTGGGGGGCCGGCTTCCGGCACAACTTCGACCCGCGAGCGGATCGGCGCCCAGACGCGGAAGTGGGTGCCGTCGGTTGTGAGCTCGGCCCCAACCGGGAACCGGCGAACGTAATCGGACGCCATTGCTCTCCTCAAACTCTGTGGACCAATGCGTTCGCGCGTGCTCGCGGGGCTGGCCCGCGTCACGGGGATGTCGCATCACATGGGGGCCGGAATCAGGTTCCCGTATCGCAGATGAGCAGCGCTACCGGGAACCCCTTGAGCACTTCGGCCAGTGGAAGCTGTCCGTTGTGAGCGCGGATTGACTCACCGGTGAGCAGGCTCTTCCATCCCGCGCCGGCCCACTCCGCCGGGAGCGTTAGCGCGGTGCCCGCCCAGCCGTCACGAAGGGACGCCGGGAGCCGCGTCGTCACCACCAGGGCCGCGCCGGTGCCGCTGGTGCGCAAGAACGCGAACGCGTTGGCTCCGCGCGCGCCGGTCGCCTCAACGGGCACGTAATCCCCGTTGGCGAATATCTCCTGGCGGTCGCGGCGACACCGGAGCGCGGTGGCGGTGACGAACAGCTTCGCGCGCGGGTCGGCGAGGTTGTGCGCCAAGTCCGCCGCGGCGGTTCCCTGCGTGTCGAGTTCGTGCAGCCAGCTCGCGCGGGCGGTGTAATCGACCGGGCGGCGGTTGTCGGGATCAACGAGCGAGAGGTCCCAGCTCTCGGTCCCCTGGTAGGTGTCGGGGACGCCCGGCGCGGTACAGCGGATCAGGGTCTGGGCCAGGGAGTTGATCCGCCCGAGTTCCGCGACGCGCTCCGCGAACTCGCCCAGTTCCAGGAGGAACGCGTCCGATTGCTGCGGGTCGAGTGTGCGGTCGACGAACGCCGCGACCGCGGCCTCGTACTCCGCGTTCGGGTTGATCCAGCTCGTGTGGACTTTGGCCTCGGCGAGGGCCTTCTTCATGTAGTCGCGGATGCGCTGCCGGAACTCGTCCGACACGCCCGCGCGGCCGGGCCAGGCGCCGACGAGCGTCTGGTACAGGAGGTATTCCTCGTTCGCGTCCGGTGCGAGCCGGTCGTCCACTTCGGTCTTGTGAGCGCGGTTGTAATCGGACCACCGCGACACGTGCTGCGTCCACTCCGCCGTCAGTTCCGAGAGAACGTTGAGGCGCGCGCGCACGTCCTCGCCGCGCTTGGTGTCGTGGGTGGAGAGCGGCGACAACCCGCCGGGGGCCGCGGCCCGCGCGTGCAGGAACGCGTGGACCTGCTCGGGCTTCCACCCGAACTTGCCGGGCTCGCCGCCCACCTCGTTGAGCGACACCAGCCGGTTGAACACGTAGAACGCGGTGTCCTCAACGCCCTTGGCGGCCACCGGCGAGGTGACCTGCTGGAACTTCCCGGCGAACCGGCGCTGCAACTCGCGGTACTCTTCCGACGCCGGCCCGCTCGGCGAATCCTTCAGCAGAACGGTGTCGCGGATGAAGTCGAACACGGCCTTCCCGAGCACCGGGTTCCGCCGGTACGCCCAGCGCGTGGCCTTGCCCACCACCGCTTTGTCCGTGTCGCCGACCGAGCCGTTCACGTAGGAGCGATACACCGGGAAACACGCGACCACCTCGCGGAGAGCCTTCCGGATGCCGTTGAGGGTGAAGTCGCGGCTCCGGCGGTCGAGCCGGGCGATGCGGTCCAGTTGATGGGCCAGCGCGTTCAACTCGCTCGCGAGCGCGCCCTGCGTCGCCTGCCGCTTCGACCGGTACACCACCTCCGGCCACGGGTCGTCGAGGCCGGTGAACTGTTGGTAGAAGCTGGTGAGCGGCCCTTCGCTCGCGGGATCGACGAACAGCCCATTGAGCGCGTGAATGAACTCGTACCCCGTGGTCCCCGCGCACTCCCAAGCCGCGGGCAACTCCTCACCGTCGCCCAGGATCTTCTCCACGACGACGTAGAGCCCACTGTCCCCGTCGCGGCTCGTGCCATCGTCGGTCGGCCCGGGCGGCGTGCGCCCCACGCTCGTCTGAAGGCGGGCGAGGTACTCTTTCGGATCGAACAGCCCGTCCGGGTGGTCGATCCGCAGCCCGTCGGCAATGCCCTCCCGGAGCCACCGGAACCAGGTGGCGTGGACGGCGTCGAACACCTCCCGGCGCTCGGTGCTGAGGGCCGCCAAGTCGTTCACATCGAAGAAGCGGCGGTAGTTGATTTCGTCCGAAGCGACCCGCCAGAAGCACGGTCGGTACGCCTGGGCCTCAAGCAGTTCGTCGAGGGCCGCGAAGCTGGTCGGGTCGCCCGGCGTGCCCGCCAGTTTCGTCAGCGTGCCGGCAACGGCCGCCGCCGCTTCCGGGAACCGCTCGGCGAGTTCGCCCAAGCGGCGGCGGATCGCGATCACCTCCAGACGGCCTTCCGCTTGTCGGGCCTCGTCGGGATCGGTTCGCGGGGGGAGCCCCTGAACGGCGTGCAGGATGCTGGCGAGTTCGATCGCGGACGGGTGCTCGGCGCCGTGCCGCTCGCGCACGTCTCGGGACGCGGGGGCAAGCACCTGTCCGTAAGTGCGCGGGTCGAGGGGGAGCCGGTTGTCGTGAACGCGAACGTAGAACCCGCCCTCTTCGAACACCGGCTTGAACTCGCCCGCCTCCAGCACCGCGCCGTACTGGTCGCCGAGGACCGGCAGGAGCAGGCGGCCGGCCATTTGCGGACGGGGCGAGTCGTGCCACGCGATGTCGAAGGCGGTCGCAAAGGAAGACGCCGGGCCGTGTTCGAGCACGTCCGCCCACCACGCGTTCCCGGTCCCCACGCTCATGTGGTTGGGCACGGCGTCAAGGAGCAGCCCCATGCCGCGGTCGCGCAGCGCGCGGGAAAGTTCTGCGAGGTCGGCTTCCGATCCGATTTCGGGGTTCAGCGCTGAGTGGTCGAGAACATCGTACCCGTGCGTGCTGCCCGGTCGGGCCTTCAGGATCGGTGAGGCGTACAGATGCGTGACGCCCAGGGCATGTAAGTACGGCACGATCGCCAAGGCGTCGCGGAGGGTGAAGCCGGCATGAAACTGGACGCGGTACGTCGCGCCTGGGGCGCGAACCGCATTACTCGTGGGCTGGTCCGTCATTCGGGTTCCGTTCGACAAGCAGGCGCCAAGTGCGTTCACCACCCAGACACTGGCTGCAAGCTGCGAACCGCGTGCCGCTACTGCTCAGTCGGCGCGAAAGATGCTAGGTACGTGGCGACCGCCCGTCGCGGTTGTAACGCGGCCCTGTGGCCCTGGGGTGATAAAGTTCTGTGATTCAAATTCTCGACATGAAGGTTTCGTGTCGAGTACAATACTCAAATCCTCTCCACCAGAATCGCCCCATTGAGGAAGTGTCCGGGGAGCTACCGCATGTCATCGCGCCGACCCGTAATCGGGATCGCAACCCAAACCCTTCCCGCCGTACCGGGTGAGCGGCAGGCGTGTTGGCTGATGGGCCGTAGCTACATTGAGGAGTTGCGTAAGGTGGGTGCGGTACCGTGGGTCATCCCGCTGGTGCCGCACGATCCCGATACGCTTCAGGAGATCTTCAACCGGCTCGACGGGGTGTTCATCACCGGCGGCGTGGACGTGGACCCTTCACGCTATGGTGAACCGAAGACCGAGCTTTGCGGCACCACAGATACAGACCGCGACGCGGTGGAGATCGCGCTGCTCAAGCACGCTCTGGCCGCCAAACTCCCTGTTCTGGCGGTCTGCCGGGGCATCCAGATTTTGAACGTCACCTGCGGCGGAACCCTGTACCAGGATGTCCACGCGCAGGTGCCCGCCGCGCTGAAGCACGATTTCTTCCCGACCCCCGATCGCCCGAGCCGCAAGTACCTCGCGCACGACATCACGGTGAAGGCCGGGTCGCGGATGCGGAACATCCTGGGCGACACGGTGGTGCCGGTCAACAGCATGCACCACCAGGCGATCAAAGATCTCGCGCCGCGACTCGCCGCCACGGCGTTCGCTCCCGATGGCATCATTGAGGGTGTCGAAGGGACCGACGACCAGTACTTGGTTGCGGTGCAGTGGCACCCGGAAGAGCTGACGGAGACGCAGCCGGGGATGGCCCGGTTGTTCACCACCTTCGCACAGGCCGCTAGCGCGGCGTAGCAGTCGAGAACCTGCGGGCCGCGCCGACGGGCGCGGCTCAGGACCGGCGGCGGTGATCGACACGCCAGCCGGTCCTGAGCCGCGCCCGTCGGCGCGGCCCGCGGCACGTATTCGTACCTCAAGGAGCCCTGAACCGTGCGTTACCTCGCGCTCGTTTGTCTCGCGTTGCTTGCCCCGCGCGCTTCCGCCGCCGAACTCGAACGCCGCATCACGCCGCTCGTGAAAGAGCACAAGGGCAAGGTGGCAATCGCGGTGAAGCACCTCAAGACGGGCGAAGAGTTCTACCTCAACGCCGACGAGCCCATGCCCACCGCGAGCCTCATCAAGTTGCCGATCATGGTCGAAGCGTACTGGCAGGCGAAGGAAAACAAAATCAAGTTCGACAAGCAGGTCACGCTCGCGAAGGGGGACAAGGTGCCCGGCAGCGGCATCCTCACGCCGCACTTCTCCGAGGGGGCCGCGTTCCCGCTGAAGGACGCGATACGGCTCATGATCGTTTACTCGGACAACACCGCCACCAACATGGTCATCGATCAGATCGGGCTGCCCGCGACCGGCGAGCGGATGGCGCAGCTCGGGCTCAAGAACACGAAAGTGAACGCGAAGGTCTTTAAGCCCGAAACCCGTCTCAGCCAGGAGTTCGGCAAGAAGTACGGTCTCGGCAGCACGACCGCGAAAGAGGCGGTCCGGTTGCTCGAACTCATCGACGCGGGGAAGGTGGTTTCTCCGGAGGCGTGCAAGGAGATGCTCGGGCACCTGAAGGCGTGCGACGACAAGGAGAAGTTGGTCCGCTACCTGCCCGCGGGGACCGTGGTCGCGCACAAGTCCGGCTCGGTGGACGCGACGAAGACCGACGCGGGGATCATCTACACGAAAGGCGGCCCGATCGCGGTGTGTGTGCTGACCGACGCAAACGAGGACAAGCGCTGGACCGCAGACAACGCCGGACAGGTGCTGATCGGGAAGATCGCGAAAGAGGTGTTCGACCACTTCGCGGAAAAGAATTAACGGGACGCCGCACGGTATCCGCTAGCGATCCCGTCGTCCGTTCCATTCGCATTTGCCCTTCGGTCACCTGCGGTTGCAGGCGGCCGGTTGTCCCGCGATCCGCCAGCAGCCGAAGACACGACCGGGGCGTTTACCCGGTCGCGTTCCGCTCGCAACTGGAAACGATTGCCCTCACACCGGGCGGTTCCCGCCGGGCGACACTCGGGTGCCGATGTCGAGGAACCGGACGATGGCGGTGGGGTCCGCGTTGAGCACCACCCCGCGGGCGCCGGGCTTCACCGCGTGCCCCTCGTTCCGCGCCGCCGCCCACAATTTCGGCGGCAGCGCGCTCGACATCCGGAACAGCAGTTTCGCCTCCGTCTCGGGGAAGCTCGCCTCGTCGGCCGGGAAGTACGCGGGGGTAACCGGCACCTTCGAGATCAACAGGTTGAACAGCAGCACGTTGCCGTCGGCGGTGGAAATGGTGCGGATGGCGCGGGCCGCCTCCTGCGGGTTGCCGTCGGAGGGTAGCCCGTCGGTGAGGTTCAGCACGATCGGCGGGTACGAGTTCGGGAACTCGTCCAAGAACCCCTTCACCGCCAGCCCCGCGACGCGGAGCGCCTCGCACATCGCCGTTTGGCCCCCCGAGACCGGGTCGTACCAAACCGGGAACTTCACCTTCTGCTCCGTCACCCGGCCGTGCGCGTCGAGCACCTTTTTCACCCGCGCGTCGACGCGGAGCGGACGCTCCCCCAGCCGGCTCACCGGGACGAGCACGTTGAAAGGGGTGGTGCCGCCGAGCCCGGCCTTGACGGTGGTGCCGTACCCGATGACGCCGACCCGGAAGTAGTCGCGGACCCCGTCCGCCTTGGCCGAGCGGAGCACCACGTTCTGGAGCAGCCGGTTAACGGCGTCCGCCACGGTGGCCGCCTTGGACGTTCCGCCGGCCCCGATGAACGGGTCGGCCATCGAGCCGGATTGGTCGATCAGGAACAGCAGACACGCCGGGTTCGCCCGGCTGATCTGGGCGTCGTAAGAACCGACCGCGCGGCGGATCGCCGGGGCGCCGGCCGATGTCGGCAGCGCCGGGTCCGAATCGGGAGCGCCCGCCAGGGCCGGGTTCGCTTGCAACTCGGCCCGCGCCCGGGCCACCTCGTTCTGAATCCAGTCGTCGCCCTCGTCACCGGCTTCAGCGAGCGCTCGGCGGGCCTCCGCGAGCCCCTCCCAGTGCCCGGTGACGGCCACGTTCACCAGCCCGGTCAGCCCGGTGGGCATGATCCCGCTCAGTTCCGTCGATGACCGCCCGTGGGTGAAGGTGTCCAGCGTGATGCCTTGCTTCGCGCCGAGTTCGGGTTCCAGGGACCCGCCGTTCGGCCCCAGGTACGTGCCGACCACGCGCGCCAGCCGGTAGTTCCGGATGTCCCGGTGGTACGGCTCGAACGTCGAGAACGTGAGGTCGTCCGTCATTTCGGGCGGGAGCAGTCGCACGCACCCGTACAGGAGCAGCGCCACGACCCCGGGCTCGGCGTGGATGAACAACCGCTTGCGGCTCCCCGGCTTCTCCGCGGCCAGCAGTTGCACCGCGTGCAGCGCGCGGGCCAGCAGGTCCCGCCGCGACGACGCCGGGAGCACGCGCAACCGCAGCGGGCACACGTCCACGCACGGCGCGGTGGGCCACGGCGGCCGGTCCCCGAGGAACGCGGTCAGCGACGCGTCGCAAACCAAATCGTCGTCCGGCAGAGTGGCGGCTGGCAGGGCCTTCGATTCACCCGACGGGTACCGGACCGTCCACTCGGGTGCCCCCCACGACCGCAGCACGGCCGCCGGGCTCGCCGCCGGGAGCAACATCAGGTGTGAGAAGAACGAGCGGTCGCGCCCGACGGAGTCCTTCGCTAGGTACGCCGAGTGCGCCACCCACACCCCGCCGCGGGGACTGACCGTCCGGGCCAGCCGCCGCGGCGCGGCCCCGGGTTCGGGCCGGTCGCGCCACATGTCGAACGGCAGCCCGTAGGGCGGATAATGGAACGCCTCGTCGAGCAACCCCGATGCGGTCGTCGATGCGGCGCGCACGCTGTAGCCCGCCTCACGGCGGACACTGTCCGCGGGCACGCAGTGGGTAACGTAGAACTGTTCTGCGCCGATCGACCGACCCGCACCTGACATCTCTGGCCTCGCACACCCACCGCACCACGCGCGACCGACACGAGAATCGTACTCGCCTGAAGCGGTCGCCGCAACGCGGGCCGGCGGTCAGGCACGTCTCATTCACGGCCCGGCCGGTGGTGTTTGTTTCTTGTGGCAGAGACGTTCCCACCGACTGCGAACCAGCTACGGGTGGCAACGCGGCCTCTGCGACGCGGGCCGAAACGCCGTGTCACAGAGGCTCAGGAAATGCAGTTCACGAGTAAAAGAATGGCATAGGGGCCGTCAAATCAGTTCCTTGATCGGCGCGCCGCTGTCCTCGACGAGGTACTGCGGTCGCCCGGTGAAGTCCGGGAGCGTCACCTTGTCGGCGTCGATCCCGAGGTTGTGGTACAGCGTCGCGAACAGTTCGCCGAACGTCACCGGCCGGGATACGGCCTCTCCGGCGATCCGGTCGGTACTGCCGATCACCTGTCCCAGCTTCATGCCGCCGCCGGCGAGCAGCGCGCAGTTTACGTTCGGCCAGTGGTCGCGCCCGAGCTGCGCGCTGATCTTCGGGGTCCGCCCGAACTCGCCCATGATGACGACGGTGCAGTCCTTGTCCAACCCGCGGTCGTGCAGGTCCTCGACCAGCGCGCTGACGCACTTGTCGAACACGGGGAAGTCCTCTTCCTCACGCAAGAAGATGGAGTTGTTCTTGCGGCCCTCGGCGTTCATCCCGCCGTGCCAGTCCCACTTGCTGTAGTTCAGCGTCACGACCCGCGCGCCCGCCTCGACCAGCCGGCGGGCCATGAGGAGGCTCTGCGGCACCCGCGGGGCGCCGTTGCTGTCCATGAACACCTTCGGGTCGCCGGTGCCGTACCGCTCGATCACTTTGACCGGCTCGCGCGAAATGTCGAGCGCTTCGGCCATCTTCGAGGAGGTGAGCAGCCCGAACGCCTGTTCGGTGAACGCGTCCATCGCTTTGACCGAGCCGGACGTGTCGGCGTCGCGGCGCATGTCGTCGAACTGCTTGAGGAGCGTCTTGCGGTCGGCGAGCTGGTTCACGTCGACGCCGCGCAGCGTCATGTCCTCGCGGGTGCGGCCCATCGCGCGGAACGGGGCGAGCGACTGGCCCAGGAAGCCGGGGCCGGGCTCGTTGTAGGGGCCGTGGGTGCAGGTGTAACAGAGACTCACATACGACGGCACCGACGGGTGGACCGGCCCTTGCAGCTTCGCCACCGCGGAGCCGAACTGCGGCCACCCGCCGGGCGGCGTTGGCTTCTTCGGGTTGTGCCCGTTGTACACCTGGATCGCGTCGTGGTCCGCCTGGTTCCCCACCAGCGAGCGGACGATCGCGAGCTTGTCCATGTTGCGGGCGAGCAGCGGGAACGCCTCGCAGATCTGGACGCCGGTGACGTTCGTCGGGATCGGCTTCCACGGCCCGGCGATCTCCTTCGGCGCGTCGGGCTTCAGGTCGAACATGTCCTGGTGCGGCGGCCCGCCGACTAGGTAAATGAGGATGACCGACTTGTGCGGCGTGCGCGTGCCCGCTCTGGCTTCGGCGCGGAGCAGATTCGGCAGGGTGAGGCCGCCGAGACCGAGGGCGCCGATCTTGAGGAACCCGCGGCGCGGGAGCGTGTGGGGCGGCATGACGTGAGCCCGTTGGGGTGGGATGGCGGGAGGGACTTCAAGTGTGCCGCGGCGCAGCCGCCGCGTCAACCGGTTTCTGCGGCGCGAGCGGCCTCGTACACGCCGGGCCACGGCCACAGCCGGATCGTGCCGTCGCGGTCTGCGGTCGCGAGCCACCGCCCGTCCGGCGACCACGCGAACAGATGCATCCCAGAAGCAAACACGTTCAGCCCGCACCATTTCCCAACCGCCGCTCCGGATGGGTCGGCAAAGTACAGTTGTCCGCCGAGCGCCGCGACGAGCACGCGACCGTCCGGCGACACGGTCGCGCGCAGGTACGGGGACGCGTCGCCCGTCCCCGGGAACCGAACCCGGATCACGCGCAGCCCGTCCACCTCGGCCGGTGTTCCGCCAGCGGAACTCCCTTCACTGAACGCGTACAAGACGCGCCCGTCCGGGCCGAACACCATTTCGTGCAGTAGCCTTACGGGAAGCGATTGTACCGTGTCGGTGTGTACATCCCAGAGCTTTGCCGTACCTTCACGATCGGTCACCAGCAACCGCTGCCCGTCCGGACTGAAGACGACCCGGCCATTGCCCGGCGGAGTGAGGGTCCGCAGCACACGGCCGTCGTGTGCAGAGCGAAGCGAGTGCCAGTCGCTCACCTCGGCACCCTGGGAAACGGCAACCGTCTCACCGTCCGGAGACGGTTCCAGCCGCCGGGCCCAGTCCGGTTCGAGCACCCACTCGACCGCGGACGGCGTGCCGACCTCCCAGAGTGCAACCGACGTTTCCTGCGGGTACTCGCCGCGCGCTCCGAACAGCAGCGCCCGTTTGCCGTCGGGCTGAAGCGCGAACTGCCAGCACCTTCCGAGGTGCGGCGGGTACGCGACCGCTTCGACCGCGCCCGTGGCAAAGGTCCAGCACCACAGGCCGTCGTTCGTGAAAAACAGTGAGCGTCCTGTGGGGTCGAACGCCAGCGAGGTGAGATAATACCGGGCGTAAGGACCGTACTTCACCCCGGCCTCGTGCCAGGGCACGGGGAGGGCCGCGTGCCCCTCCAATCCGTGGTCGCGGCACGGCCCGCAACTCGGCCCCGTCCATCCGAGCGCGGCGAACGACCCGACCGCCCCGCAGTCGCACACACCGACAAGCAACTCGGCCCCGCCCGGCAGTCGCGCCCGGGCGACACGCTCGGGGTACAGCAGTTCGGCGTAGCTGAGCGGCGTACCGAACTGGTACTGCCCCGTCTCCCCGATGCGCAGGCGGCCGCCCGTGGTCAGCCCGTGCCCGCCGAGCACGCGAACGTGCTTCTCGCCGAACTGGTTCGTCCACCACGCGGCCGTGACCTGCGACTTCCCCGCGAAGTACTTCTTCTTCGTACCGCCGTGCCACCCGTGCAGCCCGTCGGGCGCTTCTCCCAGGCGCTGGAGGAACTGCGGCAGGTCCGCGGGCGGCCACTTGATGAGTTTGCTTTTCGTCTCGTTACCCGTGTTCGCCACACGGACGGCCTCCCGCAGCGCGGCGTCGAGGGCGTCCGGCGCGGGGTCAACGAGGGTGCGGTCGAACGTCTCGCGGTCGGCCATATTCGCCACGGCACCGCCCTCCCGGTCATACAACGGACCTCATGACGATACCTGCGATCATTTGGGATGTCGACGGTACGCTCGTGGACACCGCGGAACACCACTTCCGGGCGTGGGCGCGGTTCGCGGCGGAGATCGGCCGGCCGTTCACCCGCGCCGACTTCGCGGCCACGTTCGGCATGCGCAACCCCGAAATCCTGCGCAAACTGTTCGAACCAGACGCCGACGACGCGCTCTGCGCGAAGTGGGGCGAGCAGAAGGAGAACCACTACCGCGCGTCCGTGCGTGACGAGGGCACCCAGCTCCTGCCCGGCGTCGCGCGGCTCCTCAAAGAGTTCGCTGATCGCGGGTGGCCTCAAGCGGTGGGCTCGTCGGCCCCGCAGGGGAACCTCGACCTGCTGCTGAGCGTCACGAACACGCGCGGCTACTTCGGCGCGGTCGTCACCGGCGACGACGTGAAGCGCGGCAAGCCGGACCCCGAGGTGTTCCTCACCGCCGCGGCACAACTGGGCGCCGACCCGCGGCGGTGCGTGGTATTCGAGGACGCCGCGGCCGGCGTGGAAGCGGCCCGGGCCGGCGGGATGAAGTGCGTGGCGGTGACGTTCGTGGGGCACCACCCGGCGGACAAGCTCCGGGCCGCCGGGGCCGACATCGTTGTCGGCTCGCTCGACGAAATCACCGCCGAGCAGGTCGCGGCACTGGTGTGAGTTAGGGCGCGCGCCGCGCACGACCGCCTCAGTTCTTGCGGGGCGCGTCCGGCAGTAAAAGATCGGGCGACGTGTCGGCGTTCCGCGAGTACACTTCCGCACCGCCCGCCGACAGCTCCAACCGCACCCGCTCGCGCTCGCGGTCGATCTGGTCCGGTGTCGCCCCGAGCCGCCGCAGGATCGCTTCGGTCAGTGCCAGCGCCACCTCACCCTCGCCCGAAACCACCACCTCCGAACCGGCCCGCTGGAGCGCCGCCAGTTCGCGCACGTACGCCGACCGCGCCAGCACCCGGATCTCCGGGTTCAGCTCCTTCGCTGCACGAATCACCTCGCTGCCGCCGCTCACCTGCGACGAGCTGAGGATCAGGCTCGCCGCCCGGTCCGCGCCCGCCTCTTTGAGCGTGTCCGGGTGCGTGGCGTCGCCGTACACGGCCCGGACGCCCTCGGCCCGGAGCCGCTTCACCGTGTCCACGTTCAGCTCGACGACGGTCGGCTCGATGCCGTTCTCGCGCAGCAGCCGGCACACGGTGCGGCCGACCGGGCCGTACCCCACGACCACCGCGCGGTACGCGCGGTCGGCGTCCGCGGGCGCCGGCTCCGGGCCGCTCCCGAGCTGTTCCCGGGTGCGCGCTGTGAGCAGCGCCCAGAGCCGCGGTCGGCCCGCGGCCCAACGCTCCAGCGGCCCGGCGAGCCGGTACACCAGCGGGCTCACCGAGATGGTCCCGATCGCGACCACAACCAACACCTGCGTGGCGTCCTCCGGCAGCACGTTCAGGGACTTGCCGGCCGCGGCCACGATGAACGAGAACTCGCCGATCTGCGCGAGCGCCAGCCCCACCCCCAGCGCGACCCGCACCGGGTACCCCCGCGCCAGCACCAGCGCGAACGTGGTCACGGGCGTGGCGAGCGTCACGATGGCGGCGGTCGCCGCCACGAGCGCCGGCGCTTTCAGCAGGAACGCCGGGTCGAACAGCATCCCGACGGAGATGAAGAACAGCACCGCGAACGCGTCCCGCATCGGGAGCGCCTCGGTGGCCGCCCGGACGCTGAACTCCGACCGCCCGACCACCATACCCGCCAGGAACGCGCCGAGCGCCATCGACGCCCCGAACAGCACCGCCGACCCGACCGCGATCCCGAGCGCGACCACCAGAACCGTGAGCGTGAACAGCTCGCGCGACCGCGTCTCGGCCACGTGCCTCAGCAGCCACGGCACGAACCGCCCGCCGGCCACCAGCACCGCGGCGATCAGCACCCCCACCTTCAGCGCCGCCAGCCCGAGCGCGAGCGGCAGTTCGATGGCGTCGATCGGCCCGTCCTTGAGCACCGCCGGCAGCACCACCAGCACCAGCACCGCGAACACGTCTTGAAGGATCAGCCACCCGACCGCGACGTGCCCGGTGGGGGTGTGCAACTGGTTCTGGTCCGACAGCACGCGGGTCAGAACGACGGTGCTGGCGAACGACACCGAGATCCCGAACACGACCGCCGCGGAAGGGAGCCAGCCGAACCCGAGGGCGACGGCGGTGCCGAACGCCGTCGCCGCCCCGCACTGGGCGAGCGCGCCGGGCAGCGCGACCCGGCGCACCGCGAGCAGCTCCTCCAGCCGGAAGTGCAGACCGACCCCGAACATGAGCAGGACCACGCCGACCTCGGCGAGCTGGTCCGCGATGCCACGGTCCACGACGAACCCGGGGGCGTGCGGCCCGACGACCACCCCCGCGAGCAGGTAGCCGACGATCGGCGACAGCCCGAGCCGGTTCGTCAGGTACCCGAAGGCCAGCGCCACCGCGAGCCCGCCGGCGAGCATAAACACCACGTCCTGATTGTGCATCCCGCTCACCCGCTCCCGAGCCGGCCGCCACGCGCCCCGAACAGGAGGTTAGCGGCAGGTCGGGATTAGCGGAAGCCCGGTCCCGCGGGCGGAGGCGTTCGCGCGTCACCGGCCGAGCGGCGCGCGGCCGGTGACGCGCGAACGCCTTCGCCCCGCGCCGGATAATGAAGCCGAAACGGAACGGGGATGTGAAGGACGCGCTCGACTCGCGCCCGTAATCGCGCCGCTGGGGGGCCGTTCGCCCCGGCACCCGCGGGTCGGATCAGGAGCGCGGCTTCGCGCCCTTCGCCGAAGCCGACTTGGCCGGGACCGCCGGGCGCTTCAGCTCGTACTCGTACTCGCCGTATTCGGCCGCGTGCTTGCCCTTGTCAGTCAGCGAGTAGGTCGCGGCGAACGGGTCGGCAGCGGACCCGGTGGTGAACGCCAGCAGGCCCTCGTCAACGAGCGACGTGAGGAACGAGCCGTCCTTGGTTTTGCGGCTGGGAACCAGCCGTAAAGCGCGCCCGTCGATCGGCTTCTTGCTCCGCCGGACGGTGCGCAGAACCTGCCACGTAAAATGGGACGTTGGGCGTAAGGGCACGGGATGCCTCTCGATCTGTCCGATGCGGGTAGCGAATCGTTGTTCAGAGATTTGGAGAAGTTTAGCTCCAACGGCACACCGGATCAACTCTCTTCGTTCAATTGTTAAAGACGTTACACTCACAACGAGCAAGACCGCGCACGTGAATCCGATTGCCGGCGTCATACCGATTCGCGCAATCTGAGCAGGCTACGCGATTTGGAAAAGGCGACAAAACGGGCCGCGGACCTAGCCCGACCGGCTAATTTAATTCGCGACGGGCCGCGCCCCCTCGGCCCGTTTGGCTCGCACGAGCCCCGCCCAGCGGCGCAACTGATCGGCCCTCGTGACCGCCCCCTTGAACCCGGTGCCCGTATGCCGAACCGCTCTCCGAACTGGTCGAAGCAAGCGTTCAAGAGCCCGCACCCGGCTCGGTCCGCGGGTCCGCGGCTCGGTGTCGAAGCCTTGGAAGACCGCAGCGTTCCGGCGACGGTCATCACCATTCAGGAAGCCCCCGGCTCGCTCGACGGCTT
Organism: Gemmata algarum; assembly: GCF_034097035.1. Lineage (NCBI taxonomy): Bacteria > Pseudomonadati > Planctomycetota > Planctomycetia > Gemmatales > Gemmataceae > Gemmata > Gemmata algarum. Next base: position 195,934 of record NZ_JAXBLV010000211.1, read on the forward strand.
CCTGAGCGCGACCGACGGCACCATCGCCCTGACCGACCTCGCCGGTCAGGCCGCCACGCTCTCCCGCGGCGCCCTCCAGAGCGTCGGCGCGGGCGTCGCCGTCAGCATCACCGCCGAAACCGGGATCGTCTTCGACCCCTCCCTCGCCGCCCCGGTCGCACTGCAAACGAACAACACCGCCAGCGCCGCGTTCGTCGCGTCGAACGGGAACCTCACGTTCGCGGCAGGTCGGTCCCTGACCACAAGCGGCGCCGACCTGGCGCTCACGTCGACGAACGGAACGCTCACCGTCGCGGGCCTCGCCACCTCCGGCGGAAACATCACCCTGAGCGCCGACGCGGTGAACGTTCCGATGGGGGCGATGGTCGATGCGGGCGCGGACCCGGCCCGCAGCACCGTCACCGTTCAGCCGGCCTCGAACGCCATTAGCATCGCCCTCGGTGGCCCGGACGGCCCCGGCACCCTCGGCCTCACCGACGCCGAACTGGACGCGCTGACCGCCCGCGTGTTACGTATCGGTAACGCGACGGCCGGGTCCATCGTCATCAGCGCGGCGATCTCCGTCGGCGGCTCGAGCCAGCTCGAACTGGTGACCGGCGGCGCGGTCGTGGACAACAACCCCTCACAGGACATCTCCGTCGCCCGGCTCGCGATCACGGCGGGCACCGGGATCGGCGTGACCGGCACCGACTCTCCGAACCTGGATTTGAGCGTCACGAACCTGGAGGCCACCACCGCGACCGGCGGCATCGCGATCAACAACGCCACCCCGCTGGTGATCGGCGGCGTGACCGGAGCCCTGTCCGGGGTGAGCGTAACGACCTCGGGCGGCGTCTCGATCTCCGTCGTGGGTGCGCTCACCGTCGGGGCGACCCCGGCCGAGGGCGTCTCGGTCGCGGGCGGCGGGAACATCGCCCTGTCGCCGTCCAGCAACTTGGTGGTCAGCGCGCCGGTCGTAGCCACCGGCGGCAGCGGCAGCGTGACCCTCTCCTCCCAGAACAACATCAGCATCGGCGCCGCCGTCACCGTCGCGGGGGCGGGCACCATTACCGTTGACGCCGACAACGACAACAGCGGGGTCGGCAGTTTCTCGAACACCGCGGCGCTCACCACCGCCGGCGGCGACATCACCATCACCGCGAAGGACATCGACCTCGGTGCGGCGGTCAGCACCACCGCGGCGGCCGGGGGCGACGTGTTCCTACTCGCCCGCGACCCGCTCGACGTCATCAACCTGGGCACCAACACCGGGTTCGGGCTCACCGACGCCGACCTCGACAACGTCACCACCGCGACCCTGCACGTCGGCAGCGCGACCAACGCCGGGGGGATCGCGGTCACCGGCCAGATCACCCTCGGGGCCACCGTCCCCGCGCTGTCGCTCGAAACGAGCGGCGCGATCACCGACGCCACCGGCACCGAGCAGACCGACATCACGGTCGCGGGCCTCGCGCTGCTGGCCGGGCGTGCCGGGGCGGGCGGCATCGGGGCGACCGGCGCCGGCAACCTCGACGTGGCGGTCACCACCCTCGCAGCCGCCAACGCCAGTGGGGACACCGGGTCGATCGTCATCGCGAACGCCTCGCCCGCCCTGAACGTCGGCACCGTGGCCGGGCGCACAGGGGTCGTCAACCAGAACACCACCGGCGGCGTCTCGCTGTCCGCGACCGACGCGGTCGCCCTCGGTGCCACGGTGAGCGGGGCGACCGGTGTGACGGTTTCGGCCGGGGGCGGCGACCTGAGCACCACGGCCGTCGTCAGCAGTTCCGCCGGCCCGGTCCAGCTCACCGCCTCGGCCGCGGTCAGCCTCGGCGGGGCGGTGAGCGGTACCGGCGTTACTGTCACGGCCGGCACCGCGCTGACCACCACCGCGGCGGCGACCATCACCGTCGGCGGGGCCGGGAGCGTCGCGCTGACCGCGTCGGCGGGGGCGCTGGCGGTCGGCGCGAGCGTCGCGGCCGGCACCGGCGGCGTCACCCTGACGGCCACCGACACCGCCGCGACCACGAACACCGTGACGGTGGCCGCCGGCGTCTCGGTCTCGACCACCGGCGCCACGCTCACCATCAACGCGGGCGACGCGGTCACGATCGGCGGCACGCTCACCACCGCCGCCTCGGGCACGGTGAACGTGAACGTCGATGCGGGGGCCGTCGATGTCGGCGTGGGCGGTGCGGTCACGTTCTCGACCACGTCAAACGTGAGCGGCGCGACCACCCTGAACGTGACCGGCGGGGCCGACGACGACACGTTCAACCTGCGACCGCTCACCACCGGCATCACCACCAACCTGATCGCCGCCGCGGGCACGGACGCGCTGAACATCGACCTCACCGCCGCAACCGCGTCGGCGTTCGGCAACATCACCGCGGCCGGCGCGGGCACCTTCAGCTTCGGGAACCGCGGCAGTGTGGTCGTCACCGGTCTCGAATCGGTTGCGGCCACCGGGGGCACTTACGCCGTCAACTTCGGGCTCCAAACGGCCGGGTTCCAGGACGGCAACGCGAGCCCGGACGTGACCACCGTGTCGAACACCGGCACCGCTCTGAACGTGACCGTTCAGGCCAACAGCACCGGCGCGGCGCAAACGCTGTTCAGCGGCCGCACCGGCGACGTTAGCACCCTCACCGTCACCGGCTCGACCGACCGCGACACGGTGACCGTAGACCTCACGAACCCGCTGCCGGCGGTGACCGTTGCGGGCGGCGCCCCGGCCACCGTCCCCGGCGACACACTCAACCTGATCACCACGAACGCTGCCGGCGCGACGTTTACCCCGGTGGTCGGGGGCGGGACGTACACGTTCGTGAACCGTAGCGCGGTCACGTTCAGCCAGATCGAGACCGGGCCGGCGCCCGTGCTCCGCGTCGCGGCGTCCGACGCGAGTGCCGCGGAGGGCGTTACCCCGGACACCGGGACGTTCACCATCACCCGCGTCGGTGACACCTCCGCCGCGCTCACGGTGACGTACACGCTGGGCGGCACCGCGGTGAACGGCGTCTCCTACCAGTTGCTCACGGGCACGGTGACGTTCGCGCCGGGCGCGAGCACCGCGACCGTCACGCTGACCCCGATCGACAACTCGAGCGTGGACGGCACCCGCACGGCGGTGCTCACGCTGTCCCCGAGCGCGGCCTACGACATCGCGACCGGGGCGGGCCAGGCCACGGTCTCCATCGCCGACAACGACGCGCTCGGGCGGCGCCTGGTTGTGGGGTCGTCGGCCAGCGGCACGGTACAGGTGTTCGACAACAGCGGCACCACGGCGGTGGCTTCGTTCCGACCCTACGCCGGGTACCAGGGCGGGGTGTCGGTGGCGGTCGGGGACGTGACCGGCGACGGCGTGGCGGACATCGTGACCGGCGCGACCGCCCTGTCGCCGCACGTCAAAGTGTTCGACGGGGTCACGTTCCGGGAGATCCGGAGCTTCTTCGCGTTTACTAACTTCGCCAGCGGGGTGAGCGTCGCGGTCGGCGACCTGGACAACGACGGGAAAGCCGAGATCATCGTGGGGGCCGGCACCCTGGCCCCGCACGTGAAGGTGTTCGACGCCACCACGCTCCAGGAACGGGCCAGCTTCTACGCCTTCACCACCGCGGCCGGAGCGCCGATCGCCAGCGGCGTCACGGTGGCCGCGGGCGACACCGACGGCGACGGGCGGGCCGAGATCGTTGTGGGCGCGACCGTCGCCCCGCACATCAAGACGTTCGACCTCGCTGGCAACACGCTCCGCAGCTTCCTGGTTCCGAACCTGGCGCCCGACACCGGCATCAGCGTCGGAACCGGCGACCTCGACGGGGACCGGCGGTCGGAGATCCTGGTGGGCGCGCGGGTCGGCGGGCAGGCGGTGACAACGGTGTTCCAGGGGGAGGCCGCGATTGGGCAGTTCTCGTCCGGCGCCGCGGCGACCACGCCGCGGGTGGCGGGGACCGACCGCGACGGCGACGGGAAGGACGAACTCATCCTCACGCTCGGCCCGACCGTCAGCGTGCGGAGCGGGACGGCGCCGTTCGATCAGCTCTCCACCCTGACCCCGTTCACCGGGTTCAACGGCGGCGTGTTCGTCGGCTAACGAACAGATCACCCGCACCTGACACCGCCATCCCGATCACATGGCGGTGTCAGGTGCAGAGCCGGGTTCGGCGGCGGAGGGCCACCCGACGGTTAGCTCCCGGTGCGCAACTGATAGCCCCCGGTTGACATCGGCACCAAGCCCTCGAAGAAACAGTGGTCGGCGTCCGCGAAGAACTCGACCGTGGCGTTGTTCAGTTCGAATAGAGCCCGCCCCATTGAGAGCGATCGCCCCACCTCGCCCAGCGGGACTTCGAGCGTGTCGTCCACGTCCTTCCACATCGCGGTGTACGTCACCGTGATCGGCCCTGGAGCTAGGACGGCGTCGGGAACCCAACCGTTGTCGTCGGGGCTGATCTGGGCTTGGTACTCGCTGACGGCCCGGACGAACTCGTCGTAGCCCGCGTAGCGACGCCGGCCGAGCGTCCAGAATACCTTCCGCATCAGGTCGCCCACAGAACCCTCCTCGGGCCAAAACACCCGCGCTCGTACTGCCTCAGTGTGCCGAAGGATAACGCTCAGCAGCCCCGCCACAGGGAGCTGAACCTCGGCAACAACTTATGCGGCCGAGGCAGGTGCCGCGTTTGGTTCGGCCTGCCTTGCTCACCCGGTCCCCCGCATCGCGTCCAGCGGGGCCGCGATCGCGGCCCGCCGTGGGGCCATGTCCTCGTCCCGGTAAAAGCTATCGAGCCCGTCCTCGGAGTCGCATAGTCCCAGGAATCGGGCAGACCACCGGGCCACGTCGGCTGGGTCCACGTCCGCCCGACACCGCTCGACCAGAAACGCCAACACGACCAGCCGGGCCGCCACACCGTCGTCCACGTCGTGGATGTCCAACTCCGGATCAGCCGCGAACCGGTCGAGTTCGGCGACGAGTTGTCGGGCGAGGCCGGAGGCGTACTCGCAGGCGTCGTCGCTCTGAAACGTATCGGTGCCCCACCGCCCCATATTGCGTCACCCTCCGCCGCCGAACGTACTGCCCGCCTCCCCGGCCGCGCCACCCGCAGCCGACACGATCCGCAAGCGAGCCGTGAAAAGCAGCTCACGTGGCCGGGTCCGGTTCGGCGCCGGGTTCGTCTGTCTTATGGGCCTCCCACATGATCCACATCACGGGCCGGGCACCGACCGGAGGGAAGCGCAACTTCGGGTCGTCGGACTGCACCAGCACCAGCAATCGCCGGGCGTACAGGGAATGCAGCCACGAGGCATGGGCGATCACATCCAGCACGTCCCACGCTCGCACGCCCGGTAGTCGGGCGAACCGATCGAACCGCCACAAGACTAACGCTACACCGGATTTCTCTGGAATGTCGATGTCACTGAGGCAATCGTTGAGCGCGTTCAAGTTGCGGCCGTAGTAACTGGGGAACTCCAGTCCAGCGGCGAACGCGCGGTGCATGTCGGCCTCGGACGCCCACCCGCCGCAGTCGAACGCCGGGCAGCGGTAGCCGTAAGACTCAAGCGCTGCGACATGCTGTCGGAGTCGCTCGGGCGGGCCATACAAGGCGACCGGACCGTTGAGGAGCACCTGCCGATCTACCCGCAGTACGTCGTCGGGATGGACGCTGTGCAGGTTGGTCGGATCGGTTCGGAAACTGGCCACTCGGGACGCCCTCTCTTGCCGAACGACTGCGTTCAGTTGCCCGTCCGACTTTGCGGACGGGGCGCCTGCAACCCAGTCGTTCGGCGGGCTTGCAGTGCTCTGATGGACTCGCGGAAGTCCTGGCGGTAGTTCGCCCCCTTCACACCCACCAGGCACGCCTTGAGCGCGGGTAGGTCCTCATACCCTCCAACCACGATGAGCAGCAACGCCGCTAGGCACCGGATGTCCATTGCCCGGTCCTGTAAGCGCTCCAGTGCCGCAGCCCGAACCTGCTGCTGGTATGACTCTGGCCAACCCCAGCACGCTTGGTGGGTGGCGTCGAGGACGGCGACCCGGACCGCCTTATCCGGGTCGCTGAACAGGCGGAGCAGGTGTTCGGCCGACTGCCCGGGGCCGAACTGTGCGACCACCCCTGCGGCCCGCGCTCGGGTCTTTGGGCGGTCGCTGGTCAGGAGAGCAACCGCCGGGTCGAGCAGTCGGTCGTCGCGACGGAACCGCGTGACGATCCCCCAGGCGGCACCAACCGCCTCCTCGGCCACCCGCGGGTCGGGGTCGCTCAGGGCGGGAAGCAGCAAGTCGATCGTCACGGGGGCGCGGAGCCAGGGGTCCGACCAGCGGTTCACCTCTGCGAGGGACTGGCGGTGGACCCACCCGGCCCCGAGCAACCGCACGCCCGCATCCGGGTCGCGCAACTGGCGGAACGCCTCCGCCGGGTCGTACTTGGCTTGCGAAATCGGTACGCCCTCCCTCGCCGAACAGATCGCCCACCTGCGCCGGCGGCACTGTGCGCGACGGGTCACGAAAGCCTATCAGCGGTCGGCGTCAGGTGCAGCGGCGAGTTCAGCTTGGCGACCCGGCGCCTCGCCTGCGAACTCTGCCGCGGCCCCACCGGCCCCTTGACCACCCGCTGCCGGTCCGGCCGTATCCGTAGTGGCAGGCGCCACCGCCGGAACGTCCGCCAGTTGTCCCACGCCGTGCGGCCCGTCCGGGTACCCAACGGCAGACGGCTCCCGGCGGTGCTGTAGGACACCCCCGCGATGGCGGTGATCGTCGACTCGTCCGAGCAGCGGCCCCAGCGGGCGGACGACTCGTGCCAGAAGGCGGCGCACACGCTCAAGAGCCAAATGGCCGTGGACGAGGCGTCCGGGCGCATCGTCCACGTGTCCGAGTCGGTGCCGGGCCGATGGGCGGACATCAAGCGGTTGGACCGGTCGGGGCTCCTGAACCGGCTCCCGGGCGGGGTGGGGGCTTGTGGATCTGGGGCACACAGGGATTCGGGACCGGCACCCGCCGGGTGTGCCCCCGGCGCAAACACCGTGGGCAGGACGGCCCCCGCGGACCGCAAGTACAACCGTGCGTTCCGCCGCCACCGCATCGGGATCGAGCACGCGATCGGGCGGCTCCGCCGGTTCCGCTCTCTTTCTCATGTTAACCGCCACCGGCGGCACGGGCACGGGCACGGGTTGCGGGTTCGGGCCGTGGCCGGGTTGGTCAATCGGATGCTCGACCACCGGGCCAAGGCCGCTTGAGCACCGGATGGGGAGGGGGAGGAACGTCCACACGCTATCGTGAATGAGGTCTACCGGATTCGACATCAGGTTCGGCATCCGGCGGGAAGATTTCCACGCCCCGGATTTCGCCGGTCCACCACGAAGCCAAATGTCTGACCGCCGGGTCGTCCCATTCCCCGACGAGCCGCATGTATTCGGCCCGGTCCGGACTGTGGATGATGACTTGCCCCTCGGTGACTTCGTGGTATCGCGTGGATGTCGGGTTGGCGAGGAACACCCACTCGTCGGGATAATTCGCCTTAATCTCGGTCATCGTCAGTTAAGGTTCGCACATGGATCCACCTCCGCCTCAGTATCCCATACACGAACGGCCGTAACAAGCCGCTACGCGATCTGCACCTCGGCCGGCTGAATGACGAACTCGTCGGCGCCTTCGGCGGGGGTGGCAAGCTTCATCTCCTTCACCTTCCAGCCCGGGTGCTGGATCGCGCCGGTAAAGGGCGGCTCGCCGGTCACGTTGCCCACCACCCGGATCGCCGACGGGTCGAACCCCTTCGGAACGGTCACCCGGTCGTCCTCGTTGCCCGGCAGGATCGGTTCTAGAACGAGGTGCTGCTTCAGCGCGGCCTGTGCCTTCTTGTGGACCTCGCGGACGGCCTGCCCGATCTGCTCGTCGGTCGCGCCCTGGATGTTCTCGAGCAAGAAGTCCACCAGTCGGGACTCCGCCTGGAGCAGCGCGAGCAGGCGGAGCGGCGCCCCGCTCGGCTTCGTGGGCTTGGGCGGCCCCGCGGGCTTCAGCTCCGTTCCCGTCCGAACCGCGTGGAGCTTGGCCGCGAACGCCGGGTCGTTCTTCGACCGGTTCGCGATCCCCAGCGCAGTCGCGAGGGCCTCGAAACTGCCGGCCCGCTGGTACCCGAACCACGAGGCGACGAAGAACCCGATCGGCGCCCCCAGCATGAACCCGATCAAGAGCATGTTGTCCATGTGACCACTCCGGTGTACGCGAGACGGCAGAATGAAAGAGTATTCACCGCGACAGGCGCGGAAGGTCGAGAAAGCAGAGAGAAACGAGGTCCAAACCACGGGTTCCTCGATCCTGCGGGGCGCGCGACGCAATTAGCGCCTGGCGCGGGTGTTATACGAACAGGCACCCGCCGCGAACGGGATGCCCACGGGCGCGGCACTGGCGGATGGTACCGGTCGCCCTAAAATGTCCAGATGGGTCTGATGTGCGGCATGCACCGGGGACGATGAAGAATGGGTACGCGCCGGGAGGTCCGAGATCGGGTCGTGCTGATTACCGGGGCGTCGCGGGGCATCGGCCGCCGCGCCGCGGTGCGGCTCGCAAAACTCGGCGCAAAACTCGCCCTTACTGCACGTTCGGCCAACGACCTGGCGGCCCTCGTTGAGGAACTGAACGCCGCCGGCGCGCGGGCCGCGGCGTTCCCCGGCGACGTGACCAAAGTCGAGGACCGGGAGCGGATCGTTCGGGACGCGGTCGCGACCTTCGGCCGGCTGGACGTGCTCATTAACTGCGCGGGCGTGTGCAGCTTCGGGGAGTTCAGCACGTCGAGCGAGGAGATCGTTCGCAAGGTGCTGGAGGTGAACTTCTTCGCCCCGGTCGAAATGATCCGGGCGTGCGCGCCGCACCTGACGAGGAGCTTCGAGACCGCGAGCGACGGCTGGTGCCCCGCCATTGTCAACGTGGCGAGCATCTGCGGGCGGTGGGGCATCCCGTCGATGTCCGAGCACTGTGCCAGCAAGCATGCGTTCGTCGGCCTCACGGAGTCACTCCGCGGCGAGTTCGAGCGGTTCGGGATCGATGTCCTTCTGGTGCTCCCGGGGCTGGTCCGAAGTGACGACCTCCAGCGCCACCTGCTGCGAAACGAGGGGAAAATCTACCTCGACTTCGAGGGCGCGCAGCCGTCGGATGAGGTCGCAGATGCCGTGGTACGGAGCCTGGTGCGAAACCGTACAGAAGCGGCGGTCGGGTTCGTGTCGTGGTGGGTCTGGTTCGGGAAGCGGATGTTCCCGCGCGGGGTGCGGTTCTTCATGCAGCGCAAGGTGTGGAAGTTCGCCCGGCGCGAGAACGCGGGCAGGAAAGTGCATTGATGATGGAGCAACAGACCGAACCGCTGCTCACTGTTCGCCAAGCGTATCTTGTAATGTTTGAGTTCTTGCGGTGCCACTACGAGCGCGGGCCGACGGACGACATCGGCGGATTGCTGGGTGGGTTGTCGCTTCTGACTGACGGAAGCCCGGCCGACTCGGCGGTGCAGAGTGATTTCGCCGGAGCTGTTACGTCCGTCCTCGCGGCGGAGGCGGGCGCCTGCTACCGTAAAGCGGATTTCAAGTTGGGTTCCAGGGGATCGGCCTGATGTGCGGGATCGCGGGGATGTTCGACCTGAGTGGCCAGCGCCGCGCCCCCGCGGGCGTGGTGTCGGCGATGGCGAAGGCCATCTACCATCGCGGGCCAGACGAAGACGGCTACCTCGAACGTCCCGGGTTGCACCTCGCCAACCGCCGCCTCTCGATCGTCGGCCTCGCCGACGGGCAGCAGCCCATCTCGAACGAAGACCAGAGCGTCTGGACCGTCTTCAACGGCGAGTTCTTCGACTACAAGGAGAAGCGTAAGACCCTCGAAGCCAAGGGACACGTCTTCCGGACCCACACCGACACCGAATTGATCCCCCACACCTGGGAGGATCACGGCACCGAGTTCCTTCAGCACCTGAAGGGGCAGTTCGCGATCTGCGTCTGGGACAGTCGAACGAATGAAGTCGTGCTCGCACGCGACCGGGCCGGCATCTGCCCGCTGTTCTACACGACCGTGAAGCACGACGGCGCCGACTGGCTCCTCTTCGCGTCCGAGATGAAGGCGCTGCTCGCGTCCGGGTTGGTCGAGCGCAAGGCCGACCTGAACGGGCTGAACCACATCTTCACGTTCATGGCGATGCCCGGACCGACCACGGTCTTTCAGGGCATCCGGTGCCTCGTACCCGGCCGGTACCTGCACTTCAAGCTCGGGCAGACCACCCCGGAACAGGCGACCGCGCAAAAGACCTACTGGCGGGTGGCGTACCCGGACCGCGGGCACGAGGACTACGGCGCCGACGAGAAAAAGGTCGTCGACGGGTTCGAAGAGGTGCTGTACGCCGCGGTCCAGCGCCGGGTGTGGGCCGACGTGCCCGTGGTGTCGTACCTGAGCGGCGGCGTGGACTCGAGCATCGTCGTGGCGATGGCGAACAAGGCGATGGGCCGCCCCATCCCGACGTTCACCGTCTCGGTCAACGCGAAGGGGCTCGACGAAAAGTCCGAGGCGCTGGCGACGGCCAAGCACCTGGGCTGTTCGCCGGTAGTGGTCGATTGCGGGCACGACCAGCTCCGCGCCGGCTACCCGGAGCTGATCGCGGCGGCCGAGTTCCCGGTCATCGACACGTCCTGCCTGGCCCTCCTTCATTTAGCAAGAGCGGTGCATCGAAACGGGTACAAGGTCGCTCTAACCGGTGAGGGCGCCGACGAGTGGCTGGGCGGGTACTCGTGGTTCAAGATCCGCAAGCTGATCGGGTGGATGGACCGCATCCCGGGCGTACCGCTGGGGTTCGCGGTGCGGCAACTGTTCCAGCGGCTCAGCGGCGCGCCGCGGTTCCCGCGCACCGCTTACCAGCACTCGCTGGACCGGCTCGGCGGGCCGAACGGGTGGGGCGACCTGTACGGGCTGATCAGCACCAACAAGCTGCGGTTCTTCACCGGCGACACCCGGGCCGCGCTGATCGGCCGGGCGGCGCTGGACGACCTCGAAATCCCCGCGGACCTGCACCGGTGGCACCCGTTCAACCGGCAGATGTACTTCGGCGCGCGGGTGATGCTGCCCGGGCACCTGCTCGCGTCCAAGGGGGACCGGATCGCGATGCACTCGTCGGTGGAGACGCGGTACACGTTCCTCGACGAGGACGTGATCGCGTACATGGCGAAGCTGCACCCGCGGTGGAAGCTGCGCGGGCTGCTGCGGGACAAGTTCATCGAACGTAAGGTGGCCGAGCGGTGGCTGCCCAGGGACGTGGCGTGGCGCACGAAGAAGATGTTCCGCGCCCCGATGGACAGTTGGGCGGCGGTGCGCGGGGGCGGCGCCGGCGGGACGTGGATCGATCAGGTCCTGTCGCCGGATTCGCTCCGGAAGGCCGGTTACTTCGACGCCGAGGCGGTGGCCCAGGCGCGGCAGCGGCTCGCCCGGCCGGGCGGCGGGGTGGCCCGCACCGGGCTGGAAATGGGCCTCACCGGGGTGCTCGCCACGCAACTGTGGCACCACCTGTACCTCGACGGCTCGCTCTGCGATTTGGAGTCAAAAGTCGACCGGTCGTAAAGTCATGAGGTCCGACCGGGCCTCTGCGATCAGTCGGTGTTGCGACTGTCGGTTTTGCGGTTCTGGACGTTACGACTTCCGACCTGACGACTTTTGACTATGTCGTATGCCCTCCAAACTCTGTGGCACGAGCGCCAGCGGTACGCCTCGGGCGTGCTGGCGGTGACCTTCTCGGCGGTGCTCATCGCGCTCCAGTGCGGGCTCCTGCTCGGGCTGTTCAAGATCACCTCGATCCCGGTGGACAACACCACCGCGGACCTGTGGGTCGGATCGCGCGAGGTGTCGAGCGTGGACCTCGGCAAGCCGATCCCGGTGTCGTACGTCAGCCGAGTCGAGGGCACGCCGGGGGTGAAGTCGGTGGAACTGTACATCGCGAACTTCGCGAACTTCAGCAAGCCGGGCGGCGGGACCGAACTGTGCTACCTGCTGGGCAGTCAGCTCGACGGCGATTCGGCGGGGTTGCCAGCGATGCTCACCGCGGACCAGCGAAACGCGCTCACCATGCCGGGCGCGATCATCGTGGACGAGTCCGACATGACCAAACGGCTCGGACTCGACCAGGACGGCAAGCCGAAGATCAACGGGAAAGACGTCAAAGTAGTGGGCACGGTGCGCGGGCTGAAGAGCCTCGCGGCCCCGTGGGTGCTGTGCAGCGAGCACACCGCCCGCTACCTGCTCGGCTTCCTCATGCCCGGGGACCACGTCACCTACCTGCTGGCGAAGTGCGAGTCGCCGGAGCGGGCCTGGGCGATCGCGGCCGAACTCCGGTCGCAGTACGGGTCCGACATGGGGGCGTACGCCGCCGAGGAGTTCTCCCAGCGGTCGCGGCTGTACTGGCTGACCCGCACTAAAGCGGGCGTCGCGATCGGGTACGCGGCCCTGCTCGGGCTGATCGTGGGGTCGGTCATCACCGCGCAGACGCTGTACTCTGCGACCGCGGCGAACGCCAAGGAGTTCGCCATTCTGCTCGCGCTCGGCGTGCCGCGGTGGCGGATCTCGCTGATGGTAATGGTCCAGTCGTTCTGGGTCGGGGTGATCGGGGTCGCGCTGGCGTACCCGGTGTGCCTCGGGTTGCGGTTCGGTGCCCGGCAGATCGGGGCCGACGTGGACCTCCGCTGGGAGGTGCAGTTGGGCACTGTGGTGGTGACCGTCGGCATGGCGCTGGTGTCGGGCGTGTTCGCGCTGCGGAGCGTGCGCCAAATCGAACCGATGTCGTTGCTGCGATAGTGGTTGGTGTTTGGTGTCGAACACCACGAACCGAACTCGAGTGCCGAGCATCCAAGGCAGGGAGCATTCATGAGCCGGACCGCGAGCCGTTCGACGCCGTGCCTGCGGGGTGTGAAGCTGATGCGCACCTACGGCGACGGCACGGCCCGGCGTGCGGCGCTGCGGGAAGTGTCCATCGACCTGTACCCGGGGCAACTGGTGCTGCTCATGGGGCCGTCCGGGAGCGGCAAGTCAACGCTCCTGGCGGTCCTCTCGGGGCTGCTGGAGCCCGACAGCGGGCAGGTGCTCGCCGACGACAACGGCGCGATGCAGGACATCTGGCAGTTGACCGCCAAGGAGCGCGAGCAGCACCGCCGTAAGCACACGGGGTTCATCTTTCAGGGGTACAATCTGTTCCCGGCCCTCACGGCGCGGCAGCAACTGGAGATCGTGCTGAAGTGGGGCGAGGGGGCGGACGGCGGGGAGGCCCGGCGCCGGGCGGACGAGATGCTCGAACGGCTGGGGCTGGGGAACAACAAGAACAAGAAGCCGGCCCAACTGTCCGGGGGCGAGAAGCAGCGGGTCGCCATCGGCCGGGCGCTCGTGAAGAACCCGTCGTTCATGTTCGCCGACGAGCCCACCAGTGCCCTCGACTGGGAGAACGGGCAGAAGGTGATCGAGTTGCTCCGCGACGCGGCCCACCAGCGCGGCGCCTCGGTGCTGTGCGTGTCCCACGACGCCCGGCTGCTGCCGTTCGTGGACGTGTACTACCACCTGGACGACGGTCACCTGGAACGGCGGGAGTTGCCCGCGGAGTGAGTGCGTGCGGTGACCCGAAAACGAACGGGCCGTCGCGGCGGCTTCTGAGTTTTTGGCCCACGCGGTTTTCGCCCGCCACCGGGCTCCACTACTGGGAGATGCCCATGAACTGGCTCCGCAAGATGCGACCGGTGCTGATCGTGATCGGGCTCGGGCTGGCGGTCGGCAGCCTCGTCGGAGCCCGCGCGCTGACTCACGGGAGCGGTTCGGACGCCGCGGCGAAAGGGGGCGCGGACGTGCCGCCGCCGCGGGCCGCGGGCGGGCCGGTGGTGCTCGGGACCGTTGACACGGACCCGTCGCCGGTCGACTACCGGCTCCCGTCGGTACTCCAGGCCGGCACCGTGTCGAAAGTGTTCGTGAAAGACGGTGACACGGTCGAGGAGAAGCAGCCGTTGTACGCCTTTGACGACGCCGTGCCGCGGGCCAACCTGGAACACGCGCGCACCGCGGTGGCCCTCGCGCGGACGAAGGTGAAGGAAGCGGAAGAGGGCAAGAAGCAGCACGCCAACAAGGTGGAAGTGGCGAAAAAGGGCGTCGAGGCGCTGAAGCGCCGGGCGACCGACGCGAACAACCTCGTGAAACTGACGCGCCATTTGGCCGAAGAATCATTTCGGTTGAACAACGCAAAACCGGAAGAGTGGGACGCGAAGCTGCAAAACGAACCGGCTTACCTGGACGCTCAAAGCAAGTACACCGCGGCGTTCAACGAGTGGCAGGTCAAGGAAGCGGAGTTGAGCGCGTTGCAGACCGTCGACACCCAGGTGCTGGTGGAGGAGGCGCAGGCCGCTGTTAAGGAGGCCGAGGCGAAACAGTCGCTGGCGCAGACCATGCTCGATCTGTACGTCGTCAAGGCCCAGACCGCCGGCACGGTGGAGCACCTGTCGATCCAGCGCGGGTCGACGATCGGGCAACTGTCGCGTGCCCCGGCGCTGTGGCTGATCCCGACTGGGCCGCGGGTGGTGCGCGCCGAGGTCGAGGCCGAGTTCGCCCATCGGGTCGGGCCGGACCGCATCGGCAAGCCGGTGACGATCATGGACCACAGCGACGCGAAGCTCACCTACACCGGCACCATCCGCCGCATCCCGGACGCGTTCCTCCGCAAGCGCGGCAGCGCCGAGAACCTCCTCGGGAGCGAAACACTCGTTCTCGAAGCCGTCATCGACATCACCGACCACGCCCCGGCCGGGAAGCCGCCGCTCCGCGTGGGGCAGCGGGTGCGCGTGAACATGGGTCAGTAAAACCAGCGAGGGGCGGGGAGTGAACGTCGAGCACCTCGTGACACCGATATGGCCGAGCGCGCTCGCGGTGCCCCGCGGTGCGCCCCGCACCTCACCCCTCATCCCCCGATCGTTTCAGGCCTGCCGCGCCATCACCGCCGCGGCGAACAGTTCGTTCCCGCTGGCGTTCCGGCTCCTGTGCCCCGCGAAGCGGCGGGCAATGAACGCCCTGTATGCGTACATGCGCGTCACCGACGATCTGGCCGACGAGGACGGAGCGGTCGAGGCGAAGCGGGCCAAGCTCGCGGCCTGGCGGGTCAGTTTAAAGGCCGCACTCGACGGCGCGTTCACCCACCCGGTTCACCCCGCACTGGTCGAAACCGTTCGGCGCTACGACATCCCCCCGCAGTACCTGTTCGACGCGATCGACGGGATGGAGACCGACCTCGGCCCGGTCCGGATGCAGACGTTCGACGAACTGTACCCGTACTGCTACCGCGTGGCGTCTGCGGTGGGACTGGCGTGCGTCCGCATCTGGGGGATTCGGCCCGGTATCGCCTTCAGCGATACAGACCAACCGGCCGAGGCGGTCGGCATCGCGTTCCAGCTCACGAACATCCTCCGCGACTTGGCCGAAGATTACGCCCGCGAGCGGGTGTACCTTCCGGCCGACGAACTCGCGCGGTCCGGGTGCCCGCCGGAGTTGTGGCGTGACCCGGGGAACGCGGCGAACTTTCGCACGATGATGCAGGCCCAGGTCGCGCGCGCCCGGGAATATTACCGCCGCGGCGCCGCCCTGCTCCCGCTGCTGTCGCGCGAGGGCCGGGCGATCTGCCACATGATGTGCAGTTCCTACCGCGCGCTGCTCGACGAGATAGAGCGCCGCGGATACGACGTGTTCACGGCCCGGGTGCGGGTGCCGAAGTGGCGCAAGGTCGCCGCGTTCGGCTCCGGGTACCTGATCAAGTGGGGCGTCGTGTAACGCGCCGCGGAGTTCGGAATGCGGAACGAAGAACCGAAATCGGAACCGCCGGCGCGCGCGTCGGGGTCCGTGATCGTGGTCGGTGGCGGGTTGGCGGGACTGGCGGCGGCCGTGGGGCTCGCTGGCCGCGGGTTCAAGGTGACCGTGCTGGAGTCGCGCAACCGGCTCGGCGGGCGCGCGGGATCGTTCCGCGACCCGCAAACCGATCAGCTCGTAGACGCGTGCCAGCACGTCAGCATGGGCTGCTGCACCAACTTCGCCCACCTGTTACGCACGATCGGCGTCGAACACCTCCTTTCACCCCAGCCAAAACTGTATTTCGTCACCCCCGACCGACGGGTCAGTGTCTTCAAGAGCGACCCGTGGCCGGCGCCGTTCCACCTCGGGCGGGCACTGATGGGCGCGCACTACCTCACGCCGTTCGACAAGCTCCGCGTGGCCTACGGGCTCGGGCGGATGCTGCTGGAGCGCCCGGACGCGGACCCGCCGCTGCTCCCCTGGCTGAAGGCCCATTTCCAGAACGAACGCACGATCGGCCGGTTCTGGGCCATCGTGCTCACCAGCGCGCTGAACGAAACGGTCGACCGCGTTGGGCTGAAGTACGCCCGCAAGGTGTTCCGCGACGGGTTCGTGCGGCACCGCGACGCCTTTACGGTCCACGTTCCGAGTGTGCCGCTGGGCCGGCTCTACGGCGACGAGCTGCGCGGGTGGCTCGCGGCGCACGGCGTGGAGGTGCGAGAGAACGCGGGTGTGAAGCGGCTGACCTGTACCCCCTCCCCGTCCGGAACCCGGATAAGCGGGGCCGCCCTCCGCGACGGTTCCACCCTCACCGCCGACTGGTACGTGCTGGCGGTGCCGTTCGACCGCGTCGCCGATTTGCTGCCTGGAGAGCTGGCCGGCGAGCCGTACTTCGGCGGCGCGAACGGCCTCACGCCGTCGCCGATCACGAGCGTCCACCTGTGGCTCGATCGGCCCACCATGAAGCTCCCGCACGCCGTGCTCGTGGACTGCCTGGGTCAGTGGGTGTTCGATCGCGGCGAGGTCGCGCCCGGCGAGTTCTACCTGCAAGTGGTGGTCAGCGCCGCCCGCGATCTGAAGGGGCTCGGCCGGGAAGAGATCCAGCGCCGCATTTATGAAGAACTCGGGCGCCTGTTCCCGCCGGTGGCGCATGCGAAGTTACTCCGCGCGAAGGTGGTGACCGAACACACGGCGACCTTCAGCGCGGTGCCGGGGGTGGACCGGTGGCGGCCCCCCCAGGCGTCCCCGGTGTGGAACCTCGCGGTCGCGGGGGACTGGACCGACACCGGCTGGCCCGCGACGATGGAGGGGGCGGTTCGGAGCGGTTATTTGGCCGCCGAGGCGATTCTCGCCCGCGCCGGACAGCCCGCGAAGTTGGTGCAACCCGAGTTGTCCTGAGCCCGCCCGGCGGGTGGCGCCCCCGCCTTTCCGTTGACCCGCGCGCGACCGTGCGAGTAAACTCACCGAGGACAACCCGTTGCACACGCCCGCCGCCCGGCGGGCGAGGAGTCTTTGATGAGCTTCGGCGAAGGCGATGACGCGCCCGTGGACTTCGACACCGCGAAGGGGCGCGACTGGCCGAGCGTGCGGCAGTTCAACGTGTTCCTGGCGAACCGCATGGGCGCGCTGCTCGATCTGGTCCGCCGGTTCGAGCAGACCGACATCCGTGTGGTGTCGCTGACCGTGGTGGAAACGGCCGACTGCGCCATCATCCGGCTGGTGCCGAGCCACTACGAGCGCGGGTACGAGATCCTCACGGACGCGAAGTTCGCGTTCACCGAGAGCGACCTGCTCGTGGTGAAGCTCCCCGACGACGACCGGCCGCTGCTCACCATCACGAAAGCGCTACTGAGCGCCGAAATCGACATCTGCTACATGTACCCGCTCTTGATCGGCGTCGGGCCGCTGGGGAACACGGCCATCGCGGTGTACGTGGACGACTTCGAGACCGCCGCCGCCGCCCTGGAAGCCCAGGGCTTCACGCTGTTCACCGAGAGCGACCTGAGCGAGTAGGAAGAAAATGCGGAATGCGAAGTGCGGAATGCGGAATTGAAGGCAGGAAGCCAAGAGGTCTTCTGCCTTCAATTCCGCATTCCGCACTCCGCATTCCGCATTTGAAGGTTCCGCATTACGAACTCACCAGCCCAGACAGCACCCCGTTCCGCTGCCGCCGGTGAGGAGCGGAAGCACGCGCCGCTCGAACGGTAGTTTCAGGTACTCGGCGCGGTCGTACGCCACCTTCCCACGCAGGAGCGTGTGCGTGACGTGCGTCGTGTGCTCGAACGGGTCGCCGTCGTACAGTACCAGATCGGCCACTTTACCCACCTCGATACTGCCGTACTCTTTATCGATGCCGAGCAGTTTCGCGGCGTTGATCGTAATCGCGCTCAGTGCCCGCTCGCGGTCCATACTCGCCGCCGCGGCCATCGCCGCTTCGTAACGCAGCACCCGCGCCTTCGGAACGTACCCCTCGAACCCGGTGCAAACGGTAACCGGGACGCCGGCCGCGTCGAGCGCCGCAACGTTTCCGGTGAACGCGTGCATCGTTTCGATGCTGCCACCGGCGCGCAGCATGGTGGGGTGAACGACGACCGGAACGCCGGCCTTCTTCAGCTCCTCGGCCATGCGATACCCTTCGGTGCCCAGCGCGATCACGGGCTTCAGCTTGAACTCTGCCGCGATCCGCAGGGCCGTCTGAATGTCGTCCTTGCGGTGCGCCGCGAAGTAGACGTTCGCCTTGCCCTCAAGCGCGGGCACGAGCGATTCGTGCTTGGGGTTCTTCGCCGCTGGCTTGCTGGTGCGGTACGCGTCGGCGTCGGTGAACGCTTTGCGCACCAGCGCCGCGACGCCCATGCGGGTCGTCGGCGATTTGCCCTTTGACGATTCTCCCAGGTTCACCACCAGCGCCCCGACGCGCACAAGAGCGGCGTCGGCCGCGGTGCCGTCGGCGCGGAACACCCCGCCGCGGCCCGCGATCGGGTTCACCCGTCCCGGGGTTGCGTGAACGACCGTGGTGCCGTTCGCGACGAGGAAGTCGAGGAGCGGTTCCCGCGGGTTGAAGCCGTCGAGGGCCCGGAGGTCGGCTTGATTGGGGTCACTCGTCTCGTCCTGGTCCTGGTCGGCCGGGCTGTTCCACGCGCCGCTTAGCCCCGCCGAGCAGAACGGGTCGATCAGCCCCGGGGTGACGTGCTTCGCCTTGTAAACCGGCATGTTCTTGGCCGTGGCTTCGCCGGCAACGACATGCAGGATCTTCCCGTCCTTCGCCACGATCACCCCCGGGAAAACGCGGCCGCCGGTGTGGATGAACTCGGCCGTCACCGCGACCGCTCCTTTCAGTTCCGGCGTGTCGCCGTCGAAGGTCGGCGTGCCCAGGTCGCGGGCCTCCGGGGCCGGGCGCGGCCCGGGAGGCGGGGCCGGTAACTTCTCGCCCGCGGGCAGCGCGAACCCGCCGGTCTGGTAGCCCCGATCGGGGATAACGTCGAACACCTTCTGACCGTCGATCCAGGTCTGCTCGACACGAGTGTACACGCTGAACGGGGAGCCGCTCAGGACCGCAAAATCCGCGTCCTTGCCCTTTTCGAGTGAGCCGAGCCGGTGGTCGAGGTGCAGCAGCGCGGCCGCGCGGATGGTGATAGCCTTGAGTGCGTCCGCTTCGGACAT
Source organism: Gemmata algarum (assembly GCF_034097035.1). Lineage (NCBI taxonomy): Bacteria > Pseudomonadati > Planctomycetota > Planctomycetia > Gemmatales > Gemmataceae > Gemmata > Gemmata algarum. The sequence continues at coordinate 215,384 of NZ_JAXBLV010000211.1, forward strand.
CCCGCCGCGCGCCGCAATCGCGCCCGTCCGGAGCAGGAACCGCGACTCGGTGACGCTGTCGTCGGTGTTGATGGTAACGGTCACCCCCGCGGCGTTCAGAACCGCGGCGTTCTCTTCGAGCAGGCCCATCGTTTCGGCCTTACCGCCGGGGCTGTCGATGAGCGTCAGCGAAACCGGGATCTTCTTCTTCGCGAGTACGTCCGCGACGCGGTACCCTTCCGTGGCGTGTTGGAGCACGAGTTCGAACCCGAACTCCTCGCTGAGGCGCACGGCGGTGAGCAGGTCATCCGCACGGTGGCAGTGGAAGTGGACCGTCCGTTTGCCGTCGAGCACCTCCACGAGCGGCTCGAGCGCCACGTCGCGATCAACTTTGCCGCCCCCTTCGAGCTTCGCCCGGTACTCCTTCGCCTTCTGGAACGTCTCCCGCTGCATGGCGGCGACCTTCATCCGCGTGAACGGGGCGACGCCCTTTCCCCGGCCGTACCCCTTCGGGTTCTCGCCGTTGGCCATCTTCAGCCCGCCGAGGACTTCCTTCGCGCCCGCGCGGCCGGTGACCCGCATCTCCTCGACGCTCCGGCCCCGGTACTTCACGTAAACGGTTTGTCCGCCGATCACGTTACCCGACCCGGGCATCACGTTGGCGGTGGTGACGCCGCCGGCGAGGGCCATCTTGATGCCCGGGTCGTCGGCGTTGAACGAGTCGATGGCCCGCACCCCCGGCTGCACGGGGCCGCTCATCTCGTTGCCGTCGGAGTTGGCCGCCACGCCCGGGCGGCTGTACACCCCGACGTGCGAGTGCGTGTCCACCAGCCCGGGGATGATGACGCGCCCCTTGAGGTCGACGACTTCGGCCCCGGCGGGGACCGCCACGTCCGCCGCGGCCCCGACGTCGGCGATCCGCCCGCCTTTGACGACGAGCGTGCCGTTCTCGATCGGCCAGTCGGCCGCGGCGGTGTGAATCGTGGCGCCCGTGAACGCGGTGACCCGGTCGGCGTCGGCCGCGCGGGCGGCCCCGGGCGCGCCGGCCCCGGGCACGAACGGCAGTGACAACGCGATGACAATCGGAACGAGAGCGGCGAACCTGCGCATGCGGACCTCGCGGCGGAACGGGCGGATTCAACAACGCTAACCGGTTGAAAAGCCGTGTGCCAGAGTTATCATCGCGGATGGGAAACCTGTCGCGTCGCCGACCCCTTCGCGACTTCACTTCAAAACCGGAGAGCGGTCATGAGCTTCAAGATGCAACGGGTTCACCTGTTCCACGCCGAGGTCGAGGACAAGCCGGGCGGCACCGCGGCCAAGCTGAAGAAGCTGGCCGAGGCGGGCGCGCACCTCGAGTACGTGTACAGCCAGCGGTCGCTGAACAAGCCCGGGGTGGGGGACCTGTACGTGGCTCCTCTCACCGGCACCGGCGAACTGGCAGCCGCGAAGGCGGTGGGGCTGCACGAGGTGAGCGAGCCGATCGTGATGCGGGTGGAGGGCGACGATAAGGCCGGGCTGGGCGGGCGCGTCACCCAGGCGTGGGAGATGGCCGGGATCAACCTGCAAGGGCTCGTGATGTCGGTGATCAGCGGCAAGTTCGTCGGGTACGCCACGTTCGACTCCGTCGCGGACGCGAACAAGGCCGCTACCATTCTCGCCGAGCTGGGCACCGCTTGAGGCCCCAACAGCCAGAGCCCGGGGCCGCTTTGGACCCGGTTGTCTTCCGCTCACCCGTGTGAACGCCCCCGCCTGCATCGGTAGGCGGGGCACCTCTCGCATCTTGCACCCGCGAACAGCTTAACACCTGCGAACCGAGTCCCGGCACCGGGCGCGCGGAGCCGTTTCGCGCGCGGGACATTCATCGCCCCGGCCCGGTGAGACCGGCTCCGTTCTCGGCCGGCGTCCCGCCGGTGATGAGCGGCCCGAGACGCTGCGGGAGCCGATGGCCCGCGCCCGGGCCAATTCCCGCGAAACCGGCGCAAGTGGTTGCTTTCGCGAGGCGCACCGCTAGCATCTACGCCGTACCCCAGGATCGAGACTCTCTCACCCACCGAGGCGGCCCATGTCCGTGATGTACGTCGGCGAAGGTCTGGTCATCGAAGGCAGTGACCTGGACAACGTGGCCCACATCGACCTGCTCATCGGGCCGAAGGACGGCCCGGTCGGCGTCGCGTTCGCCAACGCCCTCGCCAGCCAGACCGCCGGCCACACCAACCTGCTCGCGGTCGTCAGCCCGAACATCCCGGCCAAGCCGGCCACCGTCACCGTCACCAAGGTGACGATGAAGAAGTCGGCCCAGGTGATGCAGATGTTCGGCCCGGCCCAGGCGGCCGTGGCCCGCGCGGTCGTGGACAGTGTGGTCGAGGGCGTGCTCCCGAAGGCCGAGGCCGAGAACTGGGTGATCGTGTGTGGGGTGTTCATCGCCCCCAGCGCCAACGACAACAAGAAGATCTACAAGAACAACTACGAGGCCGTGAAGCTGGCCATCAAGAACGCGATCCAGAAGAGCCCGAGCATCGACGAGATCATCGCCAAGAAGGACACCCCGCACCCGTTCGAGTGATCGAGTAACGCGGAACGCGGAGTTCGGAAGGCGGAACCAAACCCGTCCGAACTCCGCCCCATCACGTCTTCCCTTCTCCAAGTCCGCCCCCACATTCCGAATCCCGAAATGGAAAAGGCCACCATCCTCGTCCAGCTCGACACCGATCCGCTGCCGAGCGTGTTCGACCGCGTGGTCGCGGTGGACGCGGGCGTTCAACACACCTTCAGTTACGGCGGGGTGACGCCCCAGAACGTGATGCCGCTGGTCCACGGGTGCATCTTCACCCGCGGCGGCAAGGACCTCGCGCGGACCGCGATCTTCGTCGGCGGGTCCGATGTGACGGCGGGCGAGGCGGTGCTGGCCGAGGTGAAGAAGCACCTGATCCCGCAGTACGGGCTCAGCGTCTCGCTGATGCTCGATTCCAACGGCGCGAACACGACCGCCGCCGCCGCGGTGCGGGCGGCCGGGCGGCACCTGGACCTGAGCAAGACAAAGGCCCTCGTACTCGGGGGCACCGGACCGGTCGGCCAGCGCGTCGCGCGGCTCCTGGCCAAGGCCGGGGGGCACGTCCGGCTCGGGTCGCGCCAGAAGAGCCGGGCCGAGGCCGTGTGCGAGGCGATCCGCGCGCACATTCCCGGCGGGCACCTCGAAGCGGTGAGCGTGGCCTCGTCGTCCGACGCGCCCGCCGCCCTCGACGGCCGCACCCTGGTCGTCGCCGCCGGCGCCGCGGGCGCGGTGCTGTTGCCGAAGAGGCTGCGGCGCGGGTGCGAATCGCTGAAGGTCGCCATCGACCTGAACGGGGTGCCTCCGTCCGGCATTGAGGGGGTCGAACTCGGCGACAAGGGCGCCGACCGCGACGGCCACATCTGCTACGGCGCGCTGGGCGTCGGCGGCACCAAGATGAAGGTCCACCGGGCCGCCATCGGCAAGCTGTTCGAGGCGAACAACGCGGTGCTGGACGTCGAAGAGGTCTACGCGCTCGCGCTGCAACTGCCCTGACCGGCGCCCGCGGCCCGGACGAAGTTCGGGTTGACACGCCGGCCCGAAATCGAACATCATTCGCCGCCCACCACACCTGGAGCGACGAATGGCGGTTAGATTATCAGCACTGAGTCTCTGCGCACTGACTTGCCTGCCCGCCCTCGCCAGCGCCGGACCGATCGCGTTCACCCTCGGGGCCGGGAACCTCACCACCTCCCCCGACGCACCCCAGCTCGGCATGGCGCTCGTTCCGGTCGTGACATCGACCGCGACGCGCAGCGCCGAACTCGACAGCACCCAGCCCGTCACGCTCGGCGTGGTCGCCTACGAGCCGGGGCGCATCCCCACACCCGACCCGCGCGACGTCCACCCGGACGGTACCACCCACTGGAACAACGACGGGTACTTCGCCGTGGACGTGAACCTGGTCGATTACGCCTCCGGCGAGAGCGCGATCCTGACGCTGCACGGGCGCGCCCACATGTACAGCAACTACACCACCGGCTCCGGCTGGAGCGGGCAAACGGTGTTCTGGTTCGACGAGCGCGAGCAGGTGACGCTCGGCGGGAACACGTACACGGTCTGGGGGGCGAACCGGTTCACCGACGGGAGCGGGCAGGCCGCGGTCAACGTGTGGGTCGGGTCCGGCGCCCCGGTCGCGACCCCGGAGCCGGGGACGCTCGTTCTGGCGGCCCTCGGGCTGGCCCCGATCGGGTTGCGCCGGTTCCGCCGCACGAAGTAAGAACACGAAGACCGATTTTGACAGGATGAACAAGATTGACGAGATAAAAATCGATTGCGTTTATCCTGTCGATCCTGGCAGAATCTTCTGGCCTCTTCATCGAGCTTTGGTGGTACGCGCCCTCACCTCGGGCCAACCGTAACGGCCAGCGTAGGCTTAATACCGACACGCGTTCAAAAGTACCCGTATGCCGCGCGTAGCCGGGTGCGACCCGGGCACCTCTTCGCTGGACCTCCTCGCGCTCGAAGACGGGCGCGTGATCGCGCAGGCGCGCATCGAACCGGCCGAGTTGCGTGCCGACCCCGCCGCGCCGGTGCGGTGGCTCACCGACCACGGGCCGTTCGACCTCGTCGTGGGGCCGTCGGGTTATGGCCTCCCCCTCGTCCGCGCGGAAGCCTGCACCGACCGCCAACTCGCGCTCATGTCGCTGGTGCGACCGGACGAACCCGGCGCGAAGGGCGTTGGCGGCTTCTCCGCGACGGTTCGCGCCCTGCGGGCCAGCGGGTTGCCGGTCGTCTTCCTTCCGGGCGTGGTGCACCTGCCTACCGTCCCGGCGCACCGCAAGCTGAACAAGATCGATCTCGGCACCGCGGACAAGCTGTGCGTCGCCGCGCTCGCGCTGGCCCAGCACAACAGCGACGAGCCCGCGCTGGTCGTGGAGTTCGGCTCCGCGTTCACCGCGTTGCTAGTGATAAAAGACAGGCAGATCGTAGACGGCCTGGGCGGAACGAGCGGGCCGCTCGGCGCGCGGAGCGGGGGCGCGTGGGACGGCGAAACCGCGTACCTGCTCTCACCGCTCGGCAAGAACGACCTGTTCCACGGAGGGGTGAACGACGCCCCCGACCGCGACACCGGCCGCGCCGCGTTCCGCGAATCGTTCTGCAAAGCAGTCTATGGGCTGCTGAACGTCCACGGGTGTCAGGACGTGTACTACAGCGGCAGCCTGCTGCGATCGGACCCGGACCTCGTTCAGCAGGCGCTGAGCGAGTTGCCGAACGGCTTCTTCCGGTTGCACTACGCCGGCGATCTGCCCAGCGCGTGGGTGAAGCACGCCGCACAGGGAGCGGCCCTACTCGCCGACGGGTTGTGCGGCGGCACGTTCGCTCCGCTGGTGGAATGGCTGCGGCTGCGAGAGGCGAGCGGCACCGTGTTCGACTGGCTCACGCACCCACAGGCCGCTGAAGTGCGACGGCAGTTCTTGGCAAAATAGCCCACCAGCGGCTCGTGCAGGCAGCGAGCAGCGGTCCGTCTTACTCCGCAGCCCGGGCGCGCTGCTCCAGCACGTCGATCAAGAGCGGGTGCCGGCCGAGCGGCTCGGCCAGCGCGAACCGCACCCACGGGAACCGCGCGCTCAACTTCTCGCGGGCCTCGGTCAGGTCTTCGGCGACGTGAATTCCCGGGGACAAAAAGTACGGCAGCAGAAGCACGTCCGTGGCACCGGCCCCGACGCACTGCGCGCCGCCGGTTTCGATGTCGGGTTCCGCCAGTTCGAGGTAGGAGACCTGCACGACGGGGTATCGTCCCCGCGCCCGCAGGGAAGCGGCGACGAACTCGAGGTCGGCGTTCGCCTCCGGGCGGCGGCTCCCGTGCGCGATCAACAGCACGGCGACGGTGCGTGTACCCATATTCACCTTTCGTTTCACGGTGGCCCCACTCCGGACAGTGGTTACCATATCTGACATGATCGGCGCACGGGTCGGAAACTGGTACGTCGAGTCCGAAATCGGGCACGGCCCGCTCGGGGTGGTGTACCGCGCCCGCGGGTTCGACGACCCCGAGAAGGTGACCGCGGTAAAGGTGTTCACCGGGGTGCGCGACCCCGCGGCGGTGCAGCGGATGGCCGCCGAACTGCTCCCGCTCCAGCGGCTCGACCACGCGAACATCGCCAGAACCATCGACTGCGGCACCCACGGCGGGCTGGCGTTCGTCGCGTCCGAGTTCGTCGCCGGCACCGACTGCGCGAAGCGCCTCGAAGCGGGAAAGCTCCCCTGGCGCGAGGTGCTGGGCGTCGCGGTTCAGGCGGCGCGGGCGCTGAAACACGCGCACAACCGGAACGTCCTGCACCGCGACCTCAAGCCCGCCAACTTCGTGATCGCGCCCGACGGGACGTTAAAGCTCCTCGCGTTCGGGATCGCCAAGGTGTTCCCCTCGCCCCCGAGCCACGTTCCGGCGATCGGGTCGGCGGCGTACCTGCCGCCGGAAACCGCGAGCGGCAAGCCGCTCACCCGGCGGAGCGATTTGTACTCGCTCGGGGGCGTGCTTTATACTCTGGTGACCGGGCGCCCCCCGTTCTCCGCCGGGTCGGTGGTCGAGCTGATGCACAAGCAGTGCTACACGCTCCCGGAGCGACCGGCGCTGCTCGTCCCCGACCTCCCGGCGGAGGTGGACGAGTTCGTTTGCACCCTGCTCGACAAGAACCCGGCGCGGCGCCCGGCAACCGCCGCCGCGCTGCTCGACGAATTGGAGCGGGTGCGCGGCAAGTTGGAGCGCAAGGGCGAGAAGCTCGCGTGGCCCGCGAAACTCACCCCCGACACCGCCGAAATGCCGTCGCTCCCGGCGGCCCTGGGCGGGGGCGATGCGGACGACCCGGCCCCTGAGCCGCGCCCCCTCCTGAAGCGGCCCGTCGTGGTGATCCCGCTGTTCGTGGCGGCGGCGGCGGCGCTGGTGCTGCCGTTCGCGTGGCCGGAGCCGTCCGCGGACGAGCTATTTACCGCCGCCCGGCCGCTGGTCGAGTCCGACAACCCCGACGACTGGGACGCCGCCGAGAAGTACCTGGAACCGCTCGCGCGAAAGCACGCCGACCGGTATAAGGACGAGTTGGCCGCCGCCCGCCGGCGCATCCGGGACCGCCGGGAGCTGCGGCGCGCGATCACGGAGGGGGCGAAAGCCGACCCGCGGACCGATGCCGAGCGCGGGTACCTGCGCGGGCTGCGACTCGCGCAAACGGGCGAGACCGCTCAGGCGCGGCAGGCGTGGGAGGGCGTGGTTGCGGCGTTCGCCGCGGTCCCGTCGGAGCAGCGCTGGGTCGAACTCGCGCGTGCGGGGCAAGCGCTCCTGGCCCAGCAAACGGGGCGTCCCGGACGGCCGCCGCTCGACCGCGAGCCGGTGCGTGCCGCCCTCGAACACGCAAAGGCCTTCGAGGGCCAGGGCCGAGCGGCCGAAGCCGCGGCCGTCCGGGACGCTGTGCTCGGGGTGGCCGGTGACGACCCGGCCGTCCGTCGGATGGTCGAAGATTCGAGAAAGAAGTAGGAGGCGGCGAGCGGCTCCGGTTCGTGATCGGGTTATTGGCGCCCGCACCCCGGCCTTACTTCATTGCGTCACAGGTCGGAGCACCTGTGCTACGAAACACCAGGCGCGGCCAACCGGGTCGGGCGTCGGGCTCCGTCTCCTGACTGCGTCCCCTGTCCTCTGACTTTTGAGTCTTATGGCTACTCCCGTCACAACCGCCGCCGAGTACTGCACGCTGCTGGTGAAGAGCCGGCTGCTACCGCCGGAAGAGGTGAGCGCGCAGTACAACCAGTGGCAACAGGAGAAGCCCGGGCCGAACGACCGCGTGGACTCGTTCCGCCGGTTTCTCGTCGCCCGCAAGTGCCTGACCGACTACCAGGCAGCGATCGTGCAGCGCGGCCGCGCCGACGGGTTCTTCCTTGGCGGGTACAAGATCCTCGACCGCATCGGTAAGGGGCAGATGGGCGGGGTGTATAAGGCCGTCCACAACTTCGGGCAGGTCGTGGCGCTGAAGATCCTGTCGGCGTCGCGGGCCAAGAACCCGCAGGTGCTGGGGCGGTTCCAGCGCGAGGCCCGGTTGCTCACTCAGCTCGACCACCCGAACGTGGTGCGCGCGTTCCAGGTCGGCGAGAGCGGCGGGGTCCACTTCATCGCGATGGAACACATCGAGGGTGAAACGCTCGCGGACGTGCTGGAGCGCCGCAAGCGGCTGCCCTGGCCCGAGGTGGTGCGGCTCGCGACTCAAACGCTCGACGGGCTCCAGCACCTGCACGAGCGCCGGATGGTGCATCGCGACCTGAAGCCCGCGAACATCATGCTCACCCCGGAGCCGACGAAGGGTAAGCCCGACACCACACTCGAAGCGACCGTCAAGATCCTGGACGTCGGGCTGGGCCGCGAGTTGTTCGACGACAGCGTTCCGGAATCCCAGGCGGACGCGAAACTCACTCTGGAGGGGTCGGTGCTCGGCACGCCCGACTACCTCGCACCCGAGCAGGCGAAGGACGCGAGCACCGCCGACATCCGGGCGGACCTCTACTCGCTCGGATGCTTGGTGTACCAGTGCGTCGCGGGGAGCCCCCCCTTTCCCGAGTCGAACATTATGGCGCAAATGCTCAGGCACGCGACCGAGAAGGCGCCGCCGCTGAGCACGTTCGTGCCCGACCTACCGAACGGGTTCCAGCAGGTGCTCGACAAACTCCTCGCGAAAACGCCCGAGGCGCGGTACCAGACCCCGGCCGAGGCGGCTACCGCACTGAAACCGTTTACCGCGGGCGGCGCGGCCCCGGCGTCGCCGAACCTACAGCCCGCGTTCAAAGACTGGCTCGAAAGCGAGTCGCAGTTGGAAGCGCCGACGCTACCAACGGCTCGACCGACGAAACACGATTCGGCATCGGCACCGGGCCTACCCATGAAGCCACCGGCCCCGGCGCAAAGGATAACTGCGAAGGCGGCGCCGAAAGCGGGCACTGCCCCGGCGCCCGCACTCGCAAGCGCCCCGACGCCGCCACGGGCCATGCCGCGCGCCGTACCGACCGCGGCACCGGTAGCCGTCCCGGTACCGATGCCGCTCCCGCTGGGGGAAATCAACGTCGAACTGGTGGGCGATTCGGGAGCGCAGATGGCCCCCGGACCGGACCGTCCGCTCTGGCAACCCGATCGCCGCGACTGGATCATGCTCGCCGTGGGCGCTTCCGGCGTCCTGTCGGCGGTCGGACTGGGGTACGGAATGGCGCGGCTACTCCGAAGGAAGCCCGAGCGCCCCGAAAGCGACGCCGGTTCAAGCTGACCGCCTCACCACGGCCGCGGTGAGGCGCTTCTTCCGGTGGGGCGAGTTACCGGGCGCCCCACCGCCACATCGTCAGCCCGGTCAGATCGCGAATCACCACTTCGTTGCCGCACACCGCGAGGTGCGCCCACGTCTCAGCGTCGGCCACCTTCCTCTGATCCAGCAGGTCGAACTCCTTTGTGCTCGCGCGGAACAGGTACAGCGTCCCGCGCTGGTCGAGCGCTAGCACCTTGTCGCCGTTCGCGACCAAGCTCCAGTAGTCCCCGAACCGCTCCTCCGAACGCCAGACCTCTTTGCCGGTTTCGAGGTTCGTGCAAAGCAACCGTTTATCCTTTCCGAGCAAATAGGCGTGGCCGGCCACCACCACCGGCGAAGTCATGTTGCCCTCGTATTTGAAGCTCCAGGCGTCTTCGGCGGAGTACCGGCCCCCGTCGCTCTTCAGCCGCAGCAACCGGGTGTTCCCGCCGTAGGTGCTGGTGAACACGCCGTCGTCGCCCACCGGCACCGGGGTGAGAATGTTCATCCCGCGGAACGAAGGGATCTCTTTCACCCACAGCTCCTCACCGGTACCGCGATCCACCCCGGCGAGCTTGGTGCGCGTCTGCACGAGCACCTGCTCCTTGCCCGCGAGCCGCGCGAACACCGGCGACGAGAACGCAGACCCCATGGTCCCGCCGCCGTCCTTGAGTGCCTTCCAGAGCACCTTACCGGTAGCCTTGTCGAGCTTCGCGAAGCACCCGCCGGCCTGGACGTACACGCCGGTGTCGTCGACGAGCGGCGAACAGACGAACCCGAAGTCGGGGGGCGGGGCGCCGAACTCCTTGACGAAATCGCACCGCCACCGCTCCTTCCCGGTAGCCCCGTCCAGCGCGACCAGCAGGTCCTTGATGCCGGCAACGAAAAGCGTTTTGCCGTCAAACGCCGGAGTCGAGCGAATCCAACTCCCGTTCTTCGCGGCGAAAAACGGCACCGTGATGGCGCCCTCCCACGAGGCCTTCCACAGCTCCTTACCCGTCTTGCGGTCGTGGGCGGTGACGACTTCGGCCTTCTTGTCCACGGTCTGGGTCGTGAACACGCGATCGGCGGTCACGATCGGTCCCGAGTAGCTGGGTCCGAGGTTCTCAACACGCCAGACGCGTTTGAGCGCATCGCCTTCCAGTTTGTTGGGCCAGGGGGCGCCGGCCACGAGGCCGTCCCGGGTAGGACCACGCCACTGGGGCCACACCTCTGGTTCTGCACCCGCCACCGGGAGGGCCAACAGGAGCACGAAGGCGAACGCACGGATCGGGTTCATGGGCATTACTCGTGTGAATGAACGACCGGACCCAATTGGTTCGCCGGGGCCGGGGGCGCGGATTCAACCCCACTCGTTTGGCGCGAGCAGGAACCGAGCACCGGGAGCAAAACACGCCACACCGGATGAGACCGGCCTGCGTTAAGAACGTTCGAAAGTCCGGCGCCGCGCCCGCGTCTCTCCGTCCTACGACGCCGCAAACCACATCTGTCTGCGGAACGCGCGGCGCGAATGAGAGTCGCGTCTAATGGCATCCCACCATTTCAGCATGATTGAGCCCAAGTGACATTCGCCTCATTCACCCCACAATCCCCCGAATCACCACAATTCTCAAATCGCCCAAATCCGCCATAACCCCAATCACCAAATGTCCAGTCTTGACTCATTACGTAGTCGAATTATTCCGAATTTTCCTTTTTTGACGCCTTGCAGGTTCACAATTGCGGCAGAATCGTCTATAAACGGCACTTCCCGCGGCATGTACGGCGCGGGAGATCGCCCTCCAAGTGGTTACACCAGGAGTAATGCATGACCACGACGATTCTGGCCGCGATCGCCCTGTCCGGTGTGCTGGCCCCGGCTGCAAAGCCCGAGTTCCAGGCGCACACCGACTACGCTTCCGCCCTGAAGCGCGCGGCCAGCGAAGGCAAACCGATGGCGGTGCTGATCGGAACTGGTAACCCGTTCGCCAAAGTGCTGAACGACGCGGCCATGACCGACGAGACCGCCAAGTTGCTTCGTGACAAGTTCGTGTGTGTGGCAGTGGACACCGGGACCTCGAAGGGTGCGGAACTCGCGAGCCAGTTCCAGCTCACCGATGGGCTGGTGATCAGCAGCACCGGGGGCACGTACCAAGCCCTGCGCCAGCCCGGCGCGGTGTCGGCTGGGGACCTCGCCAACCACCTGAGCACCTACGCGAGCGCCCCGAACACCCCGAACACCACCGTGACCGTGGGGGCCCCGGAGGTTGCCACCGGCGCGCCGCACACCGCCTACCCGGCCCCGCTGTACCGCGGGAGTTGCTCGGGCGGGAGTTGCTCGGGCGTGATCCAGAGCGGCTACGTCCCGACCGTCGGCGGCTGTGCGAGCGGCCGTTGCCCGACCGTGATCCAGGGCGGCTACGTGCTGCCGACCGTCGGCGGCTGCGCGAACGGCCGCTGCCCGACCACGCGCTAAACGACCCGCACGGAATCGGATCGAGCCCGAGGTGAAAAGACGCGGCCGGCGGATCTCCATCCGCCGGCCGCGTCCGAGGGTCACCCTCCCGGGTGATTCACTTGTTCAAAGGCCCTTTCACCGGCGTTCCCGGCAGGGACGGGGACGGGAACGGCAACTGTCCGGTGTTCGGCGGAGGAGCCACCGAGGGCACGGCGGGCGGGGGGATGTGTTCTCCCTCGTTCAGTGACGGCATCGGCCCCACTTCAATCGGCCCCCGACCTGGGATCGCCGCCCCGGCCAGAGGCGGGCCACCGGGGAGCAGGGTGCCCCCGCCAGTCGGGCACGGCATCGGAGCGCCGGTAGCGGTGTCAAAACAGCCGCTGCTGCGCCCCACCGTCCGACACGGCACATCCGACGACGAGCGCGAGCTGAACCAGCTATGGCGTTCCCCGCACGCGGATCGGCAACCGGTCTGGGCGGCGATCAGAGCCGCGACGGCGGCGACCAGAAGCGCACGGCAGAACATCGCGGAACCCCTCGTGTCGTGCCCCGCCAGCCCATTCACGTCGGCCGACGCACCGCACTTGAGACAATTCTGCTTCGCGCCCCATTTCTCGCAATGAAACGCGCGCAACAAAACTCATGTCCGCAACAGCTCCGCCGGGCGCAGCCAGTGCGATCCGTCGCCTCGCTACATTCGCCACAACGAATTTAAAAGAAACACATTTGCCAGATTAACCGCCGTTGACATGTCGGTTTCCGGCCCTGGCCGGGAGCGTTTCCGCGACCGAAAGGGAGGTGCCGGCGGCTCAACAAGATTGCACACCGGTTCCCGTTACGGGGACGAGGCGCTCAAGTCGGACGTGGTGCGGCGAGCCGGGTAACGCGACGGGCCGCGCGCGAAAACGCCCGGAGGGTACTAACCACCGGGCGTCGGGGACATCGTTAACTCGCACCGGACCGGCGCAATCACTTCCTGTTGACCAGCCCTTGAAGGTGCTCAAGTGCCTTCGCCAGTTGCTTGTCCTTGGCCGGGTCGACCGTCGGCGCCTTCTTGCCTGGAACCGGGATCACTTCGAGGTCGCGGCTGTACTCGAACCAGTCGGCCAGCTCTTCGCGGGTCATCTTGAGCTCGAACCCGGCGTCGGGCTTCACGCCCCACTCGTCGCGGGCCTTCAGCTCGCTCGACTGCTCCATCGCCACCTTGTCGATGTTGCGCCCGCTCGGCGGGTAGTACCGGGCGACGGTGTACTTGACCCGCCCGCCGGTCGCGTCGTACTCCTCGACGTGCTGAACGCTGCCCTTCCCGTAGGTCCGCTCGCCCATGATCGTGGCGCGGCTGTGGTCCTGGAGGCACGCGGCCAGGATCTCGCTGGCGCTGGCGCTGTTCCCGTTGATGAGTACCACAATCGGGAAGCTCCGGTCGCCCGCGCTGCGGCCCGAGTAGGTGAACGTGGCGCCCGCGCCGCCCCGCTCTTTCGTGGTCACGATCGCTTCCTTACCAACGAACTGCTCGCAGATGTCGATGACGGCCTTGAGCGACCCGCCGGGGTTGTTGCGCACGTCGATGACGAGTCCGTTGAGGCCGGTCCGTTTCAGGGCCGCCACCGCGCGCCGGACATCGGCCGGCGTGCCCAACTCGTTGGACACCGTGATGAACTGGCTCAGGTGCAGGTAGCCGATCTTGTTCTTCTCATCGAGGTAATAGCCCCAGTCGTTCTTCTCGTCCCGCTTGACCCCGTGGACGGTTTCCACCATCACGTAATTGCGGGTGATGCGGTACACTTTCGGCTCCGATTCGCCTTCCCGCGAGACGACGAGCGAAACCGGGGTGTCCGGGGCGCCGGTGATGAGGTTCACCGCGTCGTCGGTCTTCAGCCCCTTCGTGCTGTGGACCTTCTTGGCATCGGCCGGGAGCGGCTTGCCCTCCTTGTCCACTTCGAGGCGGATCTCCGTAATCAGGTCCCCCGCCTGAATACCCGCGCGGAACGCCGGACTGCCTTTAATCGGGGTGACGACCAGGAGGCCGTCGCGGACGGCCTCGCGGCGGATGATGATGCCGACGCCCGGGAACCGGCCGAACAGTTGGCCCTGCGTGCGGAGCCACTCCTCTTTCGTGAAGTAACCGGCGTAGGGGTCGTGGAGCGCGCCGACCAGCGCGCGGATGGTCACGTCGGCGCCCTTCGCGCCGTCGAGGTCCTCGCGCTTGCCGAGCCGCAGCCGGGCCTCGGTGAGCAGCTCCTTGCCGCGCTCGTCGCCGATCTTCTCGGGGGTCTTGATCGTGTCGGCGATGTCGGCCGGGACGGGCTCGTCGGCCTCGGTGAACAGGCCCTTCACGGCGAGGGCGGTGAGCTCGCCCCGGGTCATCGGCTTGATGTACTCGGCCGACAGCTTGTAGATCGCCGGCAAAACCTTCCGGGTGAACTCCGCGGCGGCGTCGCTATCGAGCTTCAGGTCCTCGAGCAGCTTCTTGCGGTGCGCCTCGAGGTCCGCCACGGTGGCGCCGCCGTCGGCCAGCTTCTGGTACTCCTTGCGGAGCGCCTGCGACCACTTCAGTTTGGGCATCCGGAACAGCAGGTCCACGCCCTCTTTGACGAGGTCGGGGGTGAGCTTACCGGCCTTCGCGAGCCCCTCGACCGCGTCGAGCCGCTTCTTGATGGTGTCGGTCTCGGTCGGGTTGCGGGTGACCCAGAACTTGCTGGCCCCGCGGCCGACGAAAACGGGCTCGAGTTCCTTTTCCTTGTCGGTTTTGCCGGTCGCGCGGGCCGCGTTCGGGATCTCTTTTTCGAGGTACTTGAGCAGCTCGCGGGTGGTGACGATGCCGTCCGACTCGTAACCCTCGTTGTACGGCGCCTGGTCAGCCTTCCCGCCCAGCGCGTCGGAGAGCACGGAGTAGAACAGGCCGTGATCGCCCTTCGTGAGCGCGTCCTGGAACGGCGGGTTGCCGAGGACCAGCACCCGGTTGGGCGGGAGCATGTTCTCGTCCTTCTCGTCGCCGAACACGAGCTTCATGATCTCGAGCCAGCTCGGCTCGAGGATCTTTTCGGCCCCCGCGTCGACCCCGCCCTTGTACTGCACGTCCATCAGCAGCAGGACGTTCTGGCTCTTGAACTTCTTGAACGCCGGCTCCAGGTCGCTCATCAGCAGAGCGGTCTTCGCCCGGTCTTTCACCGTGCTGTCGTTCGTCAAGAAGCACGGCTTGTCGCCGGTGGACGACCCGCGGCCGAAGAACGCGAGGATCACAGTGTCGTCACCGCCGGTGGCGGCGGCGGCGGCGTCGACGGCCTTCACCACCGCCTCCCGGGTCGCACCGGACGAGGTCAGGAGTTTGGCCCGATCGAGGGAAGCACCGAGGTACTTTTTGTCGGTGAGCAGCGCGTGAAGCGCTTTCGCGTCCGCATCGGCGGTCGGCCGGGGGCTGATCGCCTTATCCTTGAACTCCCCGACACCGACGACCACGACGTAGGGTCCCTGAGCTTTTCCGCCGGCCGGCTCCGCGGCCGGTTGTGCGGCGGAGCCGGCCAGGGGGGCCGCCAGCAGTCCTATCGCAGCAAGTGCGCCTATCGTCCACGCTCGCGCGTTCATCAAACTGTCCCTCTCCGGTTGGCCGGCATGGCCGATAACTAACCCGCCATTGTCAACATTGGGTGGAACCCGTCAACCGCATTTGCGGGGCCGCAGTCGTCCCGACTTGACCTTTCGCAGTTTCGCTGAAAACACTATATCCCCACCGCGAGTCGAACGAACACCGGGACGCAGGTGAGGGTGCATTCATGAGCCGGTGGCAGCACGCGCGGTCGGCGGCGGTCGGCGGGGCGGTGGTGGTCGTGGTGTGGGCCGTAATCGCCCTGACCGCGCCGGCGCAACACTCTCAGGAACCGGCCTCACTCACGTTCGGCAACCTCCCACCCGCCCTGCCGAACGAAACCGAGCAATTCGCGCCCCTGGTCGTTCCGACGGGAGAACTTCAGCAGGCTCAGCTCCTCCAGCGCGTCCCCGGCGCTCCGGGCCAGTCTCCGCGGCCCGCGACCAACGTTCAAGACCCCGCGTACCCGGTCGTCACCGTTCGCGTGCGCGTCCCGGCCGACGCACTCGACGGGGAGAACATCAAGTACGTCCTCACCGTGCAGAATGTCTCGGCTGCGGACGCCCACTCCGTGAGCCTCCGTAACCCGCTCGCGCCTGAAGCGGTGGAATTCGTCAGCGCCAAACCGATGCCCGACGACGCAAAAACCGACAAGCAACTGATTTGGAATCTCGGGACGCTTAAGGCCGGCAAGTCGCAGTCGGTCGAACTGACCTTGCGCCCCAAACCGGGCATCAAGGAGCTGAAAAACCTCGCGTACGTGCGGTACGAGCACGGCCAAGCGGTCACCACCAAGATCGGCACGCCCATGGTCAAAGTCACGAAGTCCGCGCCGAAACAGGCGGTGCGCGACGAGCCCTACACGGTCCGCGTGCTGGTGGAGAACCAGGGGAAGGTCCCCGCAGAAGGCGTTCGCGTCTCCGAGAACCTGCCCCAGTCCGCCGAGTTCGAACCGATCACGACGGGTGCAACTCGCGCACCACACAACGAAGGCCAGCAGTGGCGCTGGGACCTCGGGCGCATGCTCCCGGGCGAGCGCAAAATAATTGAGTATCGGGTCACGGCGCGTGGGGCCTCCGAGGTGTTCACCCTGACCAACGTAACCGGATCGAAGCTGGTTGCAGATCGCCCCTCGGAGGCCCGCACGGAAGTGCTCGTTCCCGGCCTCGAAATGAAATTCACCGGCCCGGCCGGGAACGAGGTGGTCAAGCCCGGCGAGTCCGCCAAGTACGAAATCGTGGTGCGCAACACGGGAACGCTCCCCAGCACGAACATCAAAGTCACGGGCAGCATCCCGGTCAACTGTTCGCCCACCAGTAGGACCAACGGCGGCACCGTCTACCGGGACTCGGTGGTTTGGCAGATCCCGCGGCTGGAGCCCAAAGAGGCCGTGTCGCTGCGGTACGCGGTGAAAGCGAACACGAACGGGCGGTGGGCGTTCACGGCGCGTGCCGCGGACGCGCGCGGCACGCGCGCGTCGCAAGAGCTGATGACCACGTTCCAAGGCACCGCGGCACTGCTGTGGGAAACGCACTTCACGCCGCTCACCGTTCAGGTCGGCAAAGAAGGCACGTTCACGGTAAACGTGAAGAACGTCGGCGGCGAGGTCGCCGGCAAGGTGCGGTTGATGGTCGATCTTCCGGACAACGTTGACGTGACAAGTTCCACCCCGAAGGGCCGAACGGACAACAATACACTCCAGTTCGAAGCAGAATCGATCCCGGGGAACGTCGAGCGAACCTACACGCTCACGTTCAAAGGCACTAAGCCGGACCAAGCATTGTTCAAACTCCGGCTCACGGCAGACTGCCTCGGCGACCGCCCGATGCAAACCGAAAAGGTGGTCGAGATCATCGGTGGCGCGAAATGAGACCCGTTGGCGCACC